>JBMLPQ010000138.1:11070-20262 GCA_049242025.1 Sediminibacterium sp.
TTTCAAATGGAATGGGGCTTTTTGCAAACCCAACAAAAAATGCTCATTCAGAATAAGGTTCAATTAATTAGTTGGAATAATAATTTTATCCGAAAAGTTTTAGGGATTAAAATCGTTCGGTTTTTTATGACTGGGGAAGATATCCTTAAAACAGGACAACATATTCAACTTCCAATTATGCAAGCCGATTTATTGTATCAATTAGTGTCGCCATATCAAGCAATATGGCCATCTAAGAAAGAGCAATTCAATTGCGTAGACAAATCTTATGGTTGGAGGGATACTGTTGTATTTGTACTACCAATAACATTTATAGCTGCTATAGCCATCTATTTT
The DNA here is from genome assembly GCA_049242025.1 of Sediminibacterium sp. Lineage (GTDB taxonomy): Bacteria > Bacteroidota > Bacteroidia > Chitinophagales > Chitinophagaceae > Sediminibacterium. The sequence goes on from JBMLPQ010000138.1 coordinate 11,407, forward strand.
TGGAACCCTTGGTATATATTTTTCCCGCTAGTAATTTTAATTTATTTCACCATTTCCAATTGGGTAAAATATCAAAAATTTAGATTTTGGAGGAATAACACCAGTTTACAAATTCAAAAAGGAATTTGGGGAGAGGAAAACATCTTATTGAACTTTGATAAAATTCAACAAGTATCTATCAAAACAAGTCCTTTCCAGAGAAGAAAAAACCTTGCTACGATTGAATTGTATACCGCTGGTGAAACAGTAATCATTCCATTTATACCTATAGACCAAGCTCAATATATGGCTGATTGGGCATTGTGCTGTATTGAATTTAATCAGCAACAAATGGAAAAATTCCGTTAAAGGACAATTGTTTTTATTCATATTAAGAATAAAGGGGGAATTTCTGTTTTAGTGGCATAAAAATTGGTTTTTATTAAAAGAATATTTTTTCACCAAACCTATTTTTATGAAACGCAATTTTACATTTTTAACCGTTTTAGTTATCCTTGTTAGCTCATGTACTGTAATTAGACAAGGCGAAGTGGGAGTAAAAAGAAGATTAGGAAAAATTGATCCTGTTTATGTGGAGCAAGGTCCTAAGGGGTATAATCTTCTTACTACTACCATCTTAAAAGTTCCTACCCGTTCAATGAATATTGAAGTAAAGCCAGACCTTCCTTCTAAAGAAGGTTTGACCATTCGTTCAGAAATATCCATATTATATCGAATTAAGCCAGAAGCCGCTCCAAAAATCGTTCAAAATATTGGACTGAATTATGAAAGTGAAGTAATTCTTCCTGTATTCAGGTCCGCATCAGCAGATATCACTTCTAAATTTTTAGCTAAAGACATGCATAGTGGCGAAAGAGCTCAAATTGAAAGTGCCATCCGCAAACAAATGACAGATATTCTTGAACCAAGGGGGTTTGTGATAGACAATGTTTTGATGAAAAGTATTCGACTACCTGAAGGATTAGCAAGAACCATCGAAGAAAAATTACAGGCAGAACAAGATGCGCAAAGAATGGAATTTGTAAAAGAAAGGGAGAAGCGCGACGCGGAAAGAAGAATTATTGAAGCAGAAGGTAAAAAAGAAATTGCTCGTATTCAAGCAGAAGGTGAAAAAAATGCAGCAATCATTCAGGCAGAAGCAAGAAAACGTATGTTTGAAATTGAAGCAGAAGGTAAAGCAAATGCAATGACTATAGAAGCATTAGCGGTGAAAAGAGCCAACGATACAATTAATAAAACACTTACGCCAACCATTTTGAAACTTAGACAAATCGAAGCATTTAAGTTTTTGTCTAATAGCAACAATAGCAAGTTGATTATTACCGATGGTAAAACACCATTCTTAAGTTTGCCTGAAAAGTTTTAATTAAGGATTACATCGGTCACAATACATAGGGTCTTCTGCGGTTTTACCATTAGGATATAAATCCTCTTTGGTAAAACCGCAACGACTACAAACAGATAAGTGGGCAATGGTAGATTTTGTGGGCATGCCACATAAACTACATGTTAATCCAGCTTTAAAATCAGTAATATCAAATCCTGGCAGTTCACAATTTGGACAAGTTGATTGAACTTTTGTGATAAGCTTTTTTGCAAGCACTTCAATTACAGACATTCGAGTTGGATTGTACATTGCCCGCATATCTGTTTCTACTTGCACCGTCAAATTTCGCTGCATTAAATCGTTAAAAACCCGAATCAATTCATCTTGATCAATAATGCCTTTGTGAATAATATTTTTATCATTATTCAATCCTTTTAAAATTAGACCATGTGATGGGAAATTGATCATTGATGCAAAATCTAGTAATTCTCTTTCAGTTTGAATTGCTTTTGAATTAAAATTGGTATTGGTACTCAATTCTCTACTGATAATTTCAAGCTTATTTTTTGAATCAATAAGCAATAGGAATTCATCGTCGGCCTGTACGAAAAATATACTCGGATGAGGGCCAAAAGATCCTTCACTGGCAATTCCTAAATCGCAACCAGACAACTCCATTGCTTTCAAACATTTTTGTCTTGCAGTTTCTATAGGATCATGTTTACGTTCAATTTCACCAGAAAATGTGCCCCATTCATCTGAATTGAAATGTTCTGGAAGAATACATTTAACCCCTAACCCATTTTCTAAAATGGGCGCAAGCACTTGCTCTTTTTTGTGCATGGTTGCAATTACTAGCTTTCTGTCTTTAAACATTTACAATCAGTTATGAATTGGTTAAAGCTTTGCCATGAATATTGTCCATAATTTTCCCATTGTCATAAACAAGTTGGCCATTCACAAATGTTTTTCGAATGGTAGCATTAAACTGAGTTCCTTCTAAAGGAGACCACCCACATTTGTATAAAATATTATCTTTACTTACTATCCAGCTTTCACCAAAATCTATCAACACTAAATCTGCGTAATACCCTTCTTTGATAAATCCTCTTTTTGAAATATTGTAGATAAGTGCGGGATTGTGGCACATTTTTTCAACTATTTTTTCCAATGAAATAATCCCATCTTGATAAAATGACAACATACAACTTAGGGTATGTTGCACCATTGGAGCTCCAGATTTTGATTGAAAATAGGGAACATCTTTTTCTTCAAGTAAATGAGGAGCATGATCTGTAGTAATCATATCTATCTTATCATTTAACAAGGCCGTCATGAGACCATTTTTGTCTTTGATCGATTTGATGGCTGGATTCCATTTGATGCGCATTCCTAAATGATCATAATCTGCATCAGAAAACCAAAGATGATGAACAGATACCTCACAGGTAATATTCTTTTCCATTAACGGTATATCATTGCGGAACAAATGCGTTTCTGCTTCTGTTGATAAATGTAATATATGCAAACGAGCATTGTACTTATTTGCAATATCTATTGCATCTTTTGAAGCAGCATAGCAAGCAGCTTCGCTACGAATAATGGGATGCATTTTTGCAGGAATATTGTCTCCGAACTCTTCTTTATACTTTATTTCGTTGGTTTCAATGATGGCTTCTTTTTCTGCATGAATGGCAATTAAATTTTTAGACCTTGAAAAAATATGATCCATTAAGTGATTATTATCAGCAAGTATATTTCCTTTCCCTGAAAAGTATAGCCCATCATCGGTTATCATTAAATACTGTGCTGTGTCACCAGCAAGTAACTCATCCATATTACTCGCACTAATACCCATTGCAAAGCCGTAATTTATGGCAGAATTTGTTGATGCAATTTCATATTTCTGTTTAAGTAGTTCATTCGTCAGCACATTCGGTACGGTATTGGGCATGTCAATAAATGAAGTTACCCCTCCTGCTGCTGCTGCCCTGGATTCTGAAAAAATATCCCCTTTATTACTTAAACCAGGCTCTCGAAAATGGACTTGGGCATCAATTACCCCGGGCAATAGAAATTTACCCGTTCCATCTATCACTAAGAAATCATCTTGTGGTTGAATTGTCCCGATTTTCTGAATGTATTCATCATAAAATAAAACATCTGTAATATGAATCTCCCCTTCATTTACAATAGCAACATTTTGAATTAAATATTTTATACTCATAAGCTGTGAATTATCAACAAAAATCAGCATTCTTGAACATATTTCCACGTCTACAATCAATTTTAATACCTTCACAGCTGAAAATTGATTTATGTCTAGTTTTATTATAACCTGCCCTAATTGTAAACATCAATTTGAACCTGGCGACACCATGCGAGATGAAATTGAGAAAGAACTGCGTGGGAAGATGAAAGAATGGCAAAAGAAGAAAGAGATTGAAACTGCAGCGCTTTTAGAAGCAGAAAAAATGAAAGTGCAAACTGAAATGCAGGAGGCTGTTAGAAAATCTTTGGCTGCTGATTATGAGAATCAACTAAAATTATTGCAACAAGAAGCTACTGAGAACGCGGAAAAACTGAAAGAGTCTAGAAGAAAAGAATTGGAATTTTTGCAAAAAGAACAGGCTTTAAAAACAAAAGAAGCTGAAATGCAATTGACCATTCAACGCCAGTTATTGGAAGAACGGTCTAAACTAAAAGAGCAATTACAGAAGGAAGAAGCCGATAAGATTAGTTTAAAAGAACAAGAATATTTATTAAGAACCAAAGAATTAGAAAAGCAAATTGAAGACCAGAAAAAACTGGTAGAAGAAATGCGCAGAAAATCTGAACAAGGTAGTATGCAATTACAAGGAGAAGTGCAAGAGCTTATGTTAGAAGAAATGCTCCAATCCACTTTCCCGTTTGATAAAATTGAAGAAGTTGGCAAAGGAGTAAGAGGCGCCGATTGTATACAAATTGTACGTAATCAATTTGGAAATGAGTCAGGAAAAATTATTTATGAGAGTAAAAGAACCAAAGACTTTTCCAATGAATGGATTGAGAAACTAAAGAAAGATATGCGCAGTCATGGGGCAGATGTGGCAGTAATTGTTACACAAACTTTCCCAAAAGACATGGAAAGATTTGGTGAAAAAGATGGCGTATATATCTGCACTTTTAATGAAGTTAGAAGTGTGGCTTTATTACTTCGGAATGCATTATTAAAAATTGCAGATGCTCGTAAAAGTCAAGAAAATAAAGGCGATAAAATGGTCATGCTTTATGATTATTTAACAGGTACAGAGTTTAGTGAGCAGTGGAAAGCCATTCGCGAAGGATTTATGAGCATGAGGCAAAGTATTCAAAAAGAAAGAGATACCATGGAAAGACTTTGGAAAGCTCGTGAAAAACAACTTGAAAAAGTTTTATTAAATGCAGCACATATTCAAGGATCGGTAGAAGGAATTGCTGGAGCAGATGCGGTTAATTTGAATTTATTAGAAGATAATGACACATTGTTAATTGATTAATTTCTTTGACCATATCAATCCCGAAGGGAAAGCCAATATTCCCTCAAGAAGGAAACCGATGTTCCCCATTAAGGAAGACTTGCGTCATTATTTAAAACGTTATGGCAGAGAGGTCTTACTCCCCTTTAGCTACGAAGATTTACAAAGATTCACGTATACTATTCCATTAAAAGATAAAAATGGAAAAGAAACTGCATGGGAACAAGTTTCATATGATATGCGAGAATGGGATTTTTTAAGGGAAAGCCTGGTAAAAGTGTATGCCATTTTAAAAACAGAAGGCGATTTAAGTTTTGCTAATCACTTAGACGTAGCAAGAATTGACTATTGTTATTTTGGAAATAGTCAGCCATTTCGTATTCGAATTGTAAACAAGTTCAATGACAACTACGATCACTATTATATCAAAAGAGCAGATGCTAGTAGAATTTATGGATTAGAATTGGAGCATATTCTTTCTCCTAATCGAATTACTTATTTCACTAGTAAAGACACACTTATTGAAGAACATATCCCTGGTATACCCGGAGACTTGTTTATTCGTGATTATGTAGATGCAAACAGTACCAACAAAATCAGGCTAGCTAAAGAATTTGTCAAATTTAATGAACGATGTTTTGTTCAATTATTAGGAGATATGCGTTCTTATAATTTTGTAGTGAATATCATTCCTGATATTGAAGACTTTCAGTATAGAATTAGGGCAATAGATTTTGATCAGCAATCTTATGAAGGTCGAAAGAATTTATACCTACCGCAATTTTTTAAAGACAATCAGGCTTTGGTGAATATGGTATTAACGCATTTAGATAAACGATCCATAGAACAATACCAGGCTGAGGAAAAAACTATGATGACTTTTCGTTTGGTCTCTTCTAGATATAGAGTTAAAGAGCTTTTAGATATTATGGATGATGATCCTATATCTACTGATGAAAAAATAGCTGAATTAAGAGAAGCTTTATTTGTTCATTTTAATAATCCCCAATATTTAAAAGCACGTACAATGGGACAATTGTTAAAAACACATCTAAAATGTTCTCTATTAAAGTATTTAAAGAAAATGCCGAAAACAGGTAAATACGATTAAATTAGTCATTCAATACCCAGACTAGGCTCAATTCGTTCGTTAATCGATAATGCAATTGCAGAGAAGTACTAAATTCATCTTTCCGAAAATTTGCTTTTAAAATACCCGTTGAAGCCAAAATAGCAGCTTCAACTTGCATACACTCACTAAAGTCTATATCTCCCCTTCCCCACCATTTAAACATGGCTTCTTTAGCACTCCAAAGTAATGTTAGGGTACGATATTTTTCTTGCTCTTCTAATGACTCAATATTCCAATCAATTAATTCGGCTATATGTAAGAATTTATGCCTGATTTTGTTTACGCGGTGGGTCACCATCTCCACATCTATTCCAACCCTTTGAGTAGAACTAACGATAGCTGCAGCATAATCCCCACAATGCGAAATGGAAAAATGATAGGCTTCATTGGGTAAAAAAGGCTTCCGGGTATCAGCTATTTGAATCAATTCACTAGGAAAATCAGGATATAGAAAAGGGAGTAAAAACCTCCCCGCTAAATGCTGTAATCGCTTGTGGGGATGGGTTACCTGTTGATGTACGGATACTTTTTGGGCAAAAAAGAATTCTGTTTCCTCAATCTTCCAAACGGCTAATTGAGTAAAATCATTGATTATTTTATGAAAATAAATGGGCACAAAAAGAATTTAAACTATTTTGCATAATTAGTATTTTTTTGCAACTCATTGGTAAAATATAACGGGAAATGATTTTAAGTGATCTACGCATTTTAGAAGAAATAGAAAAAGGAACTATTAAAATTGAACCTTACGATAGAGCCGATTTAGGGAGCAACAGTTACGACGTACATCTTGGCAAATGGCTAGCCACTTACAACGATGAAGTATTAGATGCTAAAAAGCATAATACGATTACCTATTTTGAAATTCCAGATGAAGGGTATGTACTTCACCCAAGTGGATTTTATTTAGGCGTTACGGAAGAATATACCGAGACCCATGCCCATGTACCATTTTTAGAAGGCAAATCTTCTACCGGAAGATTGGGTATTGATATTCATGCAACTGCAGGAAAGGGCGATGTTGGTTTCTGTGGCAACTGGACGTTAGAAATATCTTGCAAACAGCCCGTTAGAGTATATAGGGGCATGCCAATTGGGCAATTAATTTACTTCCCCGTTGATGGAGAAATTGGGGTAAAGTATAATCAAAAAGGCAATGCCAAATACAGTGGTCAACCGAATAAGCCCATTGAAAGCATGATGTGGAAGAATAAATTTTAATTTAGTTGCCAAATACTTCCATTGAGCAGGCTGGCAAAACTTACCCAAAGTAGATAAGGAATCAGTAAAACAGCTGCAGTCATAGATAGCTTTCTGAATTGCATAATAGTGAGTAAAATAAATACCCACATGGCAATGATTTCTACAAATGCCCAACCAATTTGGTGCATGGAGAAGAAAATAATTGACCAACAAAAATTCAATATAAATTGAATAATGAATAGTCGGATTGCTTGATTACGGATTGCGCTTTCAGGTAATTTCCAGATTAGATAGAAACTGATTCCCATTAATACATATAAGGTAGTCCACACGGGGCCAAAAATCCAATTGGGCGGATTAAAAGAAGGCTTATTTAATCCAGCATACCAAGTTGGTATTTCTGCGATGGTGAAAATACCGCCTAGAGAGCCAAATCCAACTGTTGCCACTAAGGAGATGATTAATTTAAGCGTATTATTGATTTTCATTTTTATACTTTTTTTGGTAACTAATTAGCCAGGCAATTACTTCATTGTAACTATTAATTCCGGCCATTTGCTGATTCATTTTTAAAAATTGATCGTATAAAGTATTACTGATTGGGCTAATGATATTGCGACGGGCATAAAAGAAATCTCTAATTTCTTTGCGATCATTTTTCACCAATGAATCTATCCTACTTTGATTGTTTTTTACCACTTTCTCAAATGAAGCATAATCTTCTTTAGCATACAAAAGGTACTGCTCATTTAGCGAATAACTCAATAAATCTAAATACATAGAATATTGTAAATAGGGATCACTACTATATTTTGCAGTAAGGTACCCAACAAAACTTGCTTCACTTTCACTAGCATACCCTAATTGATGCGCTACTTCATGACAAAGAATTGAGGGGTTTAAAATTGTTGGCAAATCTTTTCTCAACTGGGCTTCAGCAGTAAATGGATTGTAATAACCAGAAAATCCAACATAATCTGCAATTGGTTCGAATAAACTAAATTTAATTGATTGAATTTTGGTAGCTAAAAAAGGAAAATCCAAAGCAGCTTTATCGTATGCATTTTGAGCGGTTTCAATTAATTGAGCTTTAGTGAAACTGGGTAAAGCTCCTGGACCTATTTTTTTTCTATAAAAATTGGCAGAATCAATTAACTGATTCGTTAAATAGGTAATTTCTTTTTGGTTATACTCAGTAGGATTTAAGCCTAACTGAAGTGCAATCCCTCCTTTTTTATAATTGAACCCCCAAAAGAATTGAAATAAAATATAGCCAATCAAAGTAAATTGTATCATTCGATTCAACAAGCCAAGTAAAACATCAAGCCGATTATGGGAGGATAAAAATTGGATGAACCACTTAAAAAATTGAATACTGAGGTATACCAATAATCCAGTATAAAATAAATCGCCAATCGAAAAAGGGAAAAAATGGGATATTTTTTTCAAGCAATTCGACCAAAGTGGATAAAATTTTTCGGCATACCAGTTATCCACAAACGAATCCGATTCTCCAACTAAATAGGTTAAAACACCTCCTAGCAGCAGTAAAAAGGTCTTTTTTATCTTTTTTTCATCTATTATTAGCTGCATATTTGCTCAATTCGAAGCTAAAGTTAGGATGGAGCTTGCATTTATAGACCTTATTTTTAGTTTACTTTGGCAAATTGGGCTGTTTTTTCTACCTTTGCAAACCC
>JBMLPQ010000139.1:0-5827 GCA_049242025.1 Sediminibacterium sp.
TATTAGATTCTTTAAAGAAAACCAATCGAATTTTATTTGTAGATGAAGACGTACCTGGTGGCGCGGCTGCTTACATGTATAACCAAGTGATTGAAGGCCAGAATGCTTTTCAATGGTTGGATGTAAGACCTCGAACCCTTACAGCTCAAGCACATAGGCCTAGTTATGGTAGTGATGGAGATTATTTTAGTAAGCCCAATGCCGAGGACGTTATTAGTGTGGTTCGCAATATGATGAACGAATAAACAATTAACCAATATGAAAGCATCTGTCAGTACAATTGTTATTGCATTAACTATTTTAATTAGTGCGTTTATTTTAGGCAACTCCTACAAGTATAAATTTATTAGTACAGAAACAATTGTGGTGACGGGATTGGCTGAGAAGGATTTTATCAGCGATCAAATTGTTTGGAAAGGCCAATACAGTAGATCGGGATATGATTTAAAAGAAGCTTATACTCAAATCAAGTCTGATGAAGCGGTCATTAAATCTTATTTAAAAGAGAAAGGGCTTCCAGATTCTAGTATGGTTTTTTTAGCAGTTGATGTAGTCAAAAATTTTAACTACGAAAATGGCCCCAACGGAACATCTAAATCGGTATTTAGTGGCTACACTTTAACCGGTGGCGTTAAAGTAGATTCAAGAGAAATTAAATTAGTAGAAAAAATTTCTAGAGAAGTAACAGAGCTCTTGCAAAAAGGAATTGAGTTTAATTCAAATAAGCCTAGCTATTATTATAGTAGATTAAATGAGTTGAAAATAGACTTATTAGCTAAAGCTGCTGAAGACGCTAAGTTGCGTGCAGAAACCATTGCTAAAAGTTCTGCAGTAAATCTTGGTTCACTTAAAAAAGCCAACATGGGGGTTTTTCAGATTACTGGTAAAAATGATAATGAAGATTACAGTTATGGAGGTTCTTTTAATACTACTTCAAAAGAGAAAACGGCCTCTATTACTTTAAAGGTTGAATATTTGGCAAACTAATATTCCTTCAATCAGCAACATTAGGTCAATAGGAGGGATTAAATATAAAATAAGTCTTTAAGTGCTGGACTAGGAACCAGGCAATGTTCCTTTTTCCCAAACCATCTATACCGGTTATTTGCAATGAATTGATATACTGCATTGCGTATAAAGGGTGGTATAATGATCAAGATATACAGCAATGGCCATGCCCCCGATAATTGCCTTGCAACTTTTAAAGCGCCTGTAGAATGCGTATAAATTTGATGGTCTTTTACGAGAATAAAAGAATTTAGTGAGTCGGGTGGTAAATGAAACTGCTTTAATACTTTTTGGCCATAATCCCCCTGAATAGAAGCAAAACGAAATTGCTTTTTCGGATCATGTTTAATCACAAATAATACGGTGCTATTACATAAATTACAAACCCCGTCAAATAAAATAACGGGGTTTGTATCGGATGAAATTTCCATTTGATAAAGTTCAATTTATTATCCCATATTATGGAATACTTTATTTACGTCTTCGTCTTGTTCCAGTCTCTCAATTAATTTTGAAACGTCTTCTGCCTGCTCGTCTGTAACAGGAACTGTATTTGTAGGAATCCATTCCAATTCTGCACTAATAGGGGTGATATTTCTGTCTTCTAGCTCTTTTTGCAACCTACCAAAGTCGGTAAATGCACAACGCAACACAATGATTGGATTACCATTGTCGTCTTCACTTTCTCCTAACTCATCTAAGCCGTGATCTATCAATTCCAATTCCATTTCTTCTAAATCTTGGCCTTCTGCTTTTAGTTTAAATACCCCCATTTTCTTGAACTGGAAACTTACACTTCCGTTGGTACCCATTGCACCATTTCCTTTATTAAAATGGCTCTTAACGTTGGCCACAGTTCTAACATGATTATCTGTAGCTGTTTCTACCAACAATGCAACACCATGAGGGGCATATCCTTCATATAGAATTTCTTCGTAGTTACTAGTGTCTTTGCCCATTGCTCGCTTAATTGCAGCTTCAACTCGGTCTTTGGGCATACCCACACTTTTGGCATTTTGGAAACACCTTCTTAATGCTGGATTCGTAGCAACATCAGGTCCTGATGCTTTTACTGCAATTACAATTTCTTTACCAATGCGGGTAAAGTTTTTTGCCATTTTATCCCAACGGGCAAACATGCTTGCTTTACGTACTTCAAAAATCCTTCCCATAATTGTTGTTTTCGGATGGCGAAATTAGTGAAAAAAAAAGCCCCAACACTCGTTGGGGCTTTTAGAATAAGAGATTTTATTGATTAGTTCAGTTTACTTCTTTTTTTACTGTAAACAAAGTACACTACTAAGCCCAATGCCATCCATCCAAATGCAACTTTTAAAGTTGTTGCATCTAGAACAAAAATCATTGAAGTACATACAATTACGCCTAATGAAGATACCAATGGAACCATTGGTGTTTTAAATGGACGCTCTAATTCAGGTGATTTTACCCTTAATACCCAAACCCCAACACTTACTAACACAAAAGCAAATAGGGTACCAAAAGAAGTAAGGTCTCCTGCAACATGACCTGGCACAAATGCCGCAAATAATCCTACAAATACGAAGAGTATAATATTGGCTTTGTAAGGAGTACGGAATTTTGGATGTAATTCTCCAAATGCTTTTGGAATCAAACCATCATTACTCATTGAGTAGAAAATACGGCTCTGGCCCATTAACATTACTAAAATTACAGAAGAGAATCCAGCTAAAATTGCAATGGTTACTGCTTGTGCTAACCAACCATAACCGGTCATATAAGCAGAAATAGCATAAGCAACAGAGGCTTCACGTCCTTTTTCTGGGTCTACAAATTCCTTCCAGTTAGCAACACCTGTTAATACGTGTCCAAATAAAATGTATAGAATAGTACATACCACTAAAGAACCTAAAATACCTATTGGCATATCTCTTTTTGGATTCTTTGCTTCTTGCGCTGCAGTTGATACCGCATCAAAACCAATGAAGGCAAAAAATACTACAGCTGCTCCTCCAAGTACACCACCCCATCCATGTTTATTGAAGGGGGAATAATCCGCAATAACTTTTCCTGCACTATCAACCACCGCTGCGGTTCCTTCTGGAATCATGTATGGAGTATGGTTTTCAGGCTTTATAAACTGCCAACCAATACCAATAAATAACAACACGATACCTACTTTAATGAAAACGATTATAGCGTTTACAATGGCAGATTCTTGGGTTCCTTTAATCAACAATAAAGTAATTAAGCCCAGAATCAATAATGCTGGTGCATTAATCATTCCCTGGTGTAATACGCCCGCTGAATCCGTAAAGCTTTCAAAAGGGGAGTGACACCATTCATACGGAATGGATCCTCCAAATAATTTATTGAGGTACTCGCTCCATGCAATGGATACAGTAGCTGCACCTAAAGCATATTCCATAATTAAAGCCCATCCAATAATCCAAGCAACCAATTCTCCTAATGTAACATAAGAGTAAGCATACGCACTACCTGCAATAGGAATCATTGCTGCGAACTCTGCATAACAAAGACCAGCGAACGCACAACCAATTGCGGCAATAATAAATGAAATGGTAACAGCTGGTCCTGCAGACTGTCCTGCTGCTGCAGCAGTTCTAACAAACAAACCGGCACCAATAATGGCTCCGATACCTAATGCAATTAAATTTCCTGCTCCAAGTGTTCTTTGTAAACCATTGGTAGAATCCTCTGCATTGGCCAGCATCGCTGAAAGCGATTTCTTTCTGAATAAACTCATAGTTTTATTAATTGGGTTCTGGTTTTAAATTATCTGGCAAAATAGGTATTATATTCAATTTACGGCTATATTGCCAACTCAAATTTTGCCGGATGAAGAATAAATTGACTATTTATATCCTGATTGCCATGGTATTGGGTATAGGAACAGGATATATTATACATGAATCTGCCGCTCCTGAAACAATTAGTGCGTTTTCTAAGAACATAAAATTATTGGGAACTATTTTTATCAGATTGGTGAAAACGATCATAGCTCCTTTGGTTTTTAGTACGTTGGTTGTTGGGATTGCAAAATTAGGAGATTTAAAAACGGTTGGTAGAGTAGGTGGTAAAGCCATGTTGTGGTTTGTGTCTGCCTCTTTGGTGAGTTTATTGGTGGGTATGATTTTGGTGAATTATTTTCAGCCTGGCTCTTACATCAATCTATCACAAGCTGATAATGCAGGTTTACAAGATTTAATGGGAAAAACTTCTGAGTTTTCCTTGCAAAAATTTATTGAGCACGTAGTGCCTGCCAGTATTTTTGAAGCAATGGCTACGAATGAAATATTGCAAATTGTAGTCTTTTCCATTTTCTTTGGGGTAGCTGCTGCTAACCTAGGACCTTATTCTAAGCCTGTAATTAATGCACTAGACATTGTTGCACATATTATTTTAAAGATTGTAGGTTATGTAATGAATTTTGCTCCCTTTGGTGTGTTTGGAACTTTGGCTGCAGTAGTAGCAGATAAAGGATTGGGGATTTTTAGTTTTTATTTTATTTACTTTGGGTATTTTGTTTTAGGAATAGCCGTTTTATGGGCACTGTTATGTACAGTTGGCTTTTTAATTCTTGGGAAAAGAATGTTTCGTTTATTAAAAATAATTGCTAACCCTCTATTGGTAGCTTTCAGTACTACCAGTAGTGAAGCGGTATTTCCTAAGTTAACAGAAGAGTTAGAACGTTTTGGATGCAAGAAAAGCATTGTGTCATTTATTCTACCACTTGGTTATTCTTTTAATTTAGATGGAAGCATGATGTACATGACTTTTGCGAGCTTAGCCATTGCGCAAGCTTACGGTATACATATGCCAATTGGAGAGCAGATTACCATGCTTTTGGTTTTGATGTTAACCAGTAAGGGAATTGCAGGTGTACCAAGAGCCTCATTAATTATTGTTTTGGCTACTTGTGCAATGTTTAAAATTCCACCAGAAGGGGTAGCTTTGATTTTGCCCATTGATCACTTTTGTGATATGTTTAGAACTGGAACCAATGTGTTAGGAAATGCACTGGCTACAAGTGTTGTAAGCAAATGGGAAGGTGAATTACAAGAGGAAGGTAGTTTTGAAATGGAGTCGTAAAAAAATTAAAGCAGTGTTATGTTAATGCAAATATTACTAGAGTTTCATTGGACTAATTTATTGCAACCTCAGTTTTATATTGAGCATGGAGGTTTATGGTTGATTTTATTTGTTGTTTTTGCAGAAACTGGATTATTTGCGGGATTCTTTTTACCCGGGGATAGCTTATTATTTGTTGCAGGTATTTACAGTACCAATTTAGCCAATGAATTTATTCCTACAGGAAATGAAGTGTTTGATTTATTGTTAATCATGATGCTGATTTCTGCAGCGGGTATCATAGGAAATACAACTGGATATTGGTTTGGCAGAAAAGTTGGTCCTGCAATGTATCAGTGGAAAGAGAACATGTTTTTTAAGCAACGGTATTTGCAACAAGCGCATGAGTTTTATGAAAAGCATGGTGGTGGTGCTATCATTGTAGCCCGATTTATTCCAATCGTGCGAACATTTGCTCCTATAGTAGCTGGTATTGTTCAAATGGATAAAAAGAAATTTGCTTTTTATAATGTGGTAGGCTGTGTAGCTTGGGTAGGAAGTATGCTATTTGCAGGTCATTTCTTACAAAAATGGATTCTTGCACAGTTTGGATTCGATTTAAAAGATCACTTAGAAGTAATTGTGTTAGGTATTGTTGCTGTTACTACCGCTCCAGTGATCATGAAATTAGTCTTTAATAAAAAGAAGTAATTGCCATGACTGCTAAAAAATACGGCATATTCTCTTT
>JBMLPQ010000140.1:0-16494 GCA_049242025.1 Sediminibacterium sp.
ATCGATCTTGAATTTCTTTGAGTACAACTTTAATATGTTCATCAGGAGTATAATCGCTTACAACGCCAATCCATGAATTCAGTTCATCTACCGTTCCGTAAGTATCAATTCTAATATGACTTTTGGGAACTTTGGTTCCACCAATTAATGAAGTCTTTCCTAAATCACCGGTTTTTGTATAAATCTTAATAGCCATAGTCTATAACTGAGCAATGATTACAAAGATACTGCTCAAATGTTCGGCAAACTAAGATTTTGTAGTATCGCTTTCAACTAAACCGTCGCGCAATCTTACCACACGGTGTGCATAAGCTGCAATATCTTCTTCGTGGGTAACCAACACAACAGTATTACCAGCATCTTGTAGTTTTCCAAAAATCTGCATTACTTCAACAGAAGTTTTAGAATCTAAGTTACCAGTAGGTTCATCCGCTAATAATATGGAGGGATTATTCACCAAAGCACGCGCAATGGCAACCCGTTGAATTTGACCACCACTCAGCTCATTTGATTTGTGGTGAGACCGATCAGCAAGACCAACTTTATCAAGTGCAGCAAGGGCTCTTTCTAAACGTTCTTTTTTAGAAACACCCGCATATATCAAGGGAAGTGCAACGTTTTCTGCAGCACTTAGTCTAGGCAATAAGTTAAACTGCTGAAATACAAACCCAATCTCGGTATTGCGTACTTCTGCTAAGTCATCGTCTAGCATTTTACTAACGTCTTTGCTATTCAATATATATCGGCCACCAGTTGGGGAATCTAAGCAACCCAAGATATTCATTAAGGTACTTTTACCACTACCAGAGGGTCCCATTAAAGCAACATATTCGTTTTTAAAAATATCGAGGTTAATCCCTTTTAAAACAGGAATAGCCTGGTTACCCATGAAATAACTTTTCTCAATTCCTTCTAAATGTATAATTGCTTCTGTAGACATAATCCTATTATTTTTTAATAACCGTAGGTACTTTAAAGTATTGTTGATTGTGTGCTGGAGCATTTTTAAGCGCTTCACTTGCAGTGAGGCTTTGGGTTACTTCATCAGCCCTAAATGCATTACTCGAATTAGACATCATGCGCAAAGGCGCTACCTCATTGGTATCCAACGCTTGTAATTTTTCAATGAAAGCAACCATTCTTTGCATATCTGATTGGTATTGGGCAACTTGCTCCTCCGAAATTTGGAGCCTGCTCAAATGCGCTAAGTGCTGAATGGTTTTAACACTAATTTCCATATTCCAAAAGTACGTTTAACCAACTTAAAGATCTTTCCTAAATTTTGAGTGGCAATTATTTCAAAACAGCGGTTAAAAAATCATTTGTAGATTCTTGTCAAAGGTTTTTTGCGATTAATTATAAAATATTTGTCAAAAACTATAAAAATTGAGATTATTCACAAATGTTAACATATAAATATAAAAACGCATTATTTTTCTCACTAAATTAGTATAACTAAAATCCCCCCGATTATGTTAGTATACGTATTATTAGCAGTTTACCTTGTTTGCTTGTATTTTGCTTACAAAGGCGCTGCCGTATCAGAAGAGTAAAATCCTTAGATAACCCAACGTATTTAATATCAAATTTTTCCACTCGAAAGATTTGATATTTTTTTTGCCCATAAGGGAGTCCCCGGAAAAAATTTAGCTTATCTTCGGAAAATAGTTGCATAACTAACTAATTTTGCTAAGCCATGCTTGGCAGATACTTGACCATAAATAATTCAATAATGAAACGTTCAATTAAAAAAGTTGCGGTATTAGGAAGCGGTGTAATGGGTTCTAGAATTGCTTGTCATTTTGCAGGCATAGGATTACCCGTGTTATTATTAGACATGGTACCTGCTGCTGCTGCAGAAAGCACCAAACCAGCGGAACGTAATAAGCTGGTGAATGATGCCCTCACAGCAGCTATTAAAAGCAACCCCTCTCCTGTTTTTACCAAATCAGTTGTTAACAGAATTAAGACCGGCAACTTCGATGACAATATGAAGGATATAGCTGGTTGCGATTGGATTATTGAAGTAGTGGTAGAGCGTTTAGACATTAAGCAATTGATTTATGAAAAAGTAGAAAAATTTAGAAAGCCAGGAACCCTGATTACTTCTAATACATCAGGTATACCCATTCATATGATGGCCGAAGGAAGAAGTGATGACTTTAAAAAGCATTTCTGTGGCACACACTTTTTTAATCCTCCACGTTACTTACGTTTATTAGAGATAATTCCTACTACATTTACTGACCCAGAAGTAGTTGATTTTTTAATGCATTATGGAGACGTGCACTTGGGTAAAACCACTGTGCTTTGTAAAGACACTCCAGCGTTTATTGCCAATAGAATTGGGGTATTCAGCATCATGAGTATTTTCCATATTATGGACAAGCAAAAGCTCACTGTAGATGAAATAGACGCATTAACAGGCCCAATTATTGGTAGACCTAAATCGGCTACATTTAGAACAGCAGATGTGGTTGGTATAGATACATTGGTAAAAGTAGCCAAAGGAGTAGCAGACAATTGTCCTACTGACGAAGCAAAAACAATTTTTGCTATTCCTGCTTGGTTAGACACCATCACTACCAACAATTGGTTGGGTGATAAAACAGGACAAGGATTTTTCAAGAAAATAAAATCTGCAGCAGGCAAAGAAATATTAACCTTGAATTTGGAAACCATGGAATATGGTGCAAGGGTTAAGCCCAAATTCGGAAGTCTTGAAGCTGCAAAACCGATTGAAGATTTAAAGCAAAGAATAAAAATGCTGAGTGCCGCTCCAGATAAAGCGGGTGAATTCTATAGAGCATTTCATTATTCCTTGTTCTCTTATATATCATTTAGAATTCCTGAAATTAGCGACGAAGTATACCGAGTAGACGACGCAATGATGGCTGGCTTTGGATGGGAAATTGGCGCATTTGAATCATGGGATACAGTAGGTGTTGCTAAAACAGTGGAAGCTATGCAAGCAGCTGGATATGCAGTAGCACCATGGGTTACAGAAATGTTGGCAACAGGTGCTTCTCATTTTTACAAAGTGGAGAACGGCAAAAGAATGTACTATGATATCGTATCTAAATCTTATAAAGCCATTCCTGGTGGAGAATCTTTCTTAATCTTAAAAAATCATAGCGATAATCTGGTTTGGAAAAATAGTGCTTGTAGAATGTATGATATTGGAGACGGCGTTGCCGGATTAGAATGGAGCACCAAAATGAACAGCATGGGTGGCGAAGTGTTAGAAGGAGTGAACAAAGCCATTAGCAAAGCAGAAGAAAGTTTTAAAGGATTAGTGATAGCGAATGAAGGACCTAATTTTAGCGCAGGTGCTAATGTGGGGATGATTTTTATGCTAGCTATTGAGCAAGAATACGATGAACTAGATATGGCTATTCGCATGTTCCAGAACAGCATGATGCGTTTACGCTACTCTAGTGTACCTGTAGTTACTGCTCCACATGGTTTAACATTGGGTGGTGGATGCGAAATGAATTTACATGCAGACAAAGTTTGTGCAGCTGCTGAAACATATATAGGACTAGTTGAATTGGGAGTTGGCTTAATCCCTGGTGGTGGTGGAACCAAAGAATTTGCATTACGTGCTTCAGATGAATTACACGAAGACGAACCAGAAACCAATACACTCAAGAAAAGATTCTTTGCTATTGCAACTGCTAAAGTTGCTACATCAGCTCATGAAGCTTTTGAAATGGGCATTTTAAGAGCTGGACAAGATGAAGTGGTTATGAATATCGGAAGAAGAATTGCAGAAGCTAAAAAATCAGTACTAGAACTACACGAAGCAGGATATAATACTCCAATCCAAAGAACCGATATTAAAGTTTTAGGCAGATCTGGTCTAGGCGCTATGTTAGCCGGCATTAATGGAATGTGGAGAGGTGGTTACGCAACTGACCACGATGCATTAGTTGCACGTAAACTAGCGTATGTTATGTGTGGTGGAGATTTGAGTGAGCAAACTTTAGTAAGTGAGCAATACCTCTTAGACTTAGAAAGAGAAGCATTCCTAAGCTTATGTGGCGAAAAGAAATCTTTAGAAAGAATACAGAGTGTGTTAAAAAGTGGAAGGCCGATTCGTAACTAACGAACGGAATAAACAATCCAGTTTTCCGTCTCAAAAACCCGGTTGGACTTAAGGTTCAACCGGTTTTGCATTTGCACCATATTGTAGGCATTCATCGCAGTAAAGTTATGCCTGAGGTTATTGAGTTTGGCAATTAATATATACTGTACAGATAATGCAGGATTTTCGATTACTGTAATGAAGTTCTTTTGAAGAGGCATTACCAAATAATTTAAATTAGGCAAGTGCGCAATGATACCATAAGCAGCCGCATCGTCTATCAACACCGGTCTTTCTTCGGTTTTGATACTAGTAATGTATTCAGCTAAAATTTTATCTTCAGTCACCACTTTTTCTTCAGGCCATAATTTTTTTTCTGTGACTATTTTTACAAGGTGTTGTTCTTCAAAATCTGCTGTCTGTGAAAAATAATAAAAGCCCCCTACTAAGGTCAGTACTGTTCCTGCAAGCAGTATTACAGAAGTCATAAATCGATTCACTTTTACAGTAGACGAAAAGTTTAAGCCTATAAAAGCAATAATCGGTATGATAATATAATACTCTGTTGTTAAATAATATTGAATATCAATTAATGCAACAGAAATAAAAATAAGTGGCGTAAGTAAAGTAAGTAATTTATAGAGCTTCCCTGTAAATAAAAGAATTGCAGAGAAAAAAATGGGTGCAAGAAAAAGGGTGAAAATTGGAAAGATAATTTGGGTTTGTTTATTTAAGTTATTCCCAGATCCTCTATCCATAATATTGGCAATGGTAGAAACCCCTGTAACCCTCCAGTTAGAGTACTGACTGCTCAAGAAATACGTAGGATCCCCCGCATGCGATTGGTTCAAGGTTCTAAATAAGAAGATAGCCGCTAATGGAAGCAAGTATAAAATAAAATACAAAGAAACAGTTCTATTAACCAACTTACGACGTAAAGAACGATTATTAAGGGCTTGGTAATACTGTAAAGCAACGGGCTCACCTTTAGCGGTTTTAATTCCCTCTAATGATACCAATACCACGAATGGTAAGAATCCTAAAATCAACCACAAAAATTTAATCTCCGAAAAAATAAGAGCACCCAAAAAAACACTGGCAAGGGATAAATAATAAGTCGTTTGATTATTATAATAAAAGAATAAACTTCTAAATAACAAATAAGTAAACAAAACAATAGCTGCAATATTTCTTCCACTTATGGCTGCATAAACAAATTGAGGATGTAAAAAGAATAAGACTACTACTGAAAAAAATAGGGTTCTAAACGGGAGTTCAGAATCGTTAATGTCTTTTAAAACAAAGAAGAAAAGTGTCACCATTAATACAATTGAACCTGCAATAGGCGCAAACAAATAGCCAAAAGGCGCAAATAGAATATTGATTAAATAAGAGGTAGTTGGGAAGGTAGTTCCCAGTGTTAATAAAGTGTTTTCACTGTTTTCGAATAACAGCATTATTTTTTCAGAATAAAATAATCTTTCTGAATGCTCAAAGCCAGCTCTATTAAAAATCCACGCCAATGCCAGGTAATAAATTACCAGTAACAATGACAAAATTCTTATGCGCTGAACAGTTAACTTCATCGTGGTTCATTTACTTTACCCGCTGCGTTTGCTGCAGATGCGGAATGAGATACTTTAGTTAATCCATGATTGGTCTTTTCCCAATAAAATGGCTTGTAAATTAATTGCCATAACCCTTTATATGCAGCAATAGAATGCATTAACCAATAAAAAGGATTCATCAACGCAAACAAAATCAACTCATAAAATCTACGCTTAAATACTGCTAGCATGTTCACATAAATCATGAGGGTATTTCCTGCTATGAAATTGAAAATAGAAATATACAATACCCAATCTGGGAATAGTATTCTAACCGTTTGCAAATCAAAAACCAAATACACTATATAAAAACCCAATAATAGTGGATACAATAAAAAAGTGACAGGTGTAAAACCAACGAAGAAATTAAATCCAAAAAATCCTCTCCATCCAATTTTTTTAATCAAACGAGGTGGATTTCTCATATGAACCAATAAAGTTTGCATGTATCCTTTAATCCAACGAGAACGTTGTCTAATCCAATTAAAGGGTTCATTATTGGCTTCTTCTAAAGTGGTACTGTTTACTACCCCCACTTTATACTTTTTTTCGAACACACGCACTCCTAAATCGGCGTCTTCAGTAACATTGAACGGATCCCATCCACCTAATTCAAGTAATTTGGCTAACTTAAAATGATTAGATGTTCCTCCTAATGGAATAGGAACATCTAGCGATTGTAAACCAGGTAACATATAGTCGAACCAATACGAATATTCTAGGGTGAACATTCTTGTTAATAGGTTCTCGTTCTTATTAAAATAATTTAATGCACCTTGAAGGACCACATAATCTTTGGGTAATTTTCTAAATAAGCATACCACTTTTTTAAGCTGATCAGAATCTGGAACATCTTCTGCATCATAAATGGTTAAATAAACACCTTTACAAAAGAAAAGCCCGTAATTACAAGCTTTGGGCTTGGTTTTAGGCATATGGAAAGGAACCACAATAGTTTCGAAGTTAGCAGGGAAATCAAGGTCTTTTACTGCATTCAGGGTTTTATCGTCGTCTTCTTCTATTAATAATTTAACATCAAGTTTACCTCGGGGATAATCTAAGCTTCTAAGATTCCAAATCAATTTTCGGATTAGTTTATCCTCTTTATATACAGGGAGTAAAATGGTATATACAGGTAATGAATTATTTTCTACCGCTTTAACTTCAGCCTTAGTGACCACTTCGGACAATTCGAACTTAGACCCTTTTAAAGCAATGGATAATTTAAAAACAATCGCAAATAAGAAAATAAAACTAAATGCCAGATTGATGAAAATAAAGCTATTGACAAAATTTATGGTTAGAAAAAAGAAAGAGAGTCCTATTGCAATAAAAATGAAAAGTAACTGATAGTCGGTAAAAGTGGTTAATCCAGAGCTTTCTGGATCTTTACGCATTAAACTGAATACCGCTTCTTTTACGTAAAATTCTCCTCTTAATTTATGCACCATCCAAGTAATATCTAAGTCTGATGCAGCAACCAATTGAATTTTTGTATTGAACTTATTTTCTAAAATACCCTGCAATTGTTCATCCATAGGATCCGCAACAGCAACAATTAAATTACCCCTGCCATCCCTGCGTAAAGGCAAATAGAGAAAAGCATTCAAGTGCAAAAGATCACATTGCTCTACAAAAGTTTCATCCACTACTTCATTGCGAACATCTACCAATGGAAACCCAGCACGCTCTAAAAACGCCACGTATGATTTTCTGGTTAAGTAACCAAAGTTAAGTGCCGCTTTTATTGGGGCATAACCAAACTCATCAGCAATAGTTTCAATTTCAGCCAATTTAGCCGTAGTAAATAAGCCTACACTAATCATATTATTCAATACACAAATAGGCATAATTACTAGGTTGGGTTAAAGCATCAATTAAATTATCTCCTGAGATTGTTTAACACGCTTTCTAACAAAGAAGAAACCTAATACTAATAGTACGACTAATCCTGCTAAAAGGAAGTATTTATATTTATTCCAAAGCAATGCCATATTATTTTTATCTCCTTTGTAAGTAACCAAGCCAGCGTTGTCTGGAAGTTTAAAGAAGAAGTTACTCTTACCCTTGCTGTTAGCGATACAAACATTACTCTCAATAGCTGAATATTGAGATCCAAAGCTTTTAATTACTCCTTCAAAAGCATCACTAATACTAGAGTCTCCTAGTGAACTGATTAATAAAAAGGTAGAAGATCCCTGCCTAAATATTTGCGCAATTCCTGAGTTAGAAAAATCATTGATTGAATAGGAGGTTTCTCCGCTTATGTCTTTATATAGCTGGAAATCTCGATTAAATTGAACAGGTAAGTTTTTCTCAAAATTCTTAATTAATGGATCATTTCTGTGCAATAATGCAATTCCATTCATATTGGCCATATCATTAAGATTGGCTTTATCAGAAGCAACTACTTGAGGAATAAATAAATAGTTAGCAGCTAATGTAGCCGTATTTAACTGATAGATTAGTTCTCCAAAAGCTGAAGCCAAATAAGGAATCAAAGAAGGCGTTACAATACAACGCAAAGCTTTCTTTCTAAATTCACCAGGATAATTAAAGAAGTTATAAAACTCATTCACTTTTTCACCTGAGAAAACTAGGTTAGATGTTTTAGTATCAATGAATCCAAAGAAATTAGAAAATCCTTCTTTACAAATACCACCAGCCCCATGAAAACGCATTTCAACAACTAGGGAGTTATTTTTAGTCAGTAAATAGGGCTTTAATTCAATATCTCCGCTAAAGCTTGTTTTGTCATGTAGATCACTACTAAAAACTAAGTTATCATTCAAATAAACGTTCAAAAATCCACGGTCACCCTCTTTTAACAAAGACAACATGGCTTCTAAGTGGAAAGTTAATTTCTTTGGAATTGCATTGTAATCGGCCAAAGAAAAAGCATAGTTGGTTTTTAGCGCACCAATCCCTTCCATTAGTTTAGGCGTTCCACCCAATTCTTCTAAAGAGAACACCACTGGTAATTGATTCTTATCAAAATACGAAGGGGCTCCCGCATCTACCAACATAGTATAGGAGAAACTGGCATTAATGATTTTATAATTGGTTAAGGTATAAACGGCTTTTCTATACCCGTCTTGGTCTTTACCAGTAATTACTAATACTTCTTGACCATTATCTAATAATACATTCTTAATTAAGCCCTGACCATTTTTAAATTCAGGAAGTCTGCTTTTTACATACCCAGGTAATTTATTATAAAGACCAGTAATAATCATATTACCCATTGAAGAATCACTATCCCTAAAATTGGTTGTTACAATTTCTTCTAAACTTCCCTTCTCCTTTAATAAGGCAAAAAGAATGCCACCACTGGTAAGATCATCCAAATCGGCATTTACTGGAGTTGCAATTGTATTATACTCAGAAATTGTTTCTTTTAAACTATGGTTATAGGTAGCCCTATCTTGTTTAATTACTTCTAAATAAGAAGAATTTCTAACAGTAACCCAAATAGCAGGGTTGTCTACGTCTTTACAATACTCATCAGACATAGCCATTTTAGCGTCTATTCTTAATTTAATGAAACGGCCATCTTCTTGAACATATCTTTTATTAAGAGGAATGACAATTGTCATAACCGAATCAATGGCATCAGCAACTAAACGGGTTGTATAAACAGGCTCATCCTTTAAAGAAACCGTTATAGTAGACATATCTTCTCTTAAAACCTGAGAAGGTTTTACCTGAAGTATTAAGTTGGTGCGATCTACATCATCTCTGGGTTGCAACCTAATAAAGTAAGAAATGGCTCCATTAATTCCCATAATAGATTCATTCCTGTACCCCATTGCTTCCAGTGAGCGGGTTTTAAAATCCTGGGCAATAATACTTCCAGCTATTAGCAGAAAGAGTACAAGCAGGGTTGATTTTGTTTTCATGATTTCGGGTATTTAAACTAAGCCAGTTTGAATTTGAGTTTAAAGTAATTTCCAATAGTTACATTGCTTTCATAAGTTAAAGCGCCTCCCATTTCTTCAGTCAGCTGCTTTGCAATAGAAAATCCCATCCCCGTTTGGTTGCTAGCCTCTTCGGATTCATCGGGATTAGCCAATCTATTAAAATACTCATCCAACTTTGTCATGCCAATAGGGTTATTGGTTTTATTAATTACTTCAATAATACAAGCCCCATCAAGGTCATTGGCGTGAATACTAATAGACGAACCCTTATGGATAAACCTTATAACGTT
The DNA here is from genome assembly GCA_049242025.1 of Sediminibacterium sp. Classification (GTDB taxonomy): domain Bacteria; phylum Bacteroidota; class Bacteroidia; order Chitinophagales; family Chitinophagaceae; genus Sediminibacterium. Next base: position 9,905 of record JBMLPQ010000140.1, read on the forward strand.
AGAAAGTAGCTTAAATAATATATGGCGTAAAAATATTTTATCAATATTTACCATTATTTCGGATGGAGACAAGTGAACTTGAAGGTTAACCTGCTTAATGCTAGCAGCATCCACAAGCGCAATAGCCGCTTTTTCTACCTCTGGAATAATGTCAAATTGCTCCATGGTATAGGTAATTTTACCCGTTTCCGCTTCAGCAGATTCTGCCAGTTTATGACTTAGGTAATGCAATTTTTCGTTACCCATCGAAATATAATTCAGCAAATCTTTTTGATCGTTGGTTAGATTACTGCTTTTTCGATTAATTAGATCAAGGGAAATCTGATTCGCTCCCACAAAGTTTTTGAGGTCGTGAATCATTATATTGATGGTATTTTGCCGATAATCATTTAACTCCTTTAGTCTTCTATTTGCGGCTTCAATAACATGGTGCTGATCGTTAATTTGCTCATTTTGCTCTAACATTCTTCTGTTCGATTCTTCAATAATGAGATTCTTTTCTGTTTCTCTACTAACAATTTGGTAACGATTGTAAGCAATTAAGATAGAGAATACCGAAACCAAAAAATAAACCCCACCACCATTGGATATTAAACTAGTATACCCACCAGATTCATTGTTTACAGAATAAAGGAAAATGATGATAGTGAAGGAAATGGCAGAATGCAATTGAGCAAATAAAGGCCTCCAAAATAAAATAGTATTTAAAAGAAGCACCATGATAGAAGAAAGCAAAAAATAAGGTAGTGCCCTGTATATGGGGATAATTCCGGCGATTATGGATACCAAAACAACGTTAACACCCACTACTAAATTTAAAATCAACTCATAATCCCACCTTCTTTTGGTTCCGAAAATGTAGAAAAAATAAGAGATGCTAAAAAAAATCAATCTAACCAGGAGTAAAAACACCCAATCGTCCTTCATAAAAAGAACGTCTAATAGTATAAATAGAGGAAGCGAAAACATCAGCGTCCATACCGCTACGTTAGAATAGTAAGCCCCCCGCTTAACTAATTCGTAAGATAGTTTTGTGCGGTCTATATTTACATAAGGAATCCGATGGTAATCGTTCATGGGTACTTATATAGAACTGGTAAAAAATTGTTTACTTTAAATTAAAAACGTGCTGCGAAGAAACTTAATACTAATCACTTACCTTTTGTTTTTAGGCTTTGGCGTTAACAAAGCCCATACACAAACCAATGGGTCACTCCGCAAAATCGCTCAATCACTTGGTCAAGGGGTAAATATTTCTTTATTAGAACAGCACTGGAACAGTCCAAGCCAACTTTTAAAGACCGATATTCTTCCCATTTTAAAGTCAATTGCCGAGGCAGGATTTGAAACCGTAAGGCTGCCTGTAGCTTTTGACCACTTCATGAAAGAGGGATCCATTCAATTAAACGAAGAAATAATTGAAAAATTGCATGAAACTTATTTGAGTGCCAACGAATTGAACTTAAAACTCGTAATAGTGTACCATTATGGTAAATTAACCAATGAAAATTATACGGCCGAAACGGAAAGAATTATCAAAATTTGGAAGCAGGTAATAGAAGATATGCGGCATTTTTCTACCGAAAACCTATTTCTAGAACTGTATAATGAGCCAACAACCGATATGGATATCTGGAAGTCTACCGCTACAACATTGGTTAGGGAATTAAGAAAAGAAGATCCTGAGCGCATTTTTATTATAGGTGGGGCAAATTATAATGGAATCAACGAACTGCTCAATATGGGTAAATTAAGTACGGATGATGGCAAAGTTTTTTACACTTTCCATTTTTATGAACCCTATATTTTTACCCATCAGGGTGCCGATTGGACTTTAGAGAAAACATATATGGTAGGGCTCCCCTATCCTTATAAAAAAAGAAAAATGCCCAAACTAAAAGGGGTAGCCCCAGATTCTGTAGTAAAAAAAGAGTTTGAACGATTTCCTAGAGAAGCCAATTTTAGCTATTTATACAATCGGATAAAAAGAATTAAAGGAGAAGCTGATAAGCTAAAAATACCGCTTATCTGTACAGAAACAGGAGTCATCAATTTAGCGGCAGATAAAGCAAAAAGCAAGTACCTTAGAGATATCACTGATATAATGAATTCATTTGATATTCCAGTAATGTTATGGGACTACAATGATAAATTCACTATACTTAAAAATGATAAAGTGATTAAACAACTGAAAGGTTGGTTAAAAAATTAATATAAATAAGCAATATGGAAACAGTTTTGCAATTAGACGGGGTGAGCAAAGCATATAAACAGGTAAAAGCTTTAAAACAAGTTTCGCTGTCTATCCCTAAGGGTAGCGTGTTTGGTATTTTAGGGCCTAACGGAAGTGGCAAAACTACTATGATGAGCATTGTATTGGATGTATTAGGAGCAGATGCGGGAACCTATAGCTGGTTTAATCAACCCCCAACCGCTGATGCTAGAAAAAGAATTGGATCTTTATTAGAAACACCCAATTTTTACCATTATTTATCAGCCGTTGACAATTTAAAAATCACTTCTGCTATTAGTGGTAGAGGAAATGATCAAGCAATTGACGAAGTATTAGAAATAGTAAAGCTTACAGAGCGCAAAAAAAGCAAATTCAGTACTTATAGCTTGGGAATGAAGCAGAGATTGGCCATTGCAGGTGCGCTTTTAGGTAATCCTGAAGTTTTGTTATTAGACGAACCAACCAATGGATTAGATCCAGTTGGAATATTAGAAATTAGAGAGTTGATTAAAAAGCTTGCAGACAGAGGTATCACGATTATTATTGCTAGTCACTTGTTAGATGAAGTAGAAAAAATTTGTACGCATGTAGCAATATTAAAAAGGGGAAGTTTATTAACCAGCGGACCGGTTGATGAAGTGTTAAGCAACGAAGATATTGTTGAAATAGCAGCCGCTGATATGAATGCGTTAAGGGCTTGTTTAGGGGATATGCCCAATGTATTGTCTATAAAAGAAGATAATCACCGTATACAGATTCATTTTCCAACAGGTATTGCCAATATGGAATTGATTAATCAATTCTGTTTTAACAAAGGCATTACACTGAATTTATTATTACATAAAAAACAAAGATTAGAATCTAAGTTTTTTGAATTAACCAACGACTAAACGAACATACTATGGGTTTGCTTTTAAAAATAGAATGGTTGAAAATAAAAAAGTATCCAGCTTTTTGGTGGATGCTGGTTATTGTGATGCTCACTTATCCTAGCATCAATTACATGTTTTACAACGTGTACACTAGTTTTACAAAAGGAAAAGAAATGACCAGCAATATTGCTAAAATGTTATTAGGAAACCCATTTGCTTTTCCGGAAACATTCCATACAGTAGCCTATTTTTCTTCCTTTTTTGTATTGCTGCCTGCAATATTGGTCATCATGCTCATTACCAATGAATATAATTATAGAACCCACAAGCAAAATATCATTGACGGCTGGAGCAGAAAAGAATTCATGGGTAGCAAACTAATTGACGTAGCAATTATTTCCTTTGTGGTAATGACGGTGTACATGTTGGTAGCATTGTCTTTTGGCATCTACGCAGATCCAGATAATATTGGAAGAATAGGCGAGCAGCTTCATTATATACCCATGTTTTTTCTACAAACATTTGCCCAATTGTCAATTGCTTTTTTGCTAGGCTATTTAGTCAAAAAAGCCTTCATAGCATTAGGAATATTCTTATTCTATTATTTAGTAGTAGAAAATATATTGGTCGCCTATTTGAAATATAAAAAGATTGCAATTACCCGATTCTTACCTTTTGAAGTTTCAGATAATATTTTAGTAACCCCAGCATTCACAGGAAATTTTGGTAAAGACGCAAAAGAAGGCTACGAGCTAGCCCTAACATTAGTAGGCGAGCAAGTAATTTACACTTGTATTTACACCATTATCATTTGGGTCATTTGCTTTAAAGTTCACAGCAAAAGAGATCTAGCATAACTGATTAAGCGCTGCATTAATGGTGGGATATTTAAAATCGTATCCCGCCTGCATGATTTTATTACTGTTAACGGTAGTGCTTTTAAGTACTTCAATACTCATTTCGCCTAGTACTACTTTCAAAATAAAAGCAGGTACATAAAATGGAATGTAAAAAGAACCACAAACTTTTTTAGCTAACTCAATCGTTAGGGTTTTATTGTTTACTGGGTGGGGTGCAACTGCGTTGTATACGCCATTCATGTTTTCATTTTCAATGGCATAAATGTATTGATTACACAAGTCGTCTTCGTGAATCCAACTAATCATTTGATTGCCAGAACCAAGAATAGCAGCGGTCTTAAATAGTAAGGGTTTTTTAAATTCTACGAACGCTCCCCCTGCATTACTTAATACAATTCCTGTTCTTAAAATGACTAATCGTTTACCCAATGAAGTAACAGGCGCTATACTATCTTCCCATGCTTTGCAAGTGTTACCTAAAAAATCAGGATAAGGTTTTGCATCTTCAATAAAGCCGCTTTTATTAGCAGTAGGTTGATCAGGACCATACCAACCAATTGCAGAAGCACTCACCACCGCTTTTACTTTATTAGGTATAGATGACAAAGCTTTTACGATAAGCGCGCAGCTATTGACTCTACTATCAGCTATTTCTTTTTTACGAGAATCGGACCAACGTTGATCAGCAACACCTGCACCAGCCAGGTGAATAATATAATCAGCAGCTTGAATAGCTGACTCATCAATGGTTTGAGCAACTATGTCCCATTTTGCAAAACTGAGGTTTGCTGAAGTGATTGAACCCGCCGCATCTTTTGGTTTCCCTCCCCTGCCCATAACAATTACCGCATAACCCTTTTCTAGCAACAATGCGGTTAAACGCTTTCCCACCGTACCTGTACCACCTGTAATCAGTATTGTTGCCATATTAAATTAGTCGGGTTTTTTACCGTCTAAGAAAGTATTGAGCGTATTAATTTGAGTTTGGTTGTTTTCGTCTTTGCCCACGGTATACTTACTGTAAAAGTTTTCTACTGAAGTAAGGGTGTTGCCAAACAATTCCATATTTCTTCTAACATAAGCAGGAACAGCATCAAACTCTCCGTTCATATCAGCGGTATTATTTACATTAAAAGAAAGGTTACGCAATTTCTGAATACGCTCAGCAGCCCTTCTTTTTTGTTCATCTACATCATCCATATAATCGCTTCCACCACCATTCAATTCAGGAGCAGTTTGGTTTGAAGCAACAGGGGTGTTATATCCCTCAGGCTTTTCAACCAGTTGCATTTCAAAAAGGTTCTCCTCTTCAGCAATTGGCTGTGCAGGAGGCTGTGGAGCAGGTTGAGCAAGTGGCTCAGGCTTTACAGATTCTTTTTGTACTTCTGAAACAACAGTAGCACTTGCATAAATATTTGCCGGCTTATTTAAAAAGCTCGAAGAAAAATTTGCATGATTAGCAGTTGGTATTGGTTCTATTTCATCCTGCTCTTCAAATAAATGTACTTCAGGAGGGCCTTGTAAGGTTGGCATCAGTTCAAGCTCTGCCTCTGTAATAGCAGGAGTTTCCATATAAACACCCATTGGCGTGCTAGCTTCTACTACTGGCTCTAACTTAGCAACAACAGGCAATTCATCTTGTTGGCTAGGAGGAGCTATATCAAATACAATCGTTTGAGGTGTTTCAGGAATAGACAAGGTTTCAAAAATAGGAGCATTCGGCTCAACAACAGGCGCCGCAGTTGCCACTGGTGCAGCAATTGCTACAGGTGCAGCAGTTGTAGGATGCTCCACTTCTAAAGTCATCACAATTTTTTCAGGTTTTGCTTCTTGCTTTTGCTCAGCAACAGGCTTTGCAAATGGATCCTTTTGTTGAAACCCAGTTGCCACTAAAGTGATACCAATTTTTTTATCTAAAGATGGATCATAGCCCATACCAACAATCACGTCTGCATCTTCTCCAGCTTGCAAACGCAAATGATTGTTGATGATTTCTAATTCATCCATTGTGCATTCGTGCTCACCTTCTGCACTATTGATATTGATTAATATCCATTTAGCACCTTTGATATCGTTGTCATTTAACAATGGAGAAGACAATGCTTCTTCAATTGCCAACTGAGCTCTGTTCTCTCCTTCTACTTCAGACTTACCTAAGATTGCAACACCACCATTTTTCATAACGGTACATACATCGGCAAAGTCTACAATAATATGACCACGACTATTAATAACGTCAGTAATACATTTTGCAGCAGTTGCCAATACATTATCGGCTTTTGCAAATGCTTCACGCATTTTTAAATTACCATACTGCATGCGCAATTTATCGTTACTAATGACTAGTAAAGTATCAACATAAGGCTCTAAGGCTTTTATACCTAATTCAGCTTGAATCTGTCTGCGTGGACCTTCAAAACCAAATGGAGTGGTTACAATCCCAACGGTTAAAATACCTAATTCCTTACAAATTTTTGCAATGATGGGTGCACCACCGGTACCTGTACCACCACCCATTCCTACAGTAATGAATGCCATTTTGGTATTCACTTCTAAAATGCGCTTGATTTCATCCAACGATTCTTCAGTAGCCATTTTACCTACTTCAGGATTGGCACCTGCACC
>JBMLPQ010000141.1:0-2155 GCA_049242025.1 Sediminibacterium sp.
ACTTCTAAAAATTATTTCGTTCAATTCTAAATGCAGTAATCATGCAATCAAAAAAACTGGTTTTAGGTTTTAGTGGGGGATTAGACACCACTTATTGCGCCATTTATTTGTCTCAGGAAAAAGGCTTTGAAGTACATAGTGTTATTGTGAATACGGGGGGCTTTTCAGAAGATGAATTGCTGCAAATAGAAAAGCATGCTTATGCATTAGGTGTTAAATCACATACAACCATCAACGCGGTTAAAAGTTATTATGATAGTATTGTAAAATACCTGATTTACGGGAACGTACTAAAGAACAACACCTATCCACTTAGTGTAAGTGCGGAGCGATTAAGTCAGGCAATGCATATTGCTGAACACACTAAAAAAATCAATGCAATTGCCGTAGCGCATGGTAGTACAGGTGCGGGCAATGATCAAGTAAGATTTGATATGATATTCAATATCATGATTCCCGGCATTGAAATCATTACCCCCATTCGTGATTTACAATTAAGCAGAGAAGCTGAAATTGAATACCTCAAAGAAAAAGGTGTTCAAATGAATTTTGAAAAAGCAGCTTATTCAATCAATAAAGGACTTTGGGGAACCAGTGTAGGTGGAAAAGAAACCTTACATTCAAAAGGGCTATTACCTGAAACAGCATGGCCAACTCAAGTAACCAAAACAGAAGAAACTGAAATTAAGATTCACTTTGAAAAAGGAGCAATTACTTGGGTAAACAATCAACATTTTACGCATCCATCTCATGCGATACAATATATACAATCGTTAGCTGCTCCTTACGGTATCGGCAGAGATATTCATGTAGGAGACACTATAATTGGAATCAAGGGCAGGGTTGGTTTTGAAGCTGCTGCACCCATGGTCATTATTAAAGCACATCATGCACTTGAAAAGCATGTATTAACCAAGTGGCAGTTAAATTGGAAAGATCAGTTAGCACAATTCTATGGGAATTGGCTGCATGAAGGTCAAATGATGGATCCAGTGATGAGAAATATAGAAGCATTTTTAGAAGATACACAGGAGCATGTAACTGGAGATGTATTTGTTCAGTTATTGCCATATCGTTTCCAGATAATTGGTATTGAATCTAAATACGATTTAATGAGTAGCAAGTTTGGCAAATATGGAGAAATGAATAATGGTTGGACGGGTACTGATGTAAGAGGGTTTTCTAAAATATTTGGTAACCAAACAGCTATTTTTCACAATATAAAAAATGCATCCAATGATTAAAGTTGGAATAGTAGGCGGTGCTGGGTATACGGGCGGAGAATTAATAAGACTTCTATTGAATCATCCCGAAGCAAATATCCAGTTTATTCACAGTACAAGTAATGCTGGGAATCCTTTGTTCAAGGTTCATGCAGATTTATTGGGTGAAACTGATTTGCTGTTTACTGATATTTTAAGAAATGATATTGATGTGTTGTTTTTGTGCATGGGTCACGGTGATTCAGCCGCTTTTTTGAAAGAAAACCCTATTGCATCAACTATTAAAATAATAGACCTATCGCAAGATTTTAGATTAATTGACAGCCCCGTACTGAATGATCGGTCATTTGTTTATGGATTACCCGAATTAAATAGGGATGCCATTATTAAAGCCCAAAATATTGCTAATCCAGGTTGTTTTGCTACCGCCATACAATTGGGATTATTGCCGCTGGCTAAGGCAGGGGTGTTAGGGGATATTTATACTACAGGAATTACAGGATCTACAGGTGCGGGCCAAGGTTTGAGTAATACATCGCATTTTAGTTGGAGGGCCAATAATATTGAAGCATATAAAACGCTTGCTCATCAACATGTGAAAGAGATAACACAATCTATTAATCAATTGCAAATAGATGATGCGCTCTCTATAAATGGAGAAGGAAGGGGATTGCATTTTGTTCCATGGAGAGGCGATTTTACCCGAGGAATTTATATTAGTTCTATTGTAGAAATAGGCTTGCCTTTTGAAGAAGTGAAGCATTTATATCAATCATTTTATGCTGATTCTGCTTTTATTACTGTATCAGACAAAATGATTAATCTGAAGCAAGTAGTAAATACGAATAAGTGTTTAATACATTTAGAAAAACAAGGTAATAAACTGGTTGTTCATAGTGCCATTGATAATTTATTAAAAGGTGCAAGTGGTC
>JBMLPQ010000142.1:0-4656 GCA_049242025.1 Sediminibacterium sp.
CTCCACCATTAATCTCCTGGAATTCCTCCGTACTAAGGTTCACCAACCCTAGTTGTTCAAATGATACTTTTTTCATTTTATTTTAATTTAAAAGACCTGTCTATCGCCATGGTTATTTCAGCGTCACGCAGAATTCCCGCTACCGTGAACTCGGGTTTTGTTTACTTGTTGCAACAAGGTTTTGTTCTGAACAGTACGAAGGAACAATTAAGCGGGAGGTATCTATAGAGCAGTTGTATCAATTTATACAGGTTATTTAACGGTGATATAAACACTTAATCATTATCCAAGCAATAAAAGGGATAATTCGTAAATATAAAAGCGTATAACTTCGAATATTCACCGTTTTTTCACGGTATTTTTAGAATCAATAAGTAAGCTTCAATATTGGTGTGCCGTTTTTAAAACAACATGCTTTTTAAGTAAGTCATCAAACTTATTTGCTCGAATAAAATTTTGTTTCTTTTTATTAACTTGAATTGCTTGCAAAAAGCCGAACTCAACTAAACTTTTCAAATCAGCTCTTGCTGTAAAATTGGAAATACTGAATCTTGATTCAATTTCTTTTACATTTAGAATTCTTTCAGGATCATCGTTAATAAGCTTGATTATTTGTGCCATCCGATCATTTACACCTGGTATAGACATAAATTGAGCTGCCTGAAAAACTTCTTTTTGTTTTGTATTAATATATTGCTTTAAAGCTTCAATAGCTTTCTCTAATGTTTTGATATGATAGTTTATAAAATAACTAAGATCATTCTCATCTATCTCTGAATACAAATAAGCTTTTTCATATTGAGCTTTGGAATCTTTTATTATTCTAGATATTGATAAATATTCGGTAAGCCAATATCCTTGCTTAAGCATATACCAATAAAAAAGAGCACGAGCTGTTCTTCCGTTACCATCAACAAATGGATGAATCCATCCTATCATAAAATGAATGATACAGCCTTTTACTAAAGGGTGAATAAAATTTTCAGACTCTTTATTACAAAATTCACAAAGGTCGTTTATTAATAATTCTAATTCCTCATGAGATGGGGGTTGATGAACGACTTCGCTAGAGCTATGATCTACTACATAAACATCATTCGTGTCTCTGAATTTTCCTTCTTCAACTTTTTTGTTAAGTGTGTCTTTTATAATTAATTGATGCAACGCAAGAATCCTATTCGGAGTAACAGACTGATTTTTATGCTGAACAATATGCTTCATTGTGATGAAATTATTCAGAATCATTTGTTCAGATCTATTGGTAGGCTTTTGTTCCTTTTGAATCATTTCTTTTGCCTTTTTTCGAGTTGTATTAGCACCTTCCATTTGACTACTCGAAATAGCTTCTTCCATTATTGAACTAATAACAAACTTAGTTTTATCTGTTTCAGCAATCCCAATATTACTGCTCAAATTGCCCCCAATATGCAAATCGAACTGATGCAAAACACGTTGCATATAATCAGTAATGACAAAACTAAATTGATACTTTCCAAATTTGATAGTGGTTTGTCTCAACCACCGATGAAGTTTTACCGCATTCCATACTTTTTCAGGAGGATGATCTTTAGACTTGTATTTAATTTTATCCCAATACAAATAGTCATCTTGAAAAGTCTTTAAAAGCCCCTTACTTTCTAAGTCTACCATTACTTTAATAGTATCGTCTTCCTTAATATGTTTGGGAGCTTTTTCAATCATTGAAATCGAATTAGGACAAATTTAGTAAAAATTGCGAGATTCTCGTAAAATCTCGCAATTTCAACCAATTTAACATACACTTTCAGTATATTTTTCGACCCTTTTTTAATTTCGCAGTCCTGAAGGAGCCGCTAGCATAGCCTTGCGCATAAAAAAACAGCCCCTCAAAAGAGGAGCTGTTTAAAACATGTACGAAGAATTTAGAGTTGAACTGCACCCTCTACCAACACAGTAGCTTTGTTGTTGATTACTTCAACAAAACCACTTTGGATAGAATAGCTTTCTACTTCTTTTTTATCCTTTAAAATTTTTAGGTTACCCTTACCTAAGGCACTCACCAATGGAGCGTGCTTATCAAGTATTTCGAATAAACCAGATATACCAGGCAATTGTACACCGTACACTTCGCCGCTGTATAGTTTTTTTTCAGGAGTTAATATTTCTAAAATCATAAATTATCCTTTTGCAGCTTCCATCATTTTCTTACCCTTTTCCATTGCATCTTCCAAAGTACCTACTAAGTTAAATGCAGCTTCAGGATACTCATCCACTTCACCATCCATAATGGCGTTGAAACCTTTGATGGTATCTTCAATGCTAACGAATACACCTTTTAAACCAGTGAACTGTTCAGCAACGTGGAAAGGCTGAGATAAGAAACGTTGTACTTTACGAGCACGCTGTACAGTCATTTTATCTTCTTCGCTCAATTCATCCATACCTAAGATGGCAATGATATCTTGTAGTTCCTTGTAACGCTGTAAAATTAATTTTACACGGTTAGCACAATCATAATGCGCATCACCTACAATAGCAGGAGTTAAGATACGAGAAGTAGAATCCAATGGATCCACCGCAGGGTAGATACCTAAATCGGCAATCTTACGGCTTAATACGGTAGTAGCATCCAAGTGAGCAAAAGTAGTTGCAGGAGCTGGGTCAGTCAAGTCATCCGCAGGTACGTAAACCGCCTGTACAGAAGTGATAGAACCATTCTTAGTAGAAGTAATACGCTCTTGCATCAATCCCATTTCAGTAGCAAGGGTTGGTTGGTAACCTACCGCAGAAGGCATACGACCTAACAATGCAGATACCTCAGAACCAGCTTGAGTGAAACGGAAGATATTATCTACGAAAAACAAGATGTCCTTACCTTTTCCAGTACCATCTCCATCACGGAAATATTCCGCAATAGTTAAACCACTCAAGGCAACACGCGCACGAGCACCTGGAGGTTCGTTCATTTGACCAAATACGAAAGTAGCTTTAGAATCTTTTAATCCTTCCATATCTACTTTAGAAAGATCCCATCCGCCTTCTTCCATGCTGTGTTTGAAAGCATCACCATATTTCATGATACCTGCTTCAATCATCTCTCTCAACAAGTCGTTACCCTCACGAGTACGCTCACCCACACCAGCAAATACAGAAAGACCACCGTGACCTTTTGCGATATTGTTGATCAATTCTTGAATCAATACGGTTTTACCTACACCCGCACCACCAAACAAACCAATCTTACCACCTTTTGCGTAAGGCTCAATCAAGTCGATAACTTTGATACCAGTGAAAAGAATTTCTGATGCAGTACTTAAGTTTTCGAACAATGGTGGCTTATTATGAATAGGACGGCCATTTACTTTACTTAATTGAGGAAGACCATCAATAGCATCTCCAGTTACGTTAAACAAACGACCATTGATACCTTCACCAATAGGCATTGCAATAGGAATACCAGTATCAACTACTGCCATACCTCTTACTAAACCTTCGGTTCCGTCCATCGCAATGGTACGTACACTGTCTTCACCTAAGTGCTGTTGCACTTCTAAAACCAGCTTATCGCCGTTCTCTTTGGTTATTTCTAAAGCATTGTAGATTTCAGGCAAAGTGCTATCCTGAAAATGAACGTCTACAACCGCACCAATAATTTGTTTAATCTTCCCTGTTGTTGCCATAAATGGTTGATTTGGCCGCAAAGGTAAGGGTAAGGAGCAAAAAAAGCGAGGGAACTATCCCTTTTTTTTCTTGAATAGTGAAAACAGGGACTGGGCAACAGGAACCAGTTTCAAAATGTTCCAAGCTCCGCTTATGGTTGCGGTGTTTAAAATGGCAGGCACAATGGCTCCAGAAGCCTTCTTAAACAGCTGACCGGGAATTTTTCCAGCCATGGCAGCCAGTTCCTTTTCTTGATTTGCCAGATCCCCCTTGAGTGCTTCAATAGCGCTAACAAGCTCTTTATGGCTATTAATGGGTTGTTTTATAGAATTGGGCATTACTTTAAAATGTTTTTGATGATGGCATCCACCATAACCTCAATGAGTTTTTTTCGGAACAAGAAAACCAGGAATAGTAGTGCCAGAAAAAAAGCGGCCACATACCCAAAACCCTTCACCAAACTGCCAGTGAGGTCGGTCAAATAATAGGCAGCCATAATCCCCCCAAAAACCATTACAAAAGCAAAAATGGTAGCTAGCAGGGTGATTATAACCACCGCAGCCATTTTGTGGCTCAGTTTCTGGGTCACTTGCATTTTAGCCAAAAGGATTCGATTCTCGATATAAGCTTCTAATTCCTTTTTGGCGTTACCAAAAAAATCTTCCGATTCAGACATAAAAAATAATTAATGTGGACATATACAAAACACTAGGCTTCAGCAATTTTTTGCTCTAATTCCTTAACCAAGTTTTTTGCCTTAACCAATAAATCGTCAACGCTCTCTTTAACATGCCCATACCCCTCTTGCGCCTCTTCCTTAATATGGTCAGCTTCCACATTTAAGCTTGCCAATAATTCTTTGCCCTTATCGGAATTCAGGTAAAGCGCCAAGGCAGTTCCAGCAAGGGCACCAAGCAACAAACCTGAAATGAATTTATTGTTTTCGCTCATAAATAATACATTTGATACAAGTTACGACAAATGCAGCAAGAACATAAAATAAACCGTTATATCTTT
>JBMLPQ010000143.1:0-1639 GCA_049242025.1 Sediminibacterium sp.
CCTACTGTATTTCCCGCAGATACCCGTGTATGGAATATCAGTAATCCACTGAATCCACAACAAGTAGTTATTTCAAATACTGGAAGTGAAATAAACTTCAAATCCTCCGTAGAAATACTCAAAGAGTATGCGTTATTTAACCCTTCACAAGCTTTAACACCCATCATTCCAACTAATGCAAATGTGCCCAATCAAAACATCCATGGTTTAGCTAGTGGCACAAATGGGACTAATACTTTCAATGGACTAATTATTGTGCACCCTTCCCTTTTAAGCGCTGCCAATCGTTTAGCAGCATTCCATCAAAGTCAATATGGATATACGGATGCAATAATCACCACTACACAATTGTACAATGAATTTGCAGCGGGGATTCCTGATCCAACCGCTATTAGAAATGGAATCAAATTGTTTTACGATTTATCGAAAATAAATAGCAACACTAATACCAAAACATTGCAGTATGTAGTACTATTTGGCGCAGGGTCTTATGATTACAAGAATATCATTAGTAGTAACAGAAACTTAGTACCCACTTATCAAAGTGTCAATAGTTTGTCACCCCTACTAACGTATACTTCAGACGATTTTTTTGCTTTGCTCAATAACAATGATGATATCAATCTATTGAATGATGCTCCCCTATCCATTGCGGTAGGTCGTTTGCCCGTTGGGAATTTACAAGAAGCCAATCTACTAGTAGATAAAATTATTCGCTACCACCAACCAAACAATTCAGCTACCAATGCAGACAATGCATGGCGCAATCAATTGGTTTTTATTGCAGACGACAAAGACCAGAACCTGCATTTAAACGACGCTGAAACGATTGCTGCCACTGCCATTGCAACTAATCCAGCAGCACATGCTCGAAAAATTTATTTAGACGCATTTCCTTTAGTGAGTGGTGCTGGAGGAGCAAGGTATCCTTCTGTTAGCGAAGCCATTGTGAACCAAGTACTACAAGGTGCACTCATTGTAAACTACTCGGGCCATGGCAATCATTTACGTTTATCCGAAGAAGCCGTCATCAGCGCAACGGAAGTAAATCGCTTTAATAACCCCACTAAATTACCGCTCTTTATTACTGCCAGTTGCGACTTTGATCCCTTTGATCAACCTGCTAAACCATCTATTGCACGCAACCTTTTGTATGGTAGTAACAATGGGGCTATTGCCTTGCTTACCACCACTCGATTGGTATTTGCTTACAGCAATCGAATCATGAACCAGAACTATTTGCAGTTGGCAATGGAACCCTTATCCAATAACCCTGCTGGCCGATTGTATCGCTCTTTAGGGCAAGCCACCATGGATGCAAAAAACCGAACCAATCAATTAAATGGAGATCCACTCAACAGTAGAAAATTTGCTTTACTGGGTGATCCCGCTATGCAATTGGCATTCCCTGAATTACCTATGCAATTGACTGAAATTAAAGACATCACTATTAATTCCAATGTTGGCTTCAGTGATAGTTTATTGTCTTTACACAAATACAGATTAAGCGGTCAAGTTACTCTGTCAAATGGTACTGTAAATAGTACTTTCAATGGAGTTGCGAATATCATGGTTTATGACCAAGCACAAAGGGTGTTTACGTTAGGAAATACCCCTGAAAGCCCACGAACCGCTTATT
>JBMLPQ010000144.1:0-1823 GCA_049242025.1 Sediminibacterium sp.
GATGCTAAGATGAATGCATTCATCAATCAGTTGATGGCTAAAATGACTTTAGAAGAAAAATTGGGTCAACTTAATTTGCCTAGCTCTGGCGATTTTGTTACTGGTGCTGCAGCTAGTTCTGATATTGCAAAAAAAATTGAAGCGGGTAAAGTAGGAGGTCTTTTTAATATTAAGTCTGTTGCAAAAATTAAAGAAGTACAAAAGTTGGCAGTTGAAAAAAGCAGACTTAAAATCCCTTTGATGTTTGGTATGGATGTGATTCACGGATATGAAACAGTGTTTCCAATCCCTTTAGGAATGAGTGCAACTTGGGATATGCAGTTGATTGAACGCAGTGCTAGAATTGCGGCCAATGAAGCAAGTTCTGATGGGATTAACTGGACTTTTTCTCCAATGGTAGATATTTCTAGAGACCCAAGATGGGGTAGAATTTCGGAAGGAAATGGAGAAGACCCTTTCTTGGGTGCACAAATTGCCAAAGCAATGGTAAAGGGATATCAGGGCAACGATTTGTCTAAGAATAATACCTTACTTGCTTGCGTAAAGCATTATGCTTTATACGGGGCTGCTGAAGCGGGTAGAGATTATGGCACTACCGATATGAGCCGAGTTAGAATGTTCAATGAATATATGTTGCCTTATAAAGCAGCAATCGACGCTGGTGTTGGTTCTGTGATGGCTTCTTTTAATGAAATTGATGGATTACCTGCACATGGCAATAAATGGTTATTAACTGATGTATTAAAAAAGCAATGGGGTTTTAAAGGAATGGTTGTATCAGATTATACTGGTATTAATGAAATGATTGCACACGGTGTAGGAGATCTAAAAACAGTTTCTGCTTTATCTATGAATGCAGGGTTAGATATGGATATGGTAGGGGAAGGATTCTTAACCACTTTAGGGGCATCTTTAAAAGAGAAAAAAGTTACACAAGCTCGTATTGATGAAGCTTGTAGAAAAATTTTAGAAGCCAAATATCGATTGGGATTATTTGAAGATCCGTTTAGATATATTGACGAAAACAGGGCTAAAACAGAAGTTTTTTCTGCTGCTAATAGAAAAGAAGCAAGAACAATTGCTGCACAAAGTTTTGTGTTATTAAAAAATGCCAATAACACATTGCCTTTGAAAAAAAAGGGGGCCATTGCATTGATTGGACCATTGGCTGATAATAAAGAAAATATGGGTGGTACTTGGAGTGTAGCTGCCAATTTAAGTAAAGCCACTTCTCTGTTACAAGCATTCAAAGAAACCATTGGCGATAAAGTAGCTATTCATTATGCAAAGGGTTCAAATTTAGATGCCGATGCCAAATTTGAAGAACGTGCGGGTATGTTTGGTAAGTCTTTAAAGCGCGATGAAAGAACCGATGAGCAACTATTGAATGAAGCTTTAGAAGCTGCTGCAAAGTCAGATGTAATTGTGGTTGCTGCTGGGGAGAGTGCTGAAATGAGTGGAGAAGCAAGCAGTAGAAGTAACTTAGATATACCTGGTGTTCAAAAGAATATGATTAAAGCATTATTAAAAACAGGGAAGCCAGTAGTTTTGGTATTGTTTACTGGAAGACCATTAACCCTTACTTGGGAAAATGAAAATGTACCTGCTATTTTAAATGTTTGGTTTCCAGGTTCTGAAGGTCCTTATGCTATTGCTGATGTATTGTTTGGGGATGTGAATCCTTCTGGAAAACTATCTGCTACTTTCCCACAAAATGTTGGGCAAGTGCCTTTGTTTTACAATCATAAAAACACCGGTCGTCCTTTGCGTGGACCTTGGTTTCAAAAGTTTCAAAGTAATTATTTAGATGTGAGCAATGATCC
>JBMLPQ010000145.1:0-20019 GCA_049242025.1 Sediminibacterium sp.
ACTAAAGCCGGCTTCCCATTTTTACATTGTACAGATTTAGGGTAAGGTTCTACCATACAGTTAGAAAGTAATTGATTCTTTATATTATATCGCTGGCTTTGCTCATTATAAAACTTCAGTATTGCTAAAAAGCATTTTTCGTTTTTCTTGTTATAAGGAATATAGCCAGCCGGTCCGCCACATGGCTTATGTCCTATTCCGGCAATGCCCCATTCAACCGTATTATTACAGGTTTCAGACTTTGAAGCACTAATCACTAACTTATATAATCGTTCTAAGATTTGTTGATCAAAATTATTAGTGGTTGAAGTTGATATTGAATCTTTCGGAAACTCACAAGACGCTGATTCACTCGGAGGAATAGAAATGTCTTGAGTGCAGGAGGTTAGGTAAAATAAAGTATAAACAAAAAAAGGAATCAAATACAACTTCCAGCTAAGCCAGATCTTTTTCATAATTATATCTTTTAATTACAAGACTCAAATTTAAACTCAGCCGCTGCATTTTGAACATAAATCAAAAATAAATTTCAACAATCAGCGGCTTGCAATTGTAATCATATCTAAACCCTAGCTTTATCCCTATCAATAACAACAGTATGACAACATTACGATTAGCACTTGATTGGACTCCAAATGTCAATCATATCGGATTTTTTATTGCAAAGGAATTAGGATTCTACAATGAAAAAGGGATCGACCTTGAAATTTTAAATCCCATAAATGATAATTACGCAATGACGCCAGGAAAAAAATTAGAGCTCGGCGTTGCTGATTTTGCTATTGCACCTTTTGAGACTGTAATAAGTTTGAATAATAAAGCAAATCAAGTTCAAGCAATAGCGATATATGTGATATTACAAAAGGATTTAAGCTGTATTGCTACACTCAAATCCTCCAATATTTCGTCACCTAAGCTGCTTGACGGTAAATCATACGCTTCTTATAAGGCACGCTATGAAGATTGTATTGTAAAGGAAATGATTAAAAACGATGGGGGAGAAGCCAACTTAAATATAATATATCCAGAAAAACTAGGCATTTGGAGCACTTTGTTAACTGGTAAAGCAGATTCAACCTGGATTTTTGATAATTGGGAAGGAATTGAAGCAAGCAGTAAGGGTATTGAACTAAACAAGTTTGAATTAGCAGACTTCAATATCCCTTATGGGTATTCACCAATTGTATTGACAACGAAGGAGAATATGGCAAAGAATAAAACGCTTTATTCAACCTTTGTTAAAGCCACCCAAAAAGGCTTCTTATACGCAAAAAATCATTTAGCCGAATCAGTTGCAATTTTAAAAAGTTATGCAACCGAGTATGATGTCAATAATATTGATTTAGAAAAATCAATATTATTTTCAATACCTTATTTTGGAGATGAGTTTAATTGTGGTATAATGGAAAAAGAAAGAGTAACCAATTTTTTAAACTGGCTTGTAACCAAAGGATTAGAAGATAAAGTCATTTTAAATCAAAAGCTTTTCACAAATGAATTGTTTGAATAAAACCATTGTCATTTCATGGTAAACCTTTTGAAAAATATTAATTATATTAGATTATGATATATTTATTGTGGGGTTTACTTAATATCGGTCTATTTATATTTTTTGTTGTACTCTGTTTTAAAGCAACAAAACTGATTCGAGAGAAAATGGGTCTTTTTGCTTCTATAATTTTTCTATTTGGACTGTTATCTTTTGTAAGTAGCTCTAGTATGGAATATAACAAAGAACTAAACTCAAACCAAGTCAAAACTTGGACATTTACAACTACGGACAGCATAAATAGAAAATCCACTTATTTTTTAAAAGTTAGTTTGGAAAAGACTTTTATTTCAAAATACGACTTAGGGATAAGATATGGAGAAGATATAAAAGGAGAAAAAAATATACCAATCAGCGCTCACTCTTCTGCTTCTGGTTTTATTAGTGGAACAAATTGGAAACCTATGTCGATTATCATCAATAGAACAAGCGACAATAACCAATTTGATTATCTTGTTTACGGTGTTGTGGAATGGAAAATATTTAGTACCACCATTTATTCACAATCGAAAGCGTATAAAGGAATTGCAGTTGTAAAGTAAAGTATGTAGTCAGGACAGTTTAATCTTGACTTTATGTGCTACTTAATACTTTCAGGTTTTTGGATAATGTGGAGAAATAAGTATATTAATTGGAAACAGGTAATATGAAAAATCTAAGATGAAATTTTCAATATCATCAAATCAAATTGTACGTACAAGAACAGCAGGAGTATTTCTTCTTTTGTTGACATATTCACTATTATCATCCTGCGGGGTTTTTCTGCAAAACCAAGGAATAAAAAACTACAAACTAAAAGACGATATCTCTCAAAAAGGGCTTAACGCATATCAGTATGATTTTCTTTATTTGAGCAATTTAATCGAAGAAGGCTTTCCACAATTAGATAGCATATTTCCAAAAAATCAACGCGAAAAGCAAGTTCAACAAATTGTAGAAAATTTATCTACAGTAGAAAATAATGCGAACTTTGTTGTTCAAGCTAGGAGATATCTATCTAATCTCAAAAATCAACATACCACTATAGATTTAAAGCAAGAATTTAAAAGCGTTTATCCTTATGTAATCCATATCTCATCAGATAATTGGTATTTACTTAATCTACCCAAACAATTTGATAGTCTGCAGATTGGTAAAAAAATGATCAAGCTGAATGGGGTATCTATAAAAGACGTAGAGTATAATTTGATAAATTATACTTTCGCTGAAAATAAAATTAATCAACAGTCTGAGATTTGTGATGAACAATTCTACAACAAGCCTGAATACTTAAAGGAAATTGGTGTAATAAAAGAAGTCTCTGATATTTTAAAATTGGAATTTGATGATCAGACTGTAATCGAATTAGCACCAATATCTACCAAAAGAAAGATTGATTTATTTGATATTTCATTTAGGGAGAATTCTATTACTAAATATCAAAGTGAAACATACTTATATACAATCAACAAAAATAATAATTTTGGGTATTTACAATTTAATGAAAGCCACGATAAAATAGATATATTAGAATTCATTGATAGCTATGTGAAACCTTGGCTTCAACCAATAGCCAGAAGTTATGTAAAGAGACAGTTTAGAAAAGCAAAACCCTCAAAATTGCTTGCAAGTTCTTATAATCCTAAATATCCAGTTTTTAAGGACTTTGTATGGGAATTAGTTGATAGTTTGAATAATAGTAAGGTAGAAAACCTAATTATTGACCTGCGAAATAATTCTGGTGGAAATACTACTCTTGGAAAACAACTTATTTATTTCCTTACTGATAATGATACAATTAAAGGGTTTGCTGATTTTGCTTTTACTTCGGAAATGTATAAAACATATTTTAAGAAAGAATATCAGGATTTAGAAAAAAAATACCCTGCGGGCGTGCCTCAAAGAGATTTAGTGCAAATCAACTCAGGTGAGAATTTATTTTTTGACATTACCAATAGCTCATCAAAATACTTTATTCAAAAGAACCGTCCAATATTTAAAGGCAATATTTATGTCCTTGCAAATTATGGGACAGCTAGTTCTGCTGCAATGCTTACTACCTTAATCCAAGATAATGGGATCGGCAAAGTAATAGGTACAAGCGTTGGAAACAATCCCATTGGTGCAACTACTTACACACCAATGAAACTTCCCAAAACAAAAGCTGAAATTTCAATAGCTACATCCTATATAGAACGACCTAAAAAAGACCAAGGAAAAATTCAAATGCCAGATATTTGGATTGAATATACAATTAGCGATTTTTTAAATGGAAAAGATCCATACTTCGAAAAAGTGATAAAACAAATTAAAGAGAAAGTCAGCCATTAATCCTAGTCTGAAGGCTCCTCATTTTGAGTACAACTCAAAAATATACATTATTCTTTTTGACTTCCTCCCAAAATCGAGCAAGAAGTAGCTTAGGTTGATATCGTTACCGGCATCGTTTGCGTAAAAAAATATGTTTACGAGGCCTTATTATTGCTTTATAATGGATCGACTTGTGCTTTATCACTAACGTGAAAATAAACTTGCCAATATGAAAAGACTAATGCTTTTGCTTGTCTGCATGTCTACTATTGTACTATCCTTTGCTCAAACAAGGCAATTAAAAGGAAAAGTAGTAGATGAAACCGGCGCCCCGCTGGTTGGAGCCAGTATCCTAATCAGAAATACCAAACTAGGTTCCCAAACTGATGCAGCAGGTAAGTTCCTAATTAAGACCAGTTCAACAGGAAAAGTTACCTTGTTGATTTCTTATACTGGTTATAAGTCTGCTATTATAACAGTAGACAAAGAAGAAGAAGTGATTGCGAAGCTTGAAAAGGTAGAAGTAGCCATGGACGATATAGTCGTGATTGGATATTCATCAGTTAAGAGAAAAGATTTAACTGGATCAGTTTCATCTGTATCAAATAAGCAATTTAAAGATGTGCCTGTATCGTCTGCTGCTGCAGCGCATCAGGCATGGAGTGCAAATATTTTTACTACAGTTAGTGATATGTTTCCCAAAAGAGCAGTAGGGTCTGTGACTGGTATTGGTGGTATGTTTGGTGCTTTCGGAGGTATATTTTTATCACTTTTTGTACAAAAAAATCTTTTTGTACATTATCGCTCTATCAATCAGATTGAAACAGCTTACTATGTTATGTTTTTTGTTTGCGGGCTTGCGTATATTACAGTTTGGTTAGTTTTGCATATCTTGGTTCCAAGAATGCAAGTTATTAAAGACGAATAAGAATGCTTAAAAATATAAATGATTTAGGTTGATAAGCCGGCTTATTATGAAATTGAGAATATGTAATACCAGATATTTACCTGTTGTTTTGTTTATGCTATTTGTGGTTGCCTGTAGTAAAAAAGATCAAGTAATATCGCCTGCCGTCCCGCCAGTAGTAACATCGCCAGTAGGAAATGCCATTAGTCCTCCAGCCCCTTTTGGTTTTTATGTTGTTGGATATTTTCCCAGCTACCGAGATCCTGCTCTTGTGACTGATCAAAAATTTCGAATGTGTAATGTAATAAATTATGCATTTGCCAATGTAACTCCAACAGGTGGGTTAACAGTTGCTAATCCTTCTGTATTATCTACCGTTGTTTCAAAAGCAAAATTGAATAACGCAAAAATATTTATTAGTATTTCCGGTTTAGCCGCCGATTTTAAAAACATGGCTACTACATCTAGTGGTCGCAATAGCTTTGTAAAATCTATCATGCAGGTAGTAAGAACGTATGGATTAGACGGAGTAGATGTAGATTGGGAATTTCCTAGAACCGACGATGGAACTGATATTACTTTTACTGCATTTATGAAAGAGTTAAGTGATTCTTGTCATACAGGTGCTAAATACTATTTATCTGCAGCTATAACAGCTGGAAAATTTGCGGGAGCTGTTCGAGATGCAATCAGTAGTACTTTATGGACTAATAATACAGTTGATTTTTTTAATATCATGGCATACGATGATTTTAGTACAACTGTTCCGTTTAGACACCATAGTGATTTAGCATTAGCTCAAACGGCTTTAAACTACTGGATTAGTTCAAGAGGAATGCCTGCTTCTAAAGCAGTATTAGGTATACCAGCTTATGGTAGGCCAAGTGGGATAACACAAACTGGTACTGTTTTAACATACAATATTATTACAAGCGGAACGGGGAGTGCGTTTTCAGATTCGGCAATAGTAAGCGCAGGTGGCTTTAGCAATTATACTATATATTATAATGGATTACCCACTGTTAAACGAAAAGCAAAATTGGCGCAATCGATGGCCAATGGAATTATGATGTGGGAAAAAGGGCAGGACCGTAACGATGGATTGTCTTTGTTGAAAGCAGTATGCGACACATTAGGAAGAGCATATTAAGTATTTTATTTTGTAGTCAATATTTATCAGCAATGAAAAGAATATCTAAATACTTCTTTACTATTATTCTGCTTTCAGTTTTATGGAGTGGATTTGTATTTTATGGAACATTAAAAGGGTGGTGGCACAATCCATTTACAAACAGCAATGACCCGAAGTTTTTTACAGAAGCAGTTAATAATAAAATTGAAAAAGAATTTGTAGGAAACTTTGCAATGGCGATTATGAAAAAAGGAGCAATTGAAAAATAGCTCTTTTACTCTATGAACAAAAAAGTTGATAAATACACTATATTTCAAGTCTCATCTCTTTCCAAATTTGTTTCTGCAGTAGGTATTATGAAACTAGTTGAATTAGGTAAAATAAATTTGGACACACCCGTTAGTAAATACTTAAACAGATGGCAACTGCCACCAAGCGAATTTGATAACGAGCAAGTAACTGTTCGAAGACTCTTGAGCCATTCGTCAGGTTTAACTGACGGGTTAGGTTACAATGGATTTAAAAACAAAGATTCTATTCAAACTTTAGAACAATCGCTTACCAAAGCAAAAGACGTTGATGAAGGAGAAAGTGGTGAAGTGAAAGTGGGTATTGAACCTGGTTCAAAATGGGAATACTCAGGTGGTGCATTTACTCTATTGCAGTTATTGGTATAAGAAACAAGCGGACAAACTTTTAATGATTTTATGAAAGACAGTTTGTTTAAACCTTTGAAAATGAACAGTAGTAGTTATATTTTAGACGACACGTTGAAAAGTAGACTCTGTGAATTTTACAATTCTGATAAAAGTTCAGCACCACATTTTTATTATACCTCTTTGGCAGCAACTTCTTTATATACTTCACTTTCAGATTTAGAAATATTTTTTCAACTTTTCTTTAAAGGCAAAAATGGAGAACCAATTGGAAGAGGGCAGATAAGGCCAGAAACATTAAAACTAATGCGAAAATCGCATTGGGATATGATGGGTGAAAAAATTTATGGTTTAGGAAGTATGTTATACATGGACATAGAAAATGAAGAAGACATTTTTGGACACGATGGAAAAAGCACACCGCCCATTAACACGGCAATTAGAATAAATCCAATTACAGGTGACGGAATCATTGTTTTGGAAACAGGTAATCCAGATTTGGCTACTCGAATAGCAAGTGATTGGGTGTTTTTAGAGACAGGAAAAACAGATACTTTACTTTTTCCAATGCTACTTGGAAAAATGGCAAAATTTATTTTCGCAGGAATTTTATTGATTTGCATTTTAGGGATTATTATTGGGTTGAGACGTCAGAAAAGGAAAACAGTAAAATGAACATTAGTAATTCTATAAAAAAAGTATTAGGTTTAAGCTAACTTTTTCCAAATAATATCACAAGCCATAAACAGACAGAACATAACGCAATCAGCCGAAATATATCAACACTTTGAAAAGTATATAAAATTAAGCGACACCTTAAAAAGTGAACTCGCCAATAGAATCGTGTTTAAAGTTTTTAAAAAGGGCGAACTTGTACATAACGCAGACACAATTTGTAAAAAAAGTTACTTTATTCAAAAGGGATTGATGCGTTCTTATTTTATCAAAGAGGGTAAAGAAATTACAGAGTATTTTATTGCTGAAAACGAATGGATGAATTCGCCTAGAAGCTTTATGCAACAGAAATTAGACATCTATTATATTGACGCACTTGAACAAACAGAATGCTTTTGTTTGAATGTTAAAGATCTTGGTTTTTTATTCGACAACTTCCCTGAAATGGAACGATATGCCAGACTTTCAATGGGGACAGTATTTGGTCACTATTTGGAACGGATCACTTCAATGCGTTTCACAACAGCAAAAGAAAAATATCAGCACTTTTGCGAAGCCTATAATGATATTTATCATCGCATACCGCTAGGAATGGTGTCCTCTTATTTAGGTATTGCACAAGAAACGCTAAGTAGAATAAGAGCCGAAAAGTGATTTTTTGATATAGGTCAAAAGTGCTTTCGAAAGCGCAATAGATATTTACAGAATAATTTAAACATCAATAAGTATGAAAATTTTCTGTAAGTGCCTTTTCCTTATTCTATGGCTGATATTTTCGGCTAACAGTTTTGCTCAAATAACTTTGCAGACACCTAATGTTGAGTCTGTTCTTTATTTGGGCAACAATAAAAATCAACCACTTATTGTTGGACTTGGAGGTTCAGAAGGTGGAAATGCTTGGACTAGCGATTATTGGAAAAAAACAAGAGACCAGTTTATTGAACAAGGTTATGCTTTTTTAGCATTAGGCTACTTTGGTTGCAAAGGCACTCCTGATATACTCAATAAGATTGCAATTGAAGATATTTATCATGCAATAAAAATTGCAACAAAAAATAAACTGGTAAACAAAAAGAAAGTTGCCATCATTGGTGGATCGAGAGGTGCAGATTTAGCCTTATTGGTAGCTAGTTATTATAAAGACATTGACTGTGTTGTGAGTATCGTAGGAAGCAATGCTGTTTTTCCTGGACATACCAATCATTTTACAACATCTTGTTGGACTTATCAAAATAAAGAGTTGCCCTTTGTTCCTGTAAATGATGCGGCGGTTCCTTTTATGATTAAACGAGATTTAAGAGGGTCTTTTGAGGCAATGCTAAAAGATTCTGTTTCAGTTGAAAATGCATCCATACGAGTAGAAAAGATTAAGGGGTCTGTATTTTTTTTGTCAGCAACGAAAGATGAAATTTGCCCTTCAACACCTATGGCAGAAACGATGATAGCAAGATTAAAAAAGAATAATTTCAAATATCATTACAAACATAAAGCAATAGAAGGCGGGCACGCTGAACCTTTAAAATATTTTGACCTTATTTTTAATTTTTTAAAAACTAATTTTAAGGAGATTTAAAAGTTGGAAATAATGCCAAACTATACAGAGCCATGATCTTACTTAAAAACAAACACTTGCTATTTGTAAGTTTATTAGTATTCGTAACATTTACATTTAGCAATGCACAAGCGGTACTGCCTGCTTATAAAGCACGCACCGAGGGATTATATATTACCACGGCTAATTATGCCTTATACCGTATAGATACAACTGGCAAACTAGAACAGTTACAACCACCGCCTTCTGATTTTGCTGCACCTGTACAAGTGTTTGAAAATAGTCCAGAGTTATTATGTGGCGCATATGAAACAACTGATGGTCGCATTGTAATTTACAGAAATGCCATTACCCGGGAGGAACCATATATTTTTACCCCAAAACCAGGTCGTAAATTATTACAAGCGCTACCTTACTCCGGCAGTTCTGGTCCAATGGTCATGTGGGCAGAGGGCAATAAATTTATTACAGCTTATTTAGAAAGATCGGGTAACAAAATTGTAGAAGAAAGTGAAAAAGTTGTTGAAATGCCAGGCACACCTATTGCAGCATTTGGCGAACCCAGTAGATTGTATGTAAGCTGTATCAACAAGCCCGGTGGCCGTATAACCAATTACGATATATATATGAATGGAAAGTTTGGAATAGAAGAAGACATTAGGGGCATTTTGGTGGCTGCCAATTTCAGCGGCAGCGAATATAGTTTGATAACAAGAGGACAAAAAGGGGCATTAACCGACTCTATCTATTTTAATCAAAATGGAGCAAGTGCTGGAGCGAAGCCGCCTAAACCAGGCAATTATACCTGCCTCGCCGTATCTGAGTATGACCTAATAGTGGCCAATGAAAAAGGCGAATGCTGGACTGGTGTAATTGGTTTCCAAAAATACCCTCATCCAATAAACTGGTTTAAAATTGAATTGCCCGAAACGGGTATTGTGGGTGCATCCTTTTATAAGTTGAAGGATGGTAGAAACATCCCAGTATTTGTAACCCGACAAAATAAAATGCTTTGGCCCAAAGTGGATTCATATTTTGGTCCCACTGTGTACTCCAAGATAAGCTTGAAAGACATTCAGCCATTGTTGGCCAAAGGCGATTACAGTAAAAAACAAAATGCTACCGCTAAGCCTGAAGTAGGCACTTCCACCAACAGTAACGATGCAAATGCCACACAACCGGTTATTGGTGGCTTATTGACTGGAATGAATGGTGGCACTGCAAAAGTGGATGATAATGAATTAATGGACCAAGGTTACTGGGTTGTCAGTTCACGACGTAGTTATACCGATTGGCCAAACCGACAGCAAATAATTGACCTTGATGGAGATGGATTTACAGATGTGCTAACCAGTTATAGTGAAGCGGGCTATATAGATATATACTATGGTGATGGAACACCTAGGGCATCCCGGTATACAAGGCTGGCATTAACCGCCAATGGCAAAGGCCTATTGGTAGCTGCAGCCGATTTGAATGCAGATAAAAAAACAGACCTTGTTGTGCTTAATCTTGCGGATAGTTCCCTGCGATTGCTGATATTAGAAAGGAAAAACTATTATGTAAGCACATGGCTGGGCAAGTTGGGTATTGACAATTTTATGCTTTATGATTATAATGCCGATGGTAATATGGATATACTGGCACCGGGCGGAATTTTTCTTAATAATGGAAAGGCAGCATTTACCCATTACCCTACAGAAAAATTAGAAAAGAATAAAATGGGATTTTGGATAGGCGCCAATGTTGGCCCCGAATACTTAGGAGGCATAGGCGACCTAGATGGCAATGGTAGTATCGATTTTGTAAAGACTGCAACAGGAAAAAATTTGTTTGATGGAATCGAAATACAGTTGATGCCTTTGGTAAAAAACCTACAAACACAAGTACGGAATCAACCGCTCGAAAAGATAAAATTAATAGCACCGTATGATGTAGAAAGTGTAGCTGTTGCCGATGTAAATGGAGATGGCAAAGCCGACATTTTTGCTATTTGCAAAAAGGCATACAAAATGTTGTGTTATATAAACAAAGGGAATAAAGAATTTGAGCTTACCGAAATAAAGGTGGGCAGTAACCCTTCTGAAATGTACCGAAGTCCTTTATTAGTTAGAGATGTAGACAACGACGGATTGCAGGATGTTGTTGCCTCGTTAGGGGGCTATCCTCAGGTGTTTGGTTGTAACCAAAAAAACGGAATGCCAAGGTTGAAAATGCCAGGTGTAGACAATACGAAAGACAGGGAATTGAACTATGGTGCACTTGCAATAGGCGATATTACCGGCGATGGCCTTGCAGATCATGTAGTTTTTCAAGCAGAGCTGAACAAAATAGATGGCATGGTATCGTGTGGTGGCAACGAATATTGTATGGCACTTACGCTATACAAGGGCAGAAAAAGCGGTAGTGACTTAGTATTTGAAGGAAGGGAATCTCCCAATAGTTTGGCAAGATTAGCCGAAAGAGGCCGCAGAAAAACGGAAGAAAATAGAGCAGCAGCTGCCAGAAATAACAGCAGCAATAATCAACCTAATACTAGTAAATCAGAAATCGGTCCGATTAAAATCAATGAAAGTTTTACTGAGAGATATGATATTTATAGAAGCTGGGATAAAAACGGTAGTCCTGGGCAATATAATAGAATGCAGAATACAGTAAAATTTGAGTTCACTCCAAATAAAATTGAGAAATATTGGCTACGTGGTACTTTTAATTTTAGATGGGAATTAGCAGAAACTTATACGATTATTTATAGTGAAATAAGGAAAGATGATGATGGAACTCCAGTTTATTTATATCAAACTAGTAATAATTATCAAATAGCAGTGAATAGAGGCTCCTTTAATAGAGTAATCATTATGGGTGGGTCAAAAAATGTAGAATATGTGTCTCAGTAAAATTTTAGCAGGTTTGTTGGATTGTTGGTTTATAACACTTCTAATTTATACCCAATTCCCCTAATCACCACAATCTTAACCTGTGCATCTAGCTCCAACTTCTTCCTCAATTTTGATATAAACATATCCAAACTCCTTCCAACAATCACACCCTCATCCTCCCAAATCTCTTTTTGTAGCCTACTTCGTTCTATAACTTCGTTTGGAGACAAAGCAAAAATCCGAAGCACTTTGGTTTCAGTTGTTGTTAGCTCTGATATTGTATCGTTTACTATTAGCTTTCGGTTGTTAGCATCAAACAATATCAAACCTATATAGAATATATCCTTACCCTGAGTAAGAGGTAATGCTGGTTTAACTTTCTTGTTTCTAACAGATCCCAAAAAGAAAAATCCAACAAATGCAAACACTGTCAAACCACCCAATAGCATTCCATTCTTTGCTGAAACTAATACTATGGGTTTGAATTGAATGTTGATTACATAGCATGCACTAGGTAGTATTCTTCTTTTACAGGGTACAATATCCTCTTTTTTATTATTTGATATTGCAAATCCATAAGCAACCTGTTCATCATTGCAGTTCAACACATTCACCACATAATCTTCCACTTCATTGTCTTTACTCATTAAACGCTGTGAGATATTTACAAGGGTATCTGGTAGTAAACTCAACTCATGTTCAAATTTGATTTGATATTCGTTTGGGGAAAGCTTGTTTAAAGGGAGCACTCTTGATACACTGTCGCCCGATTGTAACAGCAGTTCATGCCCAATCTTTCTGATCAAAATTTCTCTTCTGGCTAGATCAAAATCGTCTTTATTGGTTATGTTAAAAGCCAAACAGATGAGAGAGATTGATACCAATAGTATGAACCCAAAAAGAAATTTTTGACTATGGAAGAAGCTGTTTTTACTTGCAGACATACTATTTACCAATTATTTACAAAGGTTACAATTTTATTTACATTACAAATACTGTTTGATGAAAGGTAGTAGTCTACTTTAGCCAAGTCAATTTTGAAAAATAAAAAACGTAAATGATGAAAAGTAAATTCCTGTTTGTACTATTGTTAATGTCAGTTCTTTATATCTCTTGTAAACAAAACCAACAAGAAGTCTCTCCTGATATTATTATGCCTGAAACAAAAACCATTGTAAGTCCTTATGGGCCTACCAGAATGGTTCGCAGTGTAAAGCAGGCAAAAAATGGTGATATCTTGATTGCGTCTTACACAGGCGTGTGGCGATACAACGGAAAATTCTTTACCAATATAACTTCGGCAATCAAGTCGCCCAGTTTCTGGGATGTGCTCGAAGACCGAAAAGGAAATCTTTGGTTTGGTACCAAGGATTCTGGAGTTTATTGTTTCAATGGAAAAACATTTCTCCATTATACTACCCGACAAGGGCTACCCAGTAATACAGCACTTCATCTTTTTGAAGATAAAGCGGGTAATATTTGGATAGGAGCTGGCGGAGGTGCAACTCGCTTCAACGGAAAATCATTCCGAAATTTTACTGTAAAAGATGGAATTCCAAATGGTGGAGTAAATACATTTATGGAGGATAAGAAAGGAAATATCTGGATGGGTACAAGGGGCGACGCTTGTTATTATGATGGAAAAAAATTCACCATTTTCAAAAACAAAGATGGCAAACCATTTTATAATGTTTGGGCAATAATAGAAGACAGAAAAGGCAATATTTGGTTTGGGGGGTCAATCATCAAAGAAAAAAAGGCAAGCAGGTTGATTCTTGATAATGGTCTTTGGCGCTTTGATGGGAATTCATATACGAAAGTATCTTCAAGAGGTGCATCATCAATCATCGAGGATAAAAATGGGAATATTTGGACCGCTGGAGAAGTTAACCCCAGTAAACCGAATATTGGGAATGATTGGGTAATTGCCCGATACGAACAACAATCCTTGTACAATGATGAGCCTATTGTAACCGAAATAAAATCAAAATATGAAGGGGGACGAGGAATGCTTTGTAGGATTTTGGAAGCTAAGGATGGAAGCATTTGGCTAGGGTCATTAGCTGGGGTGTATCGTTTGGAGGGAACATCTCTGAATAATTTTCAACCTAGTGACAATCAGATATATACAATAGATAATTTGAAAAGCCGTATCACTTGGAAAGGTTCTATGAAAATATCTCCCGAAGACAAACATGTAGGTTATGTATCTGTATCAAAAAGTGAATTATGGATTAAAAATAATCAATTGGTGGGTGGTAATGTTCAAATAGACATGAATTCATTGGAATATGCCGACAAGAAAGATACAAACACACCCATTAAACATTTGAAATCTGAAGATTATTTTGATGTCAAAAGATTTCCTTTTGCCTCTATAGAAATTTCCAAAGTAGATTTTGTGAATGCAAACACGATTAATATCACTGGGTACTTAACAATTAAAGCTGCCACAAGGGAAATTAGTTTTCCTGCGAACATTAATATTCTAAACGGTTTATTGAAAGCTAGTGCCAAACTAAAAATAGATAGAACTAATTGGGGAATTAATTACCAATCAGGAAAATTTTATAAAATAATGGCTGATGAAATTGTTTCCGATGAAATTGAATTTGTTATTAATATAGTCGCTAAATAGTAAATAAAATACCTGAAAAAGATTTATTGTTTGTTATTTCATTTTGAAATAGTCTTATTTTTTTATAATTATTTTGATTGGTTTCAAAATGTAGACTTTTGTCATCTGCGCTAATCAAGACTTCTATTAATTTTAGATATTACATAATTAATTCATGAATAATGATTAGAGAAAATAACTACAATAATAGTCTTCTGATAATATCACTTTTTTTCATTGAATTCACTAAATGAGACTTTGTTAGACTCTTTAATTTTAAAGGCTAAAGAATCAAATTCAAAAAGCCTAGCTAATGGTTATTTAGGAAATTTTATTATAATCATTCCTAGTAAAAATTTAGTAGTTGTGAGAACAATGACACAGGAAAGATGGAAGTCAGATAAAGATGATTTTGGATCAATTTATTCATGGGCAAGTAAAATAGTGGAATAAAATCAATTTTTAGTTTTATTCAATTCTCCTGTAAATATTTTTTAAGTAAAATAAATATGAATATTAGATTTTTGATTATTGTTATTACTTTTTTATCTATAAGTACTATTAAAGGACAGCCAATCATTAAAGCTAAGCTAGATGTTCTTATCAAAAAGGCAGAGTTAACTCATTCTGATGCTGTCATAATTTATAAAGACAATAGGATGGTTATAGAAAAATACTTTGGAAAAAGTAATCACAATAGAATTGTTGAAAGTATGTCTTGTACAAAGAATATATAAATAAAATTGTTGCAATAAGAATGATAAGTGGAGAAAGTTATCAATGCGAACAGGACAGTTTTAGTGATTTCAAAAGAATGGTTTTGGGATTAACAACTGTTTTATAACAAATCTCTTATACGACTAATTTAAATACTGTAAAATTTGATTAGGGTGCTTTGTAATCTGCCATGCCTTCAGGAAGACTGATCTTTATCCCTTAGGTTAATTAAATATTTTAATTTTTTAGTATATTCACTCTAGAGAAAAATACTAAGTAATTCATGTTTAGGAAATACAACCTGTGGTTCAGTAATTTGCCAAACTTTAATCGGTTGATTATAACTTATATGTTGAATTGGCTTATTTGGTTTATTGCATCCTTAATTAGCGATGCAGTTTTTTTTGAAGATAAGCGTTCATGGCTGTATCATGTTTTTCATGCTACTTGGATGTCATTTTTTATGTTGATTCCTCTTAATCTTACAGCATTGAGTTCAATTTTTAAATCAAAGAAAAAAAGCTGAATTAAAGATGATGAAACAATTTTTTTTGACTCAACTTTTAGTTGCCAATTTATTAGCACTAATAATAGTTAATGTTTGCAATGCACAGCAATCTGAGACTGTAAAGATTAGTTCAATTCCTACTCCTCTTTCATGGTATAATAAACCAGTTAGCTATTCAGCAACTGGAAGCACTTTGACCATCATGGCTGGTGAAAAAAACGATATGTTTCACCTACAATACTGATAATGCACCTAAGCTTTTATTTCAACCTGCTTCCAACTTCGTTTTGACAACTTCAATTCAACATTCATTTTTAAACAAGTGGGACGGAGGTGCAATTGTTCTTATTGAGGATAGCTTAAATTGGGTAAAGTTTTGTTTTTAAAAAGATTACACTGGCGCAAAAAGAGTTGTAAGTGTAGTGACAAAAGATATTTCAGACGACTGCAATTCAATTGCAGTAACAAGTAATACGATTAGCTATAAATTAGCAAAAGCAGATAATGTCATTGCCTTATATGTTTCAAATGTTGGTAAAAATTGTAAAGTAACGTTCTCTAATATTCGTTATCAGGAAATTAAAATAAGTGATCCTTATTCGGGACAATAAATAAAATATGGACAGTTACTTTAGGTAAAGGTGAACCCTTGTTTATCATTCCAGGAGGAACTGCTAAATCCGATACGGCAAACTCAATTAAAACATATGGTAATTTGCTAGATTAAATATTAATATAATGGTAATAGACTATTTATTTCGATATTTATACTATCTAAATATATAATCAGTGAAAATTTTAAAGGATACGCAAAAAATATTGAACAATTTGTCAAAGCAAATATGCTAATTAGAGTAGGATCATTAAGTATAAATTTTTACTGGGTTTGGCTTACTTGCATTGCCAAAATATTTACCTTATTCTAAAAAAATCACATTTAACTATTCCACTTATAATCCAGCACTATGAAATATTTAAAGTTACTAACCTTATTCTTACTCATTCAATCATCCATCTTAGGACAGAAACCAAGAGCAAGAGATATCGGTATTCCTTTTACTGGAACCACTGGAAAGTATAATGCAATTACCGATGTGAAAGGGGTAGAAGTAGGTTATAGTACCATCATTTCAGGAACTGGGAAAAATGTTAGAGGGAAGGGGCCAGTTCGAACAGGTGTTACTGCAATCTTGCCAAGAGGTAGAAATAATAACCCTGTTTTTGCCAATTGGTATTCATTGAATGGGAATGGCGAAATGACTGGAACTACTTGGATTACAGAATCGGGTTTTTTGGAGACCCCAATCATGATCACGAATACCAATAGTGTAGGGGTGGTTAGAGATGCCGTCTTGAAATGGTTTGTAAAAACAGGCTGGTATAAAGAAGACTTTTGGTACACATATCCTGTTGTTGCAGAAACCTATGATGGTGTTCTAAACGATATTTATGGATTCCATGTAAAAGAAAGTAATGCATATGAAGCATTAGATAATGCACAATCAGGATTTTTGAAAGAAGGTAATATTGGCGGTGGTACAGGAATGACGTGTTTAGGGTTTAAAGGTGGAACAGGTACCTCTTCCAGAGTGGTAAAAGTAAAAGATTCCACTTATACGGTTGGAGTATTAGTACAATCCAACTTTGGCCGTAAAGAGAACTTAACCATTGCAGGTGTTCCAATAGGGATTGAATTAAAAGACACAATGAATTATATATTTAATGCACCACCCTCTTATAGACAAGAAGGCGACGGCTCCATCATTGTTGTACTTGCAACTGATGCGCCTTTGCTACCGCATCAATTAAAAAGAATCTCAGCAAGAATACCACTGGGTGTGGGTATTGTAGGGGGACGTGGAGAAAATGGTTCAGGCGATATATTTATCACATTCTCTACCGCTAACCCCTCAGCATTTCAAAGAGAAGAATTTACAAAATTGGATGAGTTACCCAACGATTTAATTAACCCCTTATTTGAAGCAACGGTTCAAGCTGTAGAAGAAGCCATCATTAATGCGATGGTTGCTGCAGAAACGATGGAAGGAATCAATGGTAACAAAGCATATGGCCTTCCTCATAAATTAGTTGTTGACTTATTGAAGAAGTATAATCGAATAAAGTGAAAAGTTGAATAATTCTGTTATGAAAAAATTAGTCATTTTTATTTGCGTTAAACTATTATTGTTACAAGGGCTTTCTGCTCAACCCCATCATGCTAGCAACGTAAAAGTCACTATCCTAAGTACTATGTTAGCACAAAAAGGTATTGGAGAGTGGGGATTTTCAGCATTAATTGAAGTAGACTCTAATAAAATTCTTTTTGATGCTGGTGGTAGACCTAATACCGTTTTAGAGAATGCAAAAGAATTGAAAATCAATTTGTCAAAAGTTCCTACGATGGTATTAAGCCATTGGCATGATGATCATACAGCTGGATGGCTACCCTTAAGACATGCTGTAAAATCAGTTCAAACAAATGCTTTAGCAAAAACACATGTTGCAAATG
The DNA here is from genome assembly GCA_049242025.1 of Sediminibacterium sp. Taxonomy (GTDB): domain Bacteria; phylum Bacteroidota; class Bacteroidia; order Chitinophagales; family Chitinophagaceae; genus Sediminibacterium. The sequence goes on from JBMLPQ010000145.1 coordinate 17,991, forward strand.
GTTTTTTTAATGCACGCTATGCCATTCAATCAAAAGAGGTAAAAAGTAGAATAAACGATTCTATTGATTATGTTTCTAATGGTGGCTTATTGGTTCAACATAGCCAATTTGAAGAGATTTTACCTGGCGTATTTCTTACTGGTAATGTTCCAAGAATTCATAACGAAAAGAATTATTACAATTCTTTTAGACTCCTCAATCAAAATAATCAACTGGTAGATGACAATATTCCCGATGATATGTCACTTGTTATTTCAACCAAAGAGGGCTTGATTTTAATTTCAGGTTGTGGTCATTCTGGTATTGTGAATACAATTGAACATGTTAGTAAAAATTTACCAGGTCAAAAAATTGTTGCTGCTATTGGAGGTTTTCATTTACTAAATTCTAGTAATGAACAATTAAAATGGACTGCAGAGCAGCTTAAGAAAGTAGGGATTAAATACTTTATGGGTGCTCATTGTACTGGAATAGAATCTGTTTTTCAAATACGAAACTTTATTTCATTAGAAAGGGGCGATTGCGTTGTAGGGTCTGTTGGGGACTCATTTCAACTTAATAAAGGATTTATAACAGGTGATTTAAATAAATAAAGTTTTAAAAGACTGCTATACAAGTTTTTAAGAAGCTTAAATTTTAGTTTTTATTGCTATTTTATGCTCTATAGATTTAAAGACTCGTATATTTTAAGATTAAATTAGGATTAGGTATTTTGATATTTGTATCAAAGAATAATCATGCGGTATTTGTTTATAGGTATTGTATTTATTGCCTTGTCTTGTACAACAGTAAAAATGTCTGTAGAAGCACCCAAAAGTATAGCCGACCAATCAACTTCAATTAAAGTTTCTAGAGTTTCATCTAAATTATTTCCAGGGGCAAGTCGTTCAATTAAATTTGAAAAAGATTTTGTTGGGACTTTTAAAGATGGATGGAGGGTTACCTCAGATAGATATGGTAGAACGCCAGGGGGATTGTTCTCTGAGGAAGCCATTAAAAGAAGTTTTTTGTTAAATTTTGGGATTGGTATTAATGATGTTGTATCTAAAACCACAGATAAATTTCAATTTACAATTGATGATAAATCACAGTCTTTAATTGTTTTTTGCCATCAACTTTATCTAGGGGAGAGTAAAAGCTACCAAATAAAGGAGATATTTGATTATTCAAAAGGTGTTAGACAGGTTTCTAATTTTACTGCAACAATGAATTTTAAGAATGATACATTAACAAAACCGTGGTTGTTGCAATTAGGTTATGATCGTGAAACACCAGGTGGTATTGTTGCTACAATTATGAAAGAAGGAATGGCCAATGAAGTTGGGATCATTACCAATCAAATTGATACCATCCAAATAAATCCATTATTTATTTCACATGCTACTAGTTCAAAAGGGAAACACCCCATGCCTTTTTCAGTAATTGGTGGGTATGAATTTAAAATTGCTGATAATGCTATTGGGTGGGTAGATTTATATAAGTCAACCATAGGTTTTTCGAATAATATTTCTTCTAATCATCAATTAATTATTGCCGCGGCATCAACGGCAGTTCTTTTACGCAATAGATAATGATTAAATTTACTTAATATAGTGAGTATCATGCATCATATCCAACTAGGTTTAATTTTTGGTGCATCCATTTCAATTGTATCATGGATGGTGGGAATCATATTCAATAGTCTCTTTTCAAAGGCAGCATTTTATCAAAAATTCTCAAATCTTAATTTTATTGAAAGTAAAACCATCAATAGAATGATTGGGATAAAATATTTTAAGTGGATTGTAAAAAATACAATTTTTAAATATTTCAATCAAAAAATTACAATCAGTCAGGGAAATGCTAATCTTAATCAGATAAGAAATGAGATGACTTTAGCTGAAATTAGTCATTTAATTGGATTTTTAGTGGTGACTGTCTTCGCGGTTTTTTTTAGTTTCAAGGTTAGTTTATCTTATGGGTTATCAATTATGTTGCCCAATATTTTTTTAAATTTATATCCTTCATTATTACAGCAGGAAAATAAAAG
>JBMLPQ010000146.1:0-4069 GCA_049242025.1 Sediminibacterium sp.
GATGTATTGTCTTTGGTGATTGGACCACCACTAGGACCTTGTTTTGATTTATCGTTAGTAGTAAGATCTGGACTAATCATTTGCCAGCTCTGGCCTTCGTTCTCTGTAACAAATAAATGGTTTCCTGCAGTGTATAATCTTTTAGGATTATGTGGTGAAAAGAAAATAGGGAAATTCCATTGGAATCGATATTTCAATACATCAGCACCCGCTCCCATTGGATTATCTGGCCAAACATTAATAGCCCTGTTTTCGCCAGTACGATGATCTAATCTAGATAAATATCCGCCATAGTTTCCTCCATAAACTATCTCTGGATTCAGTGGATCTGCAACCACATGGCCACTTTCAGAGCCCGCAGTTACATCCCAATCGCGTGATGTAATTCCAGCACCATTTGTTCTACTTTTAATTCTTACAGTAGAATTGTCTTGCTGTGCACCCAGTATTCTATACGGAACAGCATTGTCAGTAGTTACTCGATAGTATTGACCAGTAGGTTGATTGTCCATTGTACTCCAATTGTTCCCCCCATCAAAGCTTACTTGTGCACCACCATCATCCGCTACAATCATACGCTTACCATCTTCTGGATCAATCCACAAATCGTGGTGATCTCCATGTGGGGTATTGATGGATTGAAAGGTTCTACCACCATCAGAGCTCTTCATGAAATTCACGTTAGGGCAGTATACCAAGTTCTCATTTTTAGGATCAACATATACTTTGGTATAATACCAAGCGCGTTGACGAATATTATTGTCGTTACTAGTGAGTGACCATGTTTCTCCGGCATCTTCACTTTTGTACAAACCACCATTGCTGTTTTCAATAATGGCATATACTTTTTCTGGATTAGAGGGAGCTACCGCAACTCCAACAATACCCCATAAACCCTTTGGCATTCCCTTTTTATTAATCAATGGAGCCCATGTTTCTCCTCCATCAGTACTTTTGTACAAGCCACTGCCTTCACCCCCACTTTCCATACTATACGGGGTTCTGATTACCCTCCACATTCCTGCATAGAATACATCTGGATTGCCTGGTTCCATCACCAAATCAGAAGCGCCTGTTTGGTTATTGATGTATAAAGTTCTTTTCCAAGTTTTTCCACCATCGGTTGTTTTATACACCCCTCTTTCTTCATTAGGTCCAAATAAATGTCCCATCACAGCGGCCCAAACGGTGTTTGGATCACGCGGATGAACCACTAAACGAATAATATGTCTTCCGTCATTTAGTCCAATATTCTTCCAAGTTCTACCTGCATCTGCACTGCGCCATACTCCTCCTAATCCTTCAGCCACATTGCCTCGCATTGTATTCTCCCCTTCTCCTACATAAACGATGGATTCATCACTAGGTGCAACTGCTACCGCACCAATAGTACCCCCAAAATATTTATCTGAAATATTTTTCCAATTACTTCCCCCATCCGTTGTTTTCCAAACACCGCCACCAGTTGCACCAAAATAAAATGTAGTTCTATTGTTATAACTACCGGCTACAGCAGCACTTCTACCACCTCTATATGGGCCAATAGAACGGTATTTTACTTTAGATAGTAATTGATCAGACTGATCTTCTTTAGGAGGAGCAACTTGTTTGGTTCTCTCTTTTTTTTGTGCCTGCATGGTTAAGCAGGAAAGTGATAAGACTAGAATTGAAATAAATTTTCTCATTGCGTGATATTAAGACGGTTAAATTAATGTAATTTCATAAGAATCCAAATAGCTTCTGTATGATATCATCTGATAAATCAATAGAAGATGAGTTTCGAAAACTCTCTCGGCATTTGCCCGACTTAATATTCCAATTTACTAAAAGGATAGATGGCAGTTATCATGTACCTGTTGCTTCTAGTGGCATCGTTAATGTTTTTGGATGTACCCCAGAAGATGTAAAAGACAGTTTTGATGCAATTGCAAAAGTGATTCATCCAGAAGATCAACAAATGGTTTTTGATGAGATTGAACGCTCTGCAGAACAAATGACTGATTTTATTTGCGAAGCAAGAATTTGTTTGCCTGGCAAACCCATTCAATGGATTTTAACAAAATCCACTCCTGAAAAATTACCTGATGGGTCTATATCATGGTATGGATTTTCGGCCAATATTACCCAACATAGAGAGGCTATAGAAAAGATCATTTCACTATCAAAAAAACAGGATGCCATTTTAAAAGCCATTCCAGATATGGTGTTTGAAATAGGCATGAATCATATTGTATATGAATACCATTCTAATTTAAATGATCTATTAGCTGCGCCACCTGAAGTGTTTATTGGCAAAAATTTCAATGAAGTACTTTCAAAAGAAGCATCCGAAGTACTTTCATTGGCTATTCTTGAAGCCAATGAAAAAGGGTATTCTATTGGCAAACAATATATGGTTGAATTAAAGAATGGACAGTATTGGTTTGAACTATCAGTTGCACCAATTAATTTAGAAGAAGGTCAAGAAAAAAGATTCATTCTGCTGGCAAGAAATATTACCGAAAGAAAGTACAATGACAATAAACTTATTCAATTGTCTCAAGCAGTTGAGCAAAGTTCTGCAAGTATTGAAATTACCGATCTAAACGGCAAAATAGAATATGTTAATCATCAGTTTTTGAAATCCACAGGCTTTTCATACGATGAAGTAATTGGGGCAAATCCCAATATTTTAAAGTCGGGTTATACAAAGAAAGAAACCTACAAAGACATGTGGCAAACCATTATATCAGGAAATAATTGGCACGGAGAATTTTTGAATAAAAAGAAAAATGGCCATTTGTTTTGGGAAGAAGCCACCATTTCGCCTGTTAGAAACGAGGATGGTAAGATTATAAATTTTCTTGGTATCAAAAACGATATTTCTAATCAAAAAAAGACCGACGAGAAATTAAGAAAAATTGTTTGGAACCAAAGTCATCAAGTGCGTGGTCCATTAACAGATATTTTAGGGATTTTAAATATTTTAAAAATGGATATTACAGAGGATGAAAAAACTATTTTGATGGGACAATTAGAAATTGCTGCCAAACAATTAGACGAGTTAATTCATAAAGTAATTGACGAAACAAAAAAACCTATCTAAGGAACCGTTCACTATGAAATTTAATTTAGCAATTCAATTGGTTGACCTATATCAACGAAAAATTTATCCTGCCAAAGTTACTGTTGAAAATAATGTCCTTACTCATATAACGCCAATTAGCAATAGTGAAATCACTACTAATGGTTTCTTAATGCCGGGTTTTGTAGACAGTCATGTTCATATAGAGAGTAGCATGCTCATACCTAGTGAGTTTGCTCGTATAGCAGTATTACATGGTACAGTAGGAACTGTTAGTGACCCACATGAAGTTGCCAACGTTTGTGGTTTAGAAGGCGTGCAATTCATGATCAACAATGGCAAGCAAGTCCCTTTCAAGTTTAATTTTGGCGCACCCAGTTGTGTGCCTGCTACTATTTTTGAAACAGCTGGTGCATCATTAGATAGTAATGATGTTGAAGCATTACTTGCCCTAGAAGATATTAAGTACTTAAGCGAAATGATGAATTTCCCCGGCGTGCTGCACAATGATCCCGAAGTCATGAAAAAAATTGCAGCAGCACACCGGGCCGGTAAGCCCGTTGACGGCCATGCCCCCGGTCTTACCGGAGCAGCAGCAAAACAGTATATAGAAGCAGGTATTTCTACCGACCATGAATGCTTTACATTAGAAGAAGCCGTAGATAAATTATCCTACGGAATGAAAATTATCATTCGCGAAGGAAGTGCCGCAAAGAACTTTGAAGCCTTGGCGGAATTAATAGATGATCATCCCAATTCGATTATGCTTTGTAGCGATGATAAACATCCGGATAGTTTAGTGGATGGACATATTAATCAATTATGTGCAAGAGCAGTAGCCAAAGGCTTGGATGTATTTAATGTACTAAAAGCTGCATGTATTAATCCAGTAAAACATTATGGTTTAAATATTGGCACCCTGCGTGTGGGAGACCCCGCCGACTTTATTATTGTAGAAGATCTCACGCATTTCAACGTATTGCAAACCTATATAGACGGGCAAGC
>JBMLPQ010000147.1:0-9992 GCA_049242025.1 Sediminibacterium sp.
AACTAAACCAAAAAGCCATGATGAAAAAAATCCTGTTTGGTGCAATGTTCCTTTCTACAGGAATTGCATACGGACAAAAAGCAGATGCATCAACCAAATTTGCTGCATTAATTACCCCCGCTTCAATGAAAGAAAAATTGACCATTTTGGCAGGCCCAGAAATGGAGGGAAGAGAAACCGGAATGCCAGGTGAAAGAAAAGCTGCCGCTTATATTGAATCTGAATTTAAAAGAATGGGGCTGAAGCCTGGTAATGGCAATAGCTACCATCAGTACTTTAATGTGTATCAAGACGAGTTAGCTAGTTTTGAATTAAGAGTGAATGGTAAATTATACAATTGGGACAAAGACTATATGACTTCTTTGCAATCCATAGTGAATGGCAAAAACACTTCTAAAGAATTAGTTTTTGTAGGATATGGTATTGTTGACAAAGCCGCTTCAATGGACGACTATGCTGGCCTTGATGTTAAAGGTAAAATTGTGATGATGTTAGATGGCGCTCCTGCAGGATATAAGGCACCAACGCCTGCCCCAGGAACAAGAACCCCAAGCCCTGTATCAGGTGCTGCAAAAGCAGGAAATGCTAGAGCTGCTGGCGCAACTGGAATCATTTTAGTTTCAAAAGATTTTCCTCGTAAAACGGCAACACCAGTAAAGGGCAATATTTATATGAATAAGCCTACAGGTGCTCCATTTATGATGATAACTGTTTCTGAAGAAGTTGCTTCTGCTTTAGCAGGTAGAACCACTAAACTTTCTAGTGAGGCATTGGCTTCTTTATCTAAAGGAAAATATGTTGCGGAATTAAGCATTGCTGCAGATAAAAAATCTACCACATTAGAAACTAGTAACGTTATTGGAATCATTGAAGGAACCGACAAGAAAGACGAGTACGTTTTCATGACCGGTCACCATGATCACCTTGGTAAAAGAGGAGATGTAATTTATTACGGAGCAGATGACGATGGTTCTGGAACAGTAGGTGTAATGCAAATGGCAGAAGCTTTTGCAGCTGCAGCTAAAAAAGGAAACAAGCCTCGCAGAACATTAGCATTCATGACTGTAACAGGAGAAGAGAAAGGCCTTTGGGGTTCTCAATATTATTCTGAGAATCCAATTTTTCCTATGGAAAAAACAACAGTTAACTTAAATACCGATATGATTGGTCGTGTAGATACAGAAAGAAAAACTGCTGATACTCTGAATTATATTTATGTGATTGGTCACGATAAATTAAGCTCTGACTTAGCTAAAATTAACGAAGGTGTGAATGCTAAACATTTGAACATGACGTTGGATTATAAGTACGATGATCCAAAAGATGTGAACAGAATTTATTACAGAAGCGACCATTACAATTTTGCTCGCAAGGGTGTTCCTATTTTATTCTTCTATGATGGTATGTTAAAAGCAGAATACCACCAACCAGGTGATACTGTTGATAAAATCAACTTTGAATTAATGGAGAAAAGAGCAAAGCTTGTATTCTATACAGCATGGGAAATGGCTAATAGAGACGAGATGTTAAAGAGAGATATTCCTTTAACAATGCCTGCTAGATAAGATAACTTTCAAACAAAAAATAAGCCCCGGCCTAAACTAGTGCCGGGGCTTTTTATTTTAAGTAATCAATTAAATTACCAACCTAACAAATACGCAAAAATCAAAGGCACCACAATAGTTGCATCGCTTTCTACTATGTATTTAGGGGTATGAATATCTAATTTACCCCAGGTAATTTTTTCATTGGGCACTGCGCCAGAATAAGATCCATAAGAAGTAGTTGAGTCACTAATTTGGCAGAAATAGCTCCAGAAAGGAACATCATGCCATTCTAAATCTTGGTACATCATTGGAACAACGCAAATAGGAAAATCCCCTGCAATACCACCACCAATTTGGAAGAACCCTACTCCCTTACCTCCACTGTTGGCACGGTACCACTCTGTTAACCAAACCATGTACTCAATCCCACTTTTCATGGTAGATGCTTTTAATTCCTGCTTAATGACATAAGAGGCAAATATATTACCCATGGTGCTGTCTTCCCAACCTGGAACTACTATAGGCAAGTTCTTTTCAGCAGCAGCCAACATCCAACTATTCTTTGGATCAATTTCATAATACTGCTCCAAATCTCCACTTAATAGCATTTTGTACATAAACTCATGCGGAAAATAGCGCTCTCCAGCATTGTCTGCATCTTTCCAAACTTTGTAAATATGTTTTTGTAAGCGACGGAAAGCTTCTTCTTCCGGAATACAGGTATCAGTTACACGATTGTAATGATTCTCTAACAAATCCCACTCTTCTTGAGGGCTTAAATCACGGTAATTAGGAACACGCTTATAATGACTATGAGCCACTAAGTTCATAATATCTTCTTCTAAGTTGGCACCAGTACAACTGATGATTGCAACTTTATCCTGACGAATCATTTCGGCTAAACTAATGCCTAATTCAGCTGTACTCATAGCACCCGCCAAACTCACTAACATTTTTCCGCCCTCTAATAAATGGGTCTCATAACCCTTAGCAGCATCTACTAAAGCTGCCGCATTAAAGTGTCTATAATGATGCTCAACAAACTGAGAAACTGGTCCTTTACTCATATTAATACAATTTAAGAGGGGCAAAAGTAAATTTTTTAGCTGGTATGCCTCTCTTAAATTGTAGTAGAATTTTCGTTACTTGCAACTCTCCAAAAACAATATGGACCAACAATACTTTAAAGAATATTATCATTTGGAAAGGGTAAACTGGTGGTTTACTGTCAGAAGAAGGATTTTGAGGGATCGAATCCACCGCCAGCTGCAATCCCAAAAGGGAATTCAATCTTTAAATATTGGGGCGGCCACCGGTACTACTTCTGATATGCTTACCGAGTTTGGAGAAGTCATGTCTGTAGAGTACGACCAAGAATGTTGTGATTATACCAAAACATTTTTAAAAACGCCCCTTATTCAAGGATCCATTACAGATTTGCCATTTTCCAATAATAGTTATGACTTGGTTTGTGCTTTTGACGTAATTGAACATGTAGAAGACGATGCCAAAGCAGTGGAAGAAATGATGAGGGTTTGTAAACCTGGAGGGCATATTGCTATAACTGTCCCAGCTTATGCCTTTTTATGGGGCGAGCACGATGTAATTAATCAGCATTTCAGAAGGTACACCAAAACGGGACTCCTGAAATTATTAAAAAATCATCCCGGTAAAATTGTTTATCAAACTTATTTCAATTCTATACTTTTCTTACCCATTGCTGCATTTCGGTTATTAGCAAGAGGAATAAGTCAATTAAAGGGGCCTAAAAAAGAGACAGTAGAATCGGACCATGCCATATTTGGAACTGAAGGTTTTTTTAATAACTTGTTAGCAGGAATTTTCTCCATCGATTACTATTTATTAAAATGGGGATTTCGTTTTCCTGCTGGGGTTTCAATAATGGTATTCTTTAAAAAAGACATGGAATGAGTTCAAAATTAGAAAATATCATTTTTAAAAAATGGGATACTACCCAATTTGGATCGGTATATCTAATCTATTGTATCTGGTTTTTATTGGCAGCCGTTGCGGTTATTTCCGAAATGAGTAGAGGCCTTACAAGTATCGACAATTATTTAATTTTTGAAGGTGTTTTTAATCACGTAGTTCAAGAAAAATATTTGTTCAGTTTCTATCCGGATGAATATGTATCGTTTAATAACTATGGTCCAGCATTCTCTTTAGTTATTGCACCTTTTGCATTATTTCCTGCCTATCTAGGATGTTTTTTATGGGCCATGGCCAATGCAACAGCTTTATTTGTAGCACTAAAAATGCTGCCTTTAGAAGAGAAACAAAAAATTATTATATACTGGATTGTTGTGATTGAAATGATGACATCCATTCACAGTGTTCAGTTTAATCCAATGTTCACTGCATTTTTTATTTTTACTTTCGTATTTACATTAAGGGGTAAAGATTGGATCGCCACTTTATTTATTGCCTTAGGCATATTGACTAAATTATATGGAATTGCAGGAATCGCTTTTTTCTTTTTCTCGAAAAATAAATTTCAATTTATTATTTCCTTATTGTTTTGGTTGGTAGTAATTATAGCAGCTCCTATTGTATATTCTAGTTATGATTATATAGTTCAGAGTTACGAAGATTGGTATTACCAAATCATTAGAAGGAATCAACAAAATATAGATAATTCAAGAACAGCCGGTTTGCAGGATATTTCTGTACCTGGAATGATTCGCAGAATATTTAAATATTATGGCCCGATTGATTTCCCAATTATTGCAGGAGCAGGAATTCTATTTGGAATCCCATTATTAAAAAAACAAAATCAAGAACATCCAAACTTTAAATTGAACTACTTGGCATTGGTATTAATTTCGGTAGTAATTTTTAGTTCCGCAGCGGAGAGTCCAACATTTGTAATAGCAGTAACAGGAGCAGCACTTTGGTTTATCACGCAAAAAAAACCTGTATCAAAATATGCAAAAGCCTTATTATGGTTTTTATTTATACTAACTATTTTGTCGCCAACAGACTTAATACCATCCTATATTAGAATCAATATTATACTTGCCTATTCTTTGAAAGCCCTACCTTGTTTTGTAATCTGGTGCTGGTTAATTGGAAGTTGCTGGAAAATTAATTGGTCTAAACAAACCATACAATGAGTAAGTTAGTCATATTTGTAATTCCCGCTTGTAATGAACAAGCCAATGTGCCTGTGATAGCAAGTGCTATTCAAAATACAATGGCACCATTGTTATATGATTATCGCATTTTGTTTGTAGATGATGGTAGTACAGATCATACCTTATCAGTTTTAAAAGCAGAAGCTGCAATTAATGAACATATCCATTATATAAGTTTATCTAGAAATTTTGGACATCAGAATGCATTAAAAGCAGGGTTAGATTTTGCAGACGGAGACTGTGTAATTATGATGGATGCAGACTTACAACATCCCCCCAATTTAATTCCGGTATTATTACAAAAGTGGGAAGAAGGTACTGATATCGTGTATACTATCCGAAAAGAGCAAACGGATTTATCTCTATTAAAAAGAAAAACATCAGCGATGTTCTATGATATAATCAACAATATGTCTGATATAGAACTAGAACAAGGAACAGCTGATTTTAGATTAATGGATCGCAAAGTGGTTCATGCATTTAAACAAATAAGAGAGCATGATTTATTTATCAGAGGGTTGGTTAAATGGATGGGCTTTAGCCAAGCAGGTGTAGCTTATTATCCAGCACCACGCTTGATGGGAGAGTCTAAATATACCATCAAAAAAATGGTTCGATTTGCCTTACAAGGTATTACTTCATTTAGTACCAAACCCTTGTACATGGCTGCTTACTTAGGATTTAGTTTTGCACTACTTTCGGTTTTATATATCCCTTATATTATTTATAGTTTTTATCAGGGCCATACCGTTTCTGGATGGGCTTCCATCATTGCAGCAATTGCTTTTTTTGGGGGATTACAGCTGATGATTCTTGGAATCATTGGACTTTATTTGGGCAAACTATTCATGCAAAGTAAGAGCAGGCCACATTACCTTATTAAAGAAACAAATTTGGGCAAATGAGTAAGAAGGTATTGTTGAGTTTTGACGTAGAGGAATTTGATATGCCTTTAGAATACAAGCATGCTATTTCAGTTCAAGATCAAATGCAAATTGGCATAGAGGGGCTTAACGCTATTGCACCAGTATTAGAATCTGTACCCTGCACTTTATTTACAACAGCCAATTTTGCAAACCATTTTCCAGAAGAAATAAGAGCACTTTCAACAACACACGAAATTGCTTCCCATACCTTTTATCACACTGCATACGAAACCGAAGATTTACTTAAATCGAGATTAAGCTTAGAAGAGATTACCGGAAAGCAAGTCAAGGGTTTAAGAATGCCTAGAATGCGACCCGTTCTTATGAAAGATGTATTGGCCGCAGGATATCAATATGATTCTTCTATTAACCCCACATGGTTACCAGGTAGGTATAATAATTTTCATTTACCTAGAACCACCTATTTTGAGGAAGGCATCAAGAGAATCCCAGCATCTGTTAGCCCAGGTGTAAGAATACCCTTGTTTTGGTTAAGTTTCAAGAATATGCCCTATGCATTGTATTTACAATTATGTAAACAAACTTTAGCAAAAGATGGATACCTCTGCCTCTATTTCCATCCCTGGGAATTTACACCTATCCAATCCTATGGTCTCCCCAACTATACTACTAGATGGTGCGGTAAGGCATTGGTAGAAAGATTGACTAAACTAATCAAAGACCTATCTATCGATGCTGAATTTAGCACGATGAATCAGTTATCATAATCCCAATAGCTTAATTTATAGTTTTAAAAAATTTGCTTTATTAAATAAGTATTTAGATATTTGTCTAAATATTGAATTATTGTGAATATCGTTTTCAAGGCATTGAATGACGCCACTAGAAGGGAAATCCTTGAGTTATTAAAGGATAGGGATATGACGGCCGGGGAAATAGCCGATCAGTTCAATATGACCAAACCCAGCATTTCTCATCACTTAGATTTGTTAAAGCAAGCTGGTTTAGTGGTTTCCATCAAGGAAGGTCAATTCATTCATTATTCAATTAATACCACGGTGATGGATGAAATGCTTAAATGGATGATGCAGTTTAAATCTAAAAAATAAGGCTATGAAATCAACTTCATTAAAAGAAATTTTTGTGGTTGGCGTTTTAATAGTGCTTCCGTTTATTTACTTAGGAAGCATTTATCATTCCTTACCAGCTGTAATCCCTACCCATTTTAATTATAAGGGTGAGGCAGATGGTACAGGTGAAAAATCTACACTTATAGTAGTATCCATTTTTATGAGTGGCGTTTCACTGTTCACGTATTTGATTATCAAAAATGCAAACAAAATAGACCCTAAAAAAAATACCCAATCACCCGAATTGCTTCAAAAGATTGCTTACATGATTGTTGTCTTTTTAAGTGCTATACTATTAGTGATTATACAATCAGCAAAAACGGGCACCATGAAATCAAATCAGTTTTTAATTCCTTTGATAGGATTATTGTTTGCGGGTTTAGGTAATTTCATGCACAGCATAAAACCCAATTATTTTATTGGAATGCGTTTACCCTGGACCCTAGAAGACCCAGAGAATTGGAGAAAAACACATCAAATAGGAAGTAAAATATGGATGATTGGGGGTATCCTAATAGCTGTAAGTACCCCATTTATGCCTATCGCAACTGGTTTCATTTTTGCAATGATTGTTTTAACAGTGATGGTGGTTTATCCAATCATTTTTTCTTACCAATTATTTAAAAAATCAAATATAGGGTCATGAAACATAAAAACTTTTTTGCATTACTGATATTACTATTCTCTAATTTAACTGGGAGCGCACAATCAATTGTTGGGTCCTGGAAAGGGAATATTAATGCGGGTGGAAATCTATTGCCATTGGTATTTCATATAACACAAAGCAATCAGCAATGGATTACAAAATTTGATAGCCCTGCACAAAATGCGTTAGGCATACCAACGGGCTCGACACGTGTGAGCAATGATAGTATATATATAACTATCCCTGCCATTGGTGGGGGCTACAAAGGAAAATGGAATGCTAAAGACCAAATTGAAGGTGTTTTTGAGCAAGGAAATTTTAATGCCCCCTTGGTGTTAAGTAGAACAACTGAAACAGTTAAAGCCATTACACCAAAACCAATCATTAGACCACAAACGCCTAAGCCACCATTTGATTATACCATCGAAGAAATAAGTTATACCAATGCAGATCAATCTGTTCAATTTGGTGCAACTTTAACACTCCCGAAAAACAAAACAAACTACCCAACGGTAGTGTTAATTTCTGGAAGTGGTTCTCAAGACAGAGATGGAACTTTGTTCGACCACAAAATTTATTGGGTACTTGCTGATCATTTAACAAAAGCAGGTATTGGAGTTTTAAGAGTTGACGATAGAGGAGTTGGTAAAACAAGTTTAGGTCCTAATCCGCAATCAATCACTAGCAAAGATTTTGCAAAAGATGTAGATGCTGCCCTTCAATATTTATTGACTAGAACCGAAATAAATCCTAAAAAAATTGGTTTGATAGGACATAGCGAAGGTGGCATGATTGCTCCAATGGTAGCAGTTACCAATAAGCAGATTGCTTTTATAACCTTACTAGCAGGGCCCGGAATTCCAGGTTATGAAATCTGGAACTACCAAATGCGCAGAAATTTTATTCAGCCCAATCTTACGAATGCAGACTATGCAATTGCTGCAACTTTAGTAAATGAAATGAATGCGCAATTTAGATATAGTACCCAAGCAGACTCCATTAAAATAAGCATGCAAAAAACTTATGCCAATTGGAAACAAAATAACCCTTCAGTAGATGAAGCAAAATTATTTACATCAAAAGGAATAGAGCCTTATATGGGTTTGGTCAATCAATTTAAACCAGCTTTAGCTTGGTTACAATTTTTTATGAATTATCATCCTACAGAAAATTTATCCAAATTAAAAATACCAGTACTCGCATTAAATGGTGCTTCAGATATACAGGTAACAGCTGAGGAAAATATTAATGGCATCAAGCAAGCACTTTTAAAAGCAAAAAATAAAAAGTTTGAAGCCAATATATTACCGTCTTTGAATCATTTATTTCAAAGTTGTAAAAGTCCAGAACAATCTTATGATTCTATTGAGGAAAGTTTTTCACCAGTAGCACTTAAAATAATTAGTGACTGGATTAACAAAACAAATCAATAGTCATGAATTATTTAGCCCATGCTTATTTTTCCTTCGGTAACCCTGAAATATTAACAGGAAATATGATTAGTGATTTTGTGAAAGGAAAAAAACAATATGATTACCCTATATCTATACAAAAAGGAATCAAATTGCATAGGGCTATAGATCAGTTCACCGATGATCATGCAGCTACAAAATCTATCAAACAGATTTTTGCTCCCTTAGTTAGGCTTTAT
This sequence comes from Sediminibacterium sp., assembly GCA_049242025.1. Classification (GTDB taxonomy): domain Bacteria; phylum Bacteroidota; class Bacteroidia; order Chitinophagales; family Chitinophagaceae; genus Sediminibacterium. The sequence continues at coordinate 9,017 of JBMLPQ010000147.1, forward strand.
TCGGGCGCATTTGCAGATATAGTTTACGACCATTTTTTAGCATTAGACCCTAATGAGAAAACTGCAGAAGAATGGATGGATTTTACAGAAATAACATATACTCAACTAGGAATACATCAAGAATGGTTCCCATCTTATTTTGCAAGGATTTTCCCATACATGCAACAACAAAACTGGTTGTACAATTATCGATTTGAATGGGGAATGGAGAATAGTTTTAAGGGGTTACAAAGAAGAGCCGCTTATTTAACCAATGCAGAACAGGCTTTTGAACTATTCTTAAACAATTATGCTCAAATACGTCAGTTATCCGCCGATTTCATACCGGATGTTAAAATATTTGCCATTGGTCAATTTCAACAATTGGTAGAGGAATAGCTAGGTATATTTGTAAAAATGATTCAAATGAAAAAAATCGGATTTTTTTTAGCATTTGTATGCATCAGCTTAGTTGCGATTGCTCAACAAAAGCCCACCGAATTAGACAAATCACCTATGGACATGAGTTATTGGCCTGATAACTACCCTTTATTAAAAATGAGTGGGAAAGCCAAAGATCAACCAATAGCAAGAGTTATTTATGGAAGGCCTGTTAAAAATGGGAGAACAATTTTTGGTGGAATTATCAAATACAACGAATTATGGCGTCTTGGCGCTAATGAAGCTACCGAATTAGAATTGTTTAGTCCAGTAAAAATTTCAAATAAAATCATTCCCAAAGGTCGTTATACCTTATTCTGTGTGCCATCCGAAAACAGATGGACGCTTATTTTAAGCAAGGATAATTTTTGTTGGGGAAGTTTTACTTATGACACAAAAAAAGACGTTGTAAGGGCAGATATCAAACCAGAAACAACCAATGAAAGTGTAGAAACTTTTACCATATACTTTAGTGAAAACACTGGAAAAGCAAATCTAGTAATGCTTTGGGATAACCAACGGGCAGAATTACCTATGACACTTGTAACTACTAAAA
>JBMLPQ010000148.1:0-5353 GCA_049242025.1 Sediminibacterium sp.
AAATTAATTCCACCTTTTTCTCGATAGTCTTCACGCAATGGCGTGAAGACATCGAGTATAAAACAGTTGGTGATTGCTAAACCACTGTGCATTGTATTAGAAGGAATTACAAAAACCTGCCCAGGCGCTAATACATGTTTCACTCCATCCACAGTTAATTCAAAAGTTCCATCCAAAATATAAGATACTTGTTCTTGGGGATGAGCATGTGTTGGCAATATTGCGCCAGCAGCGGCTTTCACGTGAGAATAAGTTGCATTAGCAGTATGTATAAACTGTGCATCGTATCCTTCAATTAATTTACAAGAAGGAATTTCATGAATATTAAATAGGGGCATTTTAACGTATTTAGCAACACAATTTGCACATAAATTTTGGTAGTTTTGCACCTATGCAAAAAACAACTGGAAACGCTCATTCATTATTTAGAAATATTGGATATGCAGAAGGTATTTCTTTGTTATTGTTATTAGGCATTGCCATGCCATTGAAATATTTAGCGGGCTTTCCGTTGGCGGTAAAATACACTGGCTGGGCACATGGCCTTTTATTTGTTGCTTATTTAGCATTGGCACTTTGGGTAAAAGAGCAAGAAAACTGGCCCTTCAAATACCTAATCTATGCCTTTTTAGCAGCCTTTTTCCCATTTGGAACTTTCCTTTTCGACAAATGGCTCAAGAAACAAAGCAAGGCATGATTCATTCGCTTTTTTAAGTTAATTTAGCACACAATATGAAGAAGATTGAACTGGAAATTGTAGCGCTTTCTCACAGCATTACACAAACCCACTCTTATGCAGTAGTATTGGGTGAAATGAATGGTTTACGCAGACTCCCAATTGTCATTGGAGGGTTCGAGGCACAAGCTATTGCAGTTGCTTTAGAAAATATGCATCCTAGTCGTCCACTCACTCACGACTTGATGAAAAATTTCATGAATGCCTTTGGGGTTGAGTTGCAAGAAATCATCATCAACGATTTACAAGAAGGTATTTTCTATTCAAAATTGGTTTGCTATACCGATAACGATACCGTTGAAATAGATAGCCGCACAAGCGATGCATTAGCATTGGCTGTAAGATTTGGCTGTCCTATTTTCACCTACGATAATATTTTAGAAAGTGCAGGCATTGCTATGGAAGAAAGTGGTGCAGCAAAACCAAAAATGGAAGCAGTAGGATCTGAAGAACCTGTTGGTAGTAGCGAACGTTCAGACCTCAGTTCACTGAATATTGAAGAGTTAAATAATTTATTAAATGAGGTACTAGAACAAGAAGATTATATCAGAGCTATTGCCATTCGTGACGAGTTGAAAAAAAGAAAATAGTGCTTTGCACAAAAGCCCATGGTCATTTTTCCCAACTGTAAAATTAATCTAGGATTACATATCACCCGAAAAAGACCGGATGGGTTTCATGAATTGGAAACAGTATTCTACCCTGTCCCATTAAAAGATATATTAGAAGTAGTGAGTTCTACTACTTTGCAATTTCAATCAACTGGTTTAGACATTCCAGGGAATCCAGCATCAAACCTTTGTTTAAAAGCCTATCAGCTGCTAAAAGAAGACTTCCCTCAGTTGCCACCTGTGCAAATGCATTTACACAAAATCATTCCGATGGGAGCAGGATTAGGCGGAGGGAGTGCAGATGGCGCGTTTGCATTAAGATTGCTGAATCAAAAATATCAATTGAATTTATCAACGGAACAATTGATTGAGTATGCTGCAAAACTAGGAAGCGACTGTCCTTTTTTTATCATGAATACCGCTTGCTATGCAACTGGAAGGGGAGAAATTTTAACCCCCATTCACTTAGATTTATCCAGCTATCGTTTTGTTATAGTACACCCAGGCATTCATATCAATACCAAGTGGGCATTTGAACAGATTCGACCCAATTTACCTTCAAGATCAATCAAAGAAATTATTCAATTACCTATTCAGGAATGGAAGAATCATTTAAGCAATGATTTTGAATTGCCCATCAAGCAACATTATCCTGCAATTGAAGCAATCAAATTGGCATTGTATAATGACGGAGCTATATATGCAAGTATGAGCGGCAGCGGCAGTGCTGTATTTGGCATCTATCCTACCAATGCAACAATTCAATTGAATAAACAATTGAATTACCGAATAGATATTATTTAGTTAGTATCTTTTACCGAAAATTGATTGATATGAAATTGATTATTGCGGTAATACTCTCTTCATTATTTGGGCTAAACAGTTTTGGCCAAACACCTCAAAATACCTACTCCTATCTTTTAACACTCAGTAAAGAATTAAGACAACTGGAACGTACCACTTTACCGAATGGAGTTCCTGACTATCGTATTCAAACTATTACCAAAATTTATCAAAAATTATTGCAGTATAAAAACCAGCATGCGAAAATTGATACATCGGGTTGGTCATTAGAAAATCGTGTAGACTATGTTTTAATAAAAGCAGAAATGAATGCACTTGAATTTAATTGCCGTATTTTAAAGCCTTGGCAAAGAGATCCTGCATTTTATGCATTAGTGTGGAATGAACAAAGTGATACACCTGATCACGAAGGCCCCACTAGTTTTTCTGCAATTGAACTATGGAAATATAATTTTCCGCTAACCGCTATTGATGCGGCAAAACTAACCGCATCCTTAAAAATTATTCCTCCTTTATACGAACAGGCAAAGTTAAATTTAACAGGAAATGCGAGAGACTTATGGAGCGCAGGAATTGGAAATATTAAAGAGCAAGTGGTTATTTTAGAAGAACTGGCCAACAAAACAAACAATACTTCTCCTGAATTGACTCAAGCAATTTTAGAAGCAAAAAAAGCGAGTAATCAATTCATATTATGGTTACAAAAACAACTTCCTTCTAAATTCGGCTCATCAGGAATTGGAAAAGAACAGTATAATTGGCATTTGAAAAATGTATTGCTTGTTCCACTTACTTGGGAAGACGAAGTAATGCTGTTAAAAAGAGAATTAACAAGAGCATACGCATCTTTGCAATTAGAAAGAGAAAGAAATAAACATTTACCCCAATTAATCGCCATTGGGAATAAAGCAGAGTACCTTCAAAAAACAGATGAAGCGGTTACTAAAATGATGCAATTTATTCAACAGAAAAAAATACTGCCTGTTAAAGATTATATGGAGCCTGCTCTTCGAAAACATTTAGGTGATTTTGTACCTGAGCAAAACAGAAATTTCTTTTCCATCATTAGCCATTTAGCCCCTGCTGTTTTGTATTCACATTCTACCCATTGGTTTGAAGTAGAAGGATTAATTAAAGATCCAAACAAAAGCATATTACGTAAAGATGCGTTGCCTTATAATATGTGGATGATGCGGGATGAAGGTTTAGCAACCAGTATGGAAGAGACTTTAATGCATGCAGGAATGTGGGATGAAAATCCAAGAGCAAGAGAATTAGTATGGATTATGTTAGCTCAACGATGTGCAAGAGGATTGGCTTCCTTATATGCACAAGCCAATATGATTAATTACGAGGAAGCAAGAAAATTTCAAGTAGAATGGACTCCTAAAGGATGGACCGGGGATGAAAGTTTAGTTGGATTTGAACAACATTTATATTTACGTCAACCTGCTTATGGCACATGTTATGTAACAGGCAAATACCTGATTGAAAAGCTCATGATGGATATGAGTCGTTTGCAACAAAACAATTTTACATTGTACAACTTCTTTGAAAAATTTTATGCCGCAGGAATTATACCAGTTTCATTAGTGGGTTGGCAACTGACGGGAAATGACGAAGAGATAAAAAATTTATTAAAAAAATAAGCTCAACTATTGTTCCTGTAAAAGAATAAATTACCATTTATGCAACGTAGAAAATTCATCCAACAATCATCCCTCACTGCAATGTGCATAGGCATTTTTGGGTCATTAATGGCGAATCATAAAAACCCTTTTTCCAATTTAACTGTAAACAGCAAACGCATTGAAAGCCGCATTTTTGAACTAGCCAAATTTGGTGTGGATGAAAAAGGTCGTGGTTACAGAGTGGCTTATACCAAAGGAGATATTGAGGGCCGTGCATGGTTTATGGACCTGATGAAAAAAGCAGGCCTAAATCCAACAATAGATACAGCAGGTAATATCATAGGTAAACGAAATGGAAGAAATCCATTACTCAAACCCATTGCATTCGGTTCTCATATTGACATGGTGCCCGATGGGGGTAATTATGATGGCACAGTTGGTTCAATTGCTGCATTGGAACTAATTGAAATATTCAACGAAAACAACTTTGTAACCGAGCATCCATTAGAAGTAATCATTTTTGGAAATGAAGAAGGCGGTACTATCGGTAGTAAAGCAATGGTGGGCGATATCACTAATGAAGGATTAAAACAAAAAAGTCAAAGTGGATTAACCATGGGGGAAGGCATTCAAGCCATTGGTGGCAATCCTGAAAACATTCAATCCTGCATTCGTAAAAAAGGAGATATACATGCTTGGGTAGAATTGCATATTGAACAAGGCGGTATTCTAGAAAGGGAAAAGATTCAAATTGGTGTTGTAGAAGGAATAGTGGGTATTGTTCACTGGGAAGTAACAGTAGAAGGGTTTGCCAATCATGCTGGTGCAACCCCAATGAATATGCGCCAAGATGCTTTATTAGCTGCATCCAAATTTATTATAGCAGTAAATGAAGTCATCAATAGTGTAAAAGGAAGTCAAGTTGGAACAGTAGGAAAAATTGCTGTACAACCTGGGGCTTATAATGTTATCCCAGGAAAAGTACAATTGGGCTTAGAGATTCGAGATTTAACTGCTTCAAAAATTGAAACCCTCTTTAAAGAAATAGAAAAACGTGCAGCAACCATTGCATCATCAAGCAAAACAACCATCAAATTTGAACGTCAGGCGAATGAATCGAAACCAGCTTTAACCGATAAAAAACTACAGCAAATAATAAATACCGCAGCAAAGAAATTAGGTTTTACCACTAAATTCATGCAAAGCGGAGCTGGACATGATTCTCAACATATTTCAGCAATTGCTCCATCTGCTATGATTTTTATTCCAAGCATTGGTGGCATTAGTCATTCCCCTAAAGAATTTTCAACAGCAACTGATATGGCCAATGGAGCCAATGTCTTGATTCAAACCATTCTTCAAATAGATCAATCAACATAGTCCTAGAAGCTACTTACCTGAGATTATATATTTTATTAGAAATGTTTTAATATTTCATTTGTTTATTTAAAAAATATTAAAATAAACAGCTAATCATTATATATTACTTTGAATTAATCGTTATTTATTGTATTTTAGTCAAGATTGCCGCCATTATTAACCCACGTTTAAACTGGACTAAATGTTTAGTA
>JBMLPQ010000149.1:0-1223 GCA_049242025.1 Sediminibacterium sp.
GTTTCAAATTCAAATTGGTTGCCTAACTGCTTCATTTCTTCTGCGAAAACTTTTGCTGAGCCATAATCTACACTTTGGTCATTTGTTCCATGTATAATTAGCATTGGAGGAAGACCTTTTGTAAGTAAGTGTTGGGGTGATATTTTCTTCACTAGCGTTTTATCTTTGAGGTCTTTACTTATCCAGTCTGTACTGCCGTCGGCATATAAACTATATACTCCCGAATTAACCAATAGCAAATTGGGAGAAGCACTAATGTTTAAATTATCAGTGCTTTCATTTATTTCATTTGCTAAAGCAGTAGCTAAAACCAAATGTCCACCTGCTGAATTTCCAGCAGCCACAATACGATTGGTATCTATATTAAATTTTGAAGCATTCATGCGTAACCATCTTATTGCAGTTCTTGCATCTTTAACTGCCTCGAAAGGGGTTGTTTCGAATCGATCGGCTACTCTGTATTCTACAGCAACAGCAACCCAACCTTTTTTTGCATAGCTGGCGCAATTATAAAAATCCCATTCTGGCGTGCCTTTTGTCCAGCTGCCTCCACTAAAAGAAACGATAACAGGTCTTTTGGTTTTTTGATCGATGCTGTCTGGCTGAAAAATGTGCAGATCTAGCTTAAATCCATCAACAGTTTTATAGGTTTTGATCAAATGGTCCTTGTATCCATTTTGGCTTTCCGTATACATACTGTCAATGGTTTTAACGTAAACAGGGTTTTTACTGTTTGAAAGAAAGGATTGAACGGCTTTGCCAATATTTTTACTACCCCAATCATCCAAATGTGCATATAGATAGTGGTATTGCCAATACTCTTTACAAGTTTGGTTGGTGAAGTATTTAGGAATTAAATTGAGATATGCATCAAGCCGTTTATTATCAGATTGCTTATACTGCATTTTCTTTAATTCTTCAGAAGATCGATGTCTCATAAAACCTTCAATAAAACCTTTAACATCGGTGCTAGACAATAATGCTGGATTGTTAAAATCAGATAAATGCTTGTCAAGCTTTAGCTGAACGGATTTAGAAAGTTTAACTTTTTTACCGGTATGGTTTTCATGGAAGTAGGGATAATCTTGAATAAGACGGTCGAAGAAGTATTCAATATCCCTTTGTTCATCAGCAATAAATTTTGCATCGATATGTCCATATTGTTTCTTGTAGGCATTCACTTCAGATTCAATAGGGGCTTTTAAGGATTGTACTTTATTGAG
>JBMLPQ010000150.1:0-11759 GCA_049242025.1 Sediminibacterium sp.
TACCTCTTGCTTCTACTCTTTTTCTCTCGGCTTCTTGTTTTTCTTTTTGTAAAACGAATTCCATTTTTTGTGCGTCTTGCTCAGCCTTAATTTTTTCTTCAATAGAAGTTTTTACATTCGCTGGCAAAGTGATATTTCTCACTAATAATTGTTCTAATATCAAGCCTCTTTTCTTAAAATCTTCATCAATCGATTTATAAATTCTATTTTGGAATAAATCTCTCTTTAGTGAGTACAGGTCAATGGCTGTATAGTATACCGCATTATCCCTGATTTTGGTTCTAGTTAACGGGCGAACTATTTTATCCCTATAATCAAGTCCTGTTTCTCTAAAAAGTCTAGGTGCTTCACTGGCTGTAACTCTATAGAGCACCGTTAAATCGATTACTACTTCTAATCCATCAGCAGTTAAAACCCTAATTGCGTCATCACCCGATTTTTCTCCTTCATCATTTACCCCACTCATGGTATAGTTCTGCGTTTTGATGTCTACCTCTCTTACTTCAACCAAGGGGTTTATAATGTTTAAACCACTGTATAAAATAGTATTAGAGATTTTGCCAAATAAACTTTGTACCCCTATTTGACCTGCATCAATTTGTTTGATGCAGGATGTAAATACACCAATTAATGCAATAATTACTCCTGCTATTCTTACCCCCTTTGCCAGTTTAATAAATTCTTCTCTTTCCTTGTTCATAAAGCCAGCCGCAACCAATAAAATGATACCTAGAATAATTAAAATCATATATGATATTTTATAATAAATACAAGATAGACTCTTTTAACCACAATTACTTAACTACTATGATCTACAATAATTACCCATTCACCATTTAACTTTTTAAATAGAATGGTATAGTGACCGCTTACATTCCCCGCATTTCTTGTTAACTCCCATTTCCCCAATACCATCCATAATTGCTTGGCCAAGGGTTTTACTTCAAGCAAGGTAAAATTTAACTGACCCATATAATCCTTATTGGGATAGTTCTTTTTGTAGTTATTGAGTGTATTGGTAAAACCATAAGTAGGACCATTTTTCCCTACAAAAAGAAGGCTGTCGTTGTTCCAATAGCCTTTCATAAATGCATCAATATCTCCTCTATTCCAAGCTTCAGTTTGTTCCTTTAAAATTTTTCTGATTTGTTTCTCAGGACCAGCTTGCCCAAAACTTGCGGTAGTTCCAACAATAAAAAATATTAAAATATATAAGCGTAGTTTTTTCATTTTTGTAGTCATTAGTGTTTATTAAAATTAACTAACTTTCTTCAATGGACTATATTGCTCATCTGAAGAAGGATAAAAAAATGGCTACCATATTAACAAAGGAGCCATTAGTACTAACAAGGAAAAAGAATATTCCGATTCGTTTGATGGCTAGTATAATGAGCCAGCAATTAAGTACTAAAGTGGCGGCTGTTATATATCAACGATTTCTTGCGTTATACAAAGGGAAAGAACCAAAAGTAGCAACAGTGTTGGCAACGCCCAATGAAATACTTAGGTCAATCGGTTTAAGCAATGCTAAAGTTGGGTATGTTAAAAATGTGGCCCAATTCTTTATGGAGAATAGTATTACCGATCAAAAACTTTCATCAATGAGTAATGAAGCCATCATTGAATTGCTGGTTCAAATTAAAGGGGTAGGTAAATGGACAGTAGAAATGTTGCTCATGTTTAGTTTAGGGCGTGAAGATGTATTTGCTGTAGACGATTTAGGTATACAACAAGCTATGTGCAAATTGTACAAAATAGATGCATCGCATAAGAAAACGATGCAACATGCAATGTTAAAGCAGGCGGAAAAATGGACTCCTTATAGAACCTATGCCTGTTTGCATTTATGGAATTGGAAAGACAGCTAATTAAGCTGAATTCCTAGCTGCATTAATGATTCCAAACATTGAACGAGTAATTAATTTTTCATAATTCATTTTCAGCTCTTCAGTCAACTCTTCATTTTTCAACTGTTGCAATGCGTATTGTTGAATAGTTAATAGCGGTAAAACAATTTTGTCTCGCATTAAAATAGAGTCTCTGCCAGGTTGGTCTTGTTCCATCAATACTTTATTACCAGAAAGCTCTAGCACTAGTGAATGAGTTAAATCGTATTCTGTTTTAATCATCATCCAAACAGAACCAAATAAGGGGTCATGCTGAATATGTGCAGTTAGTGGAAAGAATGATTTGAGCATGCTCATCATGCTATTGTCAATCAGGGTTCTAAAAAATGCTACTTCATTAAATAAAGATTTTACTTCCTCCCATCGGCCTGCATTTTTTAATTCTTGTAAAGCTGAACCAACACCAAAATAGCCAGGAACATTTTGCTTAAGTTGACTCCAACTCCCTACAAAAGGGATGGCTCTCAAATCCTCGAAAACTAATTTATCTGAATTTCCTCTTTTGCCTGGTCTGCTTCCAATATTACTTTTATTGTAATAATTCAAAGGACTAAACTGCTGCATATAGGGGAGGAACTGCGGATGTTTTTTGAATGATTGATAAACTTGATGGCTAATGCCCCCTAGTTCTTCCAAAAGATTTCTATGCGTAGCACTTAATTCAATTCTATTTTCGGCAAATACCGTATTGCTAATACCTGCACTTAATAACTGTTCTAAATTATATTGCGCAGATTTTAGTGTTCCAAAATTTGATGTAATGGTTTGACCTTGTATGGTTAATTGTATTTCTTCATTTTCAATATTATTCCCTAATGAAGCATAAAATTTATTGGTTTTTCCACCACCTCTAGAAGGCGGGCCGCCTCTGCCATCAAAAAATTTAACTTTAATTCCATATTGTCTAGAGATTGAAGTCAATTTTTCTTTTGCAGTATAAATACTCCAATTCGCTTGTAAATAACCGCCATCTTTTGTGCCGTCACTAAAGCCCAACATGATTGTTTGTGATTTAGCACGGGCTTGTAAATGCTTACTGTAAGTAGGCATTCGGTAGAGCCATTGCATGATTTGCTCTGCTTCTTTTAAGTCGTCAATGGTTTCGAATAGTGGAACAATGTCTACCGAAAGTTGCTGGGTATTCCATCCGCATAATTTAAATAAGGTAAATACTTCCATCATATTTAATGCAGACTGACAGTTGCTAATTATATATCGATGACATCCTTGTTCTCCATTAATTTGTTGAATACTATTGATGGCAAAAATACTTTCTACAGTGTCTTTGGCAATTTCAGTTGAAGTATCATCTATGCCAATCACTTTTTCAATACTGAGTAAACTATTGATTTTTTCTTCTTCGCTTAAAGTATCATAATCATTAGGCAAAATACCGGGTTGATTCTTTTGTTTGAGCGTAGCATCTATATTTTTAATTACTGCGGTATGAATTCGACTGTCTTGTCTGATATCTAATGAAGCAAACCAAGTACCAAAAATCTTTACTTTGTTAATTAAACTTTTTACGCGATTAATATACAAGGAATGATGATTCGAAACCATTAAATCTTTGATCTCCTGTAATTTCTCTAGCAGTTCTTTTTGGTTTATTCTTCTACTCTCTTCTGGTCTAAAAACGTTCTCATATAACTGTGCCTCTAATTTAGTTACAAGCATATCTACTCCAGAAAATGTAAGTCTTCTTTTTAGTTTTCTTATATCTCTGTAATAACAAACAATGATTGCACTTCTTAATGATTCTGCAATTTTGAGTGTAGTGGATGCATTAACAAATGGATTACCATCCCTATCTCCACCGGGCCAAAATCCTAGTTCAATTAACGGGTTATTGATTTCTTTTTCACCGTCTAGTATTTCATTATGAACAAAATTGTAAATATTACCTATTGATTGATAAAGGATATTTTCTAAGTACCACATTAGATTAACTGCTTCGTCTAAAGGGGTTGGTTGTTTTTTATTAAAAAATGGGGTAATTCCCAATTGTTGAATATAGAGATTGATGGTTTCAAAATCATTTTTTGCAATGGCTTCACCTAAATCATGAATGATGCCCAATACACTTCCGGGATAAAATTGAGTAGGATGTGCAGTTAATACTACCCTCACTTTAAATTGGCTTAATTTTTCTTTTAGTAAAGGAAGTTTCCCCTTAAAATAGGCTTCATTGTATAAGGCTTTTAAGCTACCAGTTCCATTTAAATGATGCACTGAATCGAAAGCTGCATCTTCAATTGCATCAAAAAGAACTACCTGCCTTTCTATGTATTGAACAAATTTGAATAAGCGGTCTAGTTGTTCAGTTTCATTGCTTAATTGAACGTGCCTATTAAAGAAATCTTGAATGATTTCTATGGGTGATTTACCTGATTGGTACCCATCTACACAAGATTGTAATAATATAGGAAGTAATGCACCTACATTAGCTATTCCAGAGAAAGGTAGTGCCGCAAATAAGCTATTGTAAATGGTGTATTTATCGGTTACGTTCTGCCTAAAGGCTAATATGGGTTTATTTACATACATAGTTGATACCAATGAATATACAATTTTTTTTACCCGATTAAACCTTTCTGCTTCAATTTTATCTAACTTAAAAGACAATCGTAAAATATTGAATCAAGATTCTCAATTAGTGAAGCAGTTCAAAATTCCTTCACAAAAAAATGCAGCATTCACGCAACTGGTAAAACAATATCAAGAAAAATTGTATTGGCATATCAGAAGGATGGTAGTTGAGCACGAAGATGCCAATGATGTATTGCAAAATAGTTTTATTAAAGTGTGGAATGCTTTAGACAATTTTAGAGAAGACAGTCAATTGTATACTTGGTTGTACAGAATTGCAACGAATGAGAGTTTAAGTTTTATAGAGCAAAAAAAGCGAAAGCAAACCAGTTCTTTTGATGATGTAGCAGAAGTTTATGGAAATACGGTTAAAGCCGATAGCAATTTTAATGAAAATCAATTGGAGTGGAAATTGCAATTAGCCATCCAGCAGCTTCCCGAGAAGCAAAAACTGGTTTTTAACCTTCGGTATTTTGATGAAATGCCGTATGAGCAAATCAGTAAAATTTTAGATACTAGTGAAGGAGCTTTAAAAGCTAGTTATCATCATGCTGCAAAAAAAGTAGAAGAATTTATTAAAACCCATTAAACCTGGGGAATGTATTAGCGTCTTAAATAGGAAGAAAATGGAAAACAAGGAAATCATACAAGAATTAGATCAAGTGGCGCCTTTGCTGAATACCATTGCAAAAAAGCCGGTACAGACCCTTCCTGAAGGATATTTTGAAAATTTTCAGGTCCAAATTGAGGAGGCGCCAGTTGTACAAATGAACCATAAACGTAAATGGTTTACCCTAGCTGCAGCAGCCGTCGTGATTGGTATTTTAGTAATAGGAGGCTTTGAATTGGTTAATCAACCGGCTGTAACCGCTAACCCAGGTTTAGTCATTAATATGGAACAAATTGCTAAAATGGACATCAATGAATCTGTACAATCTTTGTCTAATGATGCCATTGATGAATATTTAAAAACTGCCAACGCTTTAGCGGGGCCTGAAAATAGTTTGCATCAATATACGGTTGATGCAATTTCTGAAACAACAGTGGCTGAAATTTCAGATGAAGAACTGCAGCTTTATCTGAGTGAATAATTCAATGAACATTAAAAAAAAATAACATGAAACGTTTACTATTAATCATTTTAATGGGAGTAGCAACAATTGCACAAGCACAAGAACCCCCAACACCTAGAATGGGTAGAATGCCAGGTGGAATGCCCCCACCACCTCCAGGTGATAGGCCTAATATTGAAGCTATTAAAGTGGCTTATATTACCAAGCAGTTGAACTTGAGCGCGGAAGAAGCGCAAAAATTCTGGCCTGTTCATAACGCTTATATGGCAGAATTAAAAAAAGCAAGACAAGATAATAAGTCAGCTGAATTGGCTTTTGAAGAACAGGCACTGTCAATTCGTAAAAAGTACAACAATGATTTCAAGAAAATTTTGAACGCAGAAGATCGAGTAAATACGGTTTTTAAATTAGACCGTAATTTCAACGACATGATGCGCCAAGAAATGATGAAGCGTGGAATGAAGCCTAAGGGTCCTGAAGGAAGACCTGATAGACCTGAATTAAGGAAGCGTATGATGCAAAGAAATCGCACTGATTCAACCATCAAAAACGATTAGGCTAAAAGATTGAATGATAAAATACGGGGCTGGAGATATCATGGTAAAACAGGTATTTCCAGCCTTTTTCTTGTCCGGCTTCCCACCAAGCTCGTCTTAATTCCATGCACTTCTTTCCATCAAAGTCATATTTTGCAATAAATCTGCTTTTCATTTGTTGCAGTTGCGGCGCATCGTCTCCGCCAAAAAAGATGATTTCATTGTCTTCTTTAATAAAGAATACTTGGTGAAATTTACTGTGTGCACCTGTTAATTGATATTCTATATAGTTATCAATGAATCCATGATCATCCTCTAACCAAATTACTTTACTGAACTCTTCTAAAATTTGAATATCAGTTTGAACATAGGAAGCAGAACCAATTCCCATTGCGAATTCAAATTCTCTTCTTTGCACATAGTAAGTTGCATAAGGGAAAGCAATAAATTGTTCTCCGGTTGTATAATTACGTGTTGTAATTCCGCCTGCATGATCTTTATGCAAATGACTCATCAATACTTTAGTTACTTGAGAAGGATTGTATCCTGCTCTTTCTAGATTATAATAAATCTGTGGCATGCCATTAGACATATTGTACCCTAAACCGGTATCAATTAAAATAATATCTTTTTGAGTAACAACAAGAAAGGGTTGAATCTCAACCAATAAACTACCAATCGGTCTGCTGTTTAATTCTTCGGTTGCTGTATTAAATGGAACAAATACTTTGGTTTTATCAATCGTAAAACTTCCTTCAGATAATGGAATAATGGTCATAATAATTAGTTAACGCAATACCATTTGTCGGTCTGCATCTAGTCTTAATAAAATAAAAATCAACATAGTAAAAGTAAGCAATGAAGATCCACCATAACTAACCAATGGTAATGGAATACCCACAATAGGGAAAAAGCCAATAGTCATGCTAACGTTAACTGCAAAATGGAAGAAAAGAATACTTGCTACACTATAAGCATATACCCTGCTGAATGTACTTCTTTGTCTTTCTGCAATCTGAACAATGCGAAATAAAAGCGCTAAGTATATGGCTAAGAAGATAAAACAACCAATAAATCCAAATGCTTCACCCAATGAAGTGAAAATAAAATCGGTATGTTGTGCTGGAACGTATTTGCCGCGTGTTTGTGTGCCTTTTAGAAAACCCTTCCCTGCAAATCCTCCAGATCCAATCGCGATTTTACTTTGACGTACATTGTAATCGTCTGGTTTTTTAGGGGCTTTTTCATTTCCCGCTTTTTGTTTTTTTAAGGATTTGACATTTTCAGCACAATTATAATCCTTCCCCACCATACTGTAGATACGAGTGCTCTGATAACACTCAAATACATTATTGAATATATAAGGAATTACAAAGCGTTGGGTTCCCGCACTAATCATCCAAATAATAATGATTGTTGTAATTAGCCCTTTGTTCCTTCTTGCTTGTCTACGAGCAAAGTAAATAAGCAAGACAGCAATTACACTGAGAATAATCAATAGTGTATTGGGCTCAATAATTAGAGAAGCAATTACTAAGACGCCAAAGGAAGAACCAAAAATTAAAATTTGTGCGGGCAAGCCTTCCCTATACATGGCAATTAAAAAAGAACTATACACCAATGCCAATCCTAATTCGTGTTGCAAAATAGACAATATGGCTGGGGCTATTGCAATGGCACCACCTATCAATTGAAATTTCAGCTTACTAAAATCAGTTTCTTGTCTAGATAAAAACTTGGCCAATGCCAATGCAGTAAATATTTTACAGAGTTCAGCTGGCTGTAAATTAAAGCCTCCACCCATTGGAATCCAGCTTTTTGAACCATTGATATTTTTTCCAATAAAAAAAGTGGCTACCATTAACAAGAGACCAAAGGCATACATTAAGTTAGCAAAAGCAGTAAAGAGTTTACTATCCGTCAATAAAATAAATGTGGCCACTAACGCACAGAACCCTGCAAAAAATAATTGTTTACTATAGTTGGTTTTTCCACCTATGAAAGAAGTAAACCAATTACTACCTTCGCTAAATTCTACCATGAAAATACACAGCACACCAATTGCTACTAAAATGGAATAGAGCCATATCATTGGATAATCTACCCCTTGTGAGATATTTTTATTCTTTATCATTGCGCACGCCCTCCCATTTTTTTCTTTTTATCTTCGCTGAGCATTAGGGCTGCTTTGATTTTGTATTTATCTGTACTATCTTTTTTATTACCAACTGGCTTGCTTCCTTGTTCTAATATTGCTTCTGTATTGCTCTTATTGTTTTCTTTAATATTTTCTGCTTCTTCCTTTTCAGCAGCTTCTTCTAATGCCAACTTAGCTAACCTAGCAGCCCTTTCAGCATCTTTTCGGGTGTACCAGTTTTTAATAGCTTGCGGTACCAAATCCATTTTGGTGATTCTTTCTGCGGTAGCTTTCCCTGCAACACTCAATGTGTCATTTAAAAACTTTTCCATAATCAATCCCGCAATAGGACCTGCTGCAACAGAGCCATATCCGCCGTTTTCTACTACTACTGCAACAGCAATGGTAGGATTGTCTTTTGGAGCGAATGCCACGAATAATGAGTGGTTTTTTCCGTGTGGATTTTGAGCAGTTCCAGTTTTAGCACAATATTCAACCCCAGGAATCTTAATATGAGAAGAAGTTCCATAAACAGTTACATCATGCATGCCATCATTTACTGCTTGATAATCTTTGTCTGCAATATTGGTAACCACATGTTTCTGCCTGTATTTATTCATAAATACGGTATCTTCTACTTGCTCATTTTCAATGCTATCTACAAAGTGAGGGGGAAAATAGTATCCTTTGTTGGCAATAATGCACATTAAGTTGGCCATTTGAAGTGGAGTGGCTGTCATTTTATCTTGCCCAATGCCCAGTGTAAGAACACTGCAACTATTCCATCTTCTAGCCCCACCAAAAAATTTATTGTATACACTAGTATCAGGTATATTGGCTTTGTCTTCACTAGGAAGGTCTACTTCTAATCTTCTTCCTAATCCAAATGCATTCATGTATTCCTTCCATTTTAAATAACCCTGATTAGGATTACCCCATTTTTTATTGTCAAGTGCTTTTCTAAATACATCAGAGAAATAAGAGTTACATGAATTGGCCAGTGCTAATCTTAAATTTGCAGCGTGACCCGCATTGCTATGTTCGCATCTCACAAAAACACCTCCACAAGCCCCATAACCACCACCGCAACCAACCCCATAGTCGGCATCAATCAATCCCTGATCTAATGCAACCAATGCCCCTAAAGGTTTAAAGGTAGAACCAGGAGGGTATTGTCCTTTAATGGCTCTATTGTACATGGGTTTAGCGGTATCCATAACCATTCTCCCCCAGTTTTTTCTTCGCTCGTTACCTGTTAGCACATTGGGATTATACGTTGGGCTAGATACCATTGTTATAATACCGCCTGTTTTAGGGTTGATGGCAACCGCGCTGCCAATTTTATTTTGTAATAATTGTTCTGCTAGCTGTTGCACTTCTACATCAATACTGGTAAATAAATTTCTACCTGCAATAGGAACAGTATCGAATATGCCATTTTCGTAAGGTCCTTGAATTCTGCTCTTATTGTCTCTGATAAAACGCTTGATGCCACGCTGCCCCATCAATATAGACTCATAGGTTTTTTCTAATCCACTCATTCCCGCATAGTCACCCATTTCATAACCTAAATGTTTGTATTTTCTTAGATAACTAGTATCAACTTCTGCAATGTATCCAAGTAATTGTGCTGCGGTATTAAATGGGTAGGTTCTAACTGAACGTTCGCTTAATACAAAGCCCGGAAATTTATACATGTTTTCGGTAAGCTTTGCATATAATTCAGCGTTTAACAAGGGCTCAAATACACTTGGGCGAACACGTGTATTTTTAAAAATCAAATCGAGCATTCTCTTTTTATATTCTGTAGTATCTATTTCTAATATTGCACAAAGTGCCGCAGTATCTGTTCCCTTTGATTCCGAAGGAGTAACTACTAAATCGAAGCTGATGGTGTTTTCGAGTAGTGCTCTTTTTTTGCGATCAAAAATAATTCCCCTATCTGGGTAAATGATTTTACGATAAATGGCATTGTTTTCAGCAGCCAATTTGTACTGCGTAGAGAAAATCTGGAGGTTAATTAATTGAGCTGTTATCACGACAAATACCAATCCAATAATGATTTGGATAATCCTACCACGGCTTTGATTAAATACGGACATATAAAAGGGGAAGTCAATTAATTTGACCGTGTGAAATTACGCATAAACTATAACTAGTACACTAACTATTCGTTCTATATTTTGCTTTTCTATTGAACAACATTTCGGCTAAAAAAATAAGCAATAAACTAATGCCGGTGGTGCCACCTACTTTGCCGATGAAGTAAGTAAAGTTGCCAAACTGTAGCCATTCTAATAAGACCAAATAAAAATGGTGGATAAAAGTGAGCAAGCCAATGTATAAGCTAAATGGAGCCCAGCCCATGCTCTTTATACTCGGCTCTAGATAGCTTTGTTCAGTAGTTTCCTGAGGAATGAGTAAGCTTAATAAGAAGGGCCTGATGTATCCAATTAAAGTGCAAGCGGCTGCATGTAAACCCATGGTGCCTGTAAAAAAGTCCATGGTTAATCCAAAAAGAAAAGATAATAATAAAACATTCCAACGCCCTAATTTAAAGGGCAACCAAAGAATAAATAAGAAATAGATATAAGGGATTATAAATTGGTGTAACGCAGGAATTTTATTCAATACAAATTCTTGTAGAAGAATAAAAAATACAAACCGGAATATATTGGTTAAAAAACTGCTCATTGCTGTTGATTTCGGTTTTCCAGTTCTATTTGTTCGTTGTAACGGGTATTATAAATAACATCTACCGATTGTATGGTGAAAAAATTGGTAGCAGTTTTAATTTTCAAAGTATAATAATTGGTAGCAGGATCTACTGTAATAGAGGCAACTCTCCCAATCATTAAATGTGAAGGGAAGTTGGCTGAATAAGCACTAGTAAGTACAGTATCGCCCTTAACTACTTTTGCACTTTTAGAAATATTCCTTAAAATTAGCAATGAAGGATCTGAACCATCCCACTCTATACTACCTGTAGTATTGTCTTTTTTTAGCATTGCAGAAACCTTGCTGTTTCTATGCAACAAGCTCATTACTTTACTGATATTGGCAGATACATCTACCACTACACCAACAATTCCGCTGGGACCTACTACTGCCATACCTTTTTTAATGCCTTGGTCTGCACCTCTTTCGAGCATTAAGTAATTGTTTTGTAAAGTGTAGGAGTTTCCAATCACTTTGGCAGGGAGATAAATGAATTTTCTTTTTCTTCCAAGTGTATCAACAAAACTAGAATCAGTAAAACTGATTGCACTGGTATCAGGCGAAATAAAATTGGAACTTAATGCATTTCTTAAACGGGTATTTTCTTGCGCTAATTTCTCGTTGGCCTCTTTTAAATTAAAGTACTGCTGTAAATTGGTGTAACGACTGTTAAAATAACCGGTTACTTCAAACACCGTACCTGCAAAATAGGTTTCATGTGTCTTACTTGCCTTGCTTAGCATTACAATACATAGAATTTGCAACAGCAAAAAGCTGAGGAAATTAAAGTATTGCCGTA
>JBMLPQ010000151.1:0-9544 GCA_049242025.1 Sediminibacterium sp.
GGTTGATCGGGCTCATGCACATCAAATTGTGATTGATTGTATATTTCTGGTGTTCGATACGATAAGAGGGCAATGCTTCTAGCTAGTTTTAATCCCTCCAGACCCGCAGTATCTGATGCCGACTTAAAAGTTGGATCATTATCAATAGCCCATCTTTGCGAGGTATTAAAAGCAATGCCCCAGGGCGAATGTTGTGCATTGGTAGCAATGGGCACAATGGATGTAAACAAGTCTGGTTCGGTGATGGCCCATTCAATTAATTGCTGCCCGCCTAAAGAACCACCAATCCCCAATTCAATTTGTGTGATGCCTAATGCATTTTTTAATAATTGAAACGCTTTGACAACATCACGATTGGTTAAAATAGGAAATTGATGGTAGTATGGCCGATTCAACTTTGGATGCATTGACAAAGGACCAATACTACCATAACAACTACCTGGTATGTTTACACAAATCAAAAAATAGGTTTGCGCATTAAAAGCAGGATTATGTTTTAATAATGTATCCCACCAATCTGAAGGATCGCTGTTCCCAGTTAATGCATGAAAAAACCAAATTACATTATTGCGTTCTTCATTTAATTGACCTGCACAATGATAGGTCAACTGCAATTCAGGTAATTCAAAACCAGACTCAGTTACAAACCCATGTTGAGACCTAAATAAATGACTTTGAAACATGATTAACGCAATACTAATGAAGCCTGTAAAACAGATTGAAAAGCTTGTTCAAAATCAGCTTTAATGTCTTCAATATATTCAATCCCTACACTGACTCTTACTTGATTGGGCAATACCCCACTCGCAATTTGTTCCAACTCACTCAATTGTTCGTGCGTAGTAGAAGCAGGATGAATCACCAATGTTTTTGCATCACCCACATTGGCTAAATGGCTGGCCAATTTTAATGCATCAATCCATTTTGCTGCTTGTTCTTTTCCACCCTTGATGCCAAATTGTAGAACGCCTCCAAATCCATTGGTTAAATATTCTTTCGCCAATGCATGGTAAGTATTGCTAGCTAATCCAGGATAAAGAACATACTCAACTGCTGGATGATTTTCTAACCACTGAGCCAAAGCCAATGCATTGTCTGCATGACGCTGTGCGCGTAACGACAAAGTTTCAATCCCTTGAATTAATAAAAAGGAATTAAAGGGGGATTGGGACGCGCCGAAATCACGCAAACCCTCAACTCTAGCGCGAATGATAAAAGCAATATTGGGTAACCCTAGCGGATTACCTTCACCAAAGACATCCCAAAACTTCAAGCCGTGATACCCTTCGG
Organism: Sediminibacterium sp.; assembly: GCA_049242025.1. GTDB lineage: Bacteria > Bacteroidota > Bacteroidia > Chitinophagales > Chitinophagaceae > Sediminibacterium. The sequence continues at coordinate 1,291 of JBMLPQ010000151.1, forward strand.
AAGGTTCAGTAAACTGCGGAAATTTACCATTGCCCCAATTATAATTGCCGCCATCTATAATCACACCACCAATTGATGTTCCGTGTCCACCAATCCATTTTGTGGCAGACTCAACTACAATATTGGCGCCATGTTCAATTGGTTTGAAAAAAAATCCACCTGCTCCAAACGTATTGTCAACAATTAAAGGCAAATCGTATTCACGTGCCAATTCCACAAACTTTTTAAAATCAGGAATATTTAATCGTGGATTGCCAATGGTTTCTAGATAAATGGCTTTGGTGTTTTTGTCGATCAATGGAACAACACTTTCAACATTATCGCCATCAGCAAATCTGGCTTCAATGCCCAAGCGTTTAAACGACACTTTAAATTGATTGTACGTGCCACCATATAAATAAGATGTAGAAATAAAATTATCACCAGCTTGTAAAATATTGGCAAGGGCAATAAATTGTGCTGCCTGACCACTTGCAGTGGCCAATGCAGCCACCCCACCCTCTAATGATGCAATGCGATGTTCAAAAACATCCGTTGTAGGATTCATTAATCGAGTATAAATATTACCAAACTCTTTTAGGCCAAATAAATTGGCAGCATGCTCAGCGTTGTTGAACCCATAAGAAGTGGTTTGATAAATGGGTACTGCCCTTGCTTTAGTGGTTGGGTCAATCTGTTGACCAGCATGTAATTGTAAAGTGTCAAAATGTAAACTGCTCATAAACTTGATTTGAAAGTAGATTGTTAGTCTATCTTTTTAGTAGACTTTATGCAAATCAATAACAGAACAGGCAGACGACCAAATAAAAGTCTACTTTTTTAGTAGACTTTTAAAAAAATTAACAATTACATGTTTCGAGGAGCTGTGATGCCCATATTTATCTTTTCTACAATAGCCAGGGCTTTAAACGTTTTGGCATCAAGCAATATATAATGCATGCCGCTGCTAAATTTTTGAAGGGTATATTCAAAAGGCATAAAATAAATCATTCATTCTTTACAAATACAAACCTACCATTATCTGCCTTTCTTACACCATCAAAAAATTTCTGCGCATCTGCATACCTTTCTTTAGGCCATTCGGCTTTTTGACGGGTATATTTTCTGACCATTTCAATTTTACTACCGGAATGTGAAAAAGAGATATTATACTCACCAAAATCAGATTTTAAACTAACTGACTTAGGCAAACTTTCTATCGTATACTCACTTGGTATGGTTATTTGTACAGTATCTACATCAAAGTAATTAGCCAGAAAAACGATGGGATATTGACGTGTTGCTAAGTCTGGTAATCTGAACCCTGCTTTATTAAACAAGTTAGGTGTTACAAATAATCTTTTACCAGAAACAGTTGCATACCCGGGTGCTTCAATTTGAAGTTCCTCAATCACTTCGGGATTAGATTTTCGTAATTCTTTATAAGCAGATTTGGTTACTTTATAAGTAGGCAAACTAATGACACTATTGAGATATTTATTGCGTTTAGACTCTGAAGCATCATGTATTAAACTATGCTGTAACTCTTGTTGCTCACCTGTAAATCTTGTTTTTAAGGAAGCATTTAAATCGCCTTGATTATTCACCGAAGCCACTACCATTCTAATTTGTTGATTATCGCTTGGTTGATACATGGGTGTGTTTACAATATGTCCCCCATCATCGGCAATCAATAATGCTTTCCTATTACCAGTAAATGTGCCCATATACCCGGGAGCTGCCGATTGACTTGTGCATTCCAACCAAATTGTGTCAGTACCATTTGGCACACATGTAATTGCGTGATTAAACATTGGGGCAGGAAACTCTTCAAGAAGTTTACGCGGAAATTCACCTGCATCAATCAGCACATAATGCGCTTTTATGTCAGCTTCGGCTAATAGACTAACCATATAATTAGACAACGCTTTACAATCTCCATATTTGTTATTCGCAACGTATTTTGCATCAAATGGCTGCCAACTTCTAACGCCCAGTTGAATACTTATATATCGTGTATTTTTTTGCATATACGCATATAATGCTTCTGTTTTATCTTTTACGGTTGCCAATCCGGAAACGATTGTTTTGACATCTTGCTTTACATTGTCTGGCAAATCGCTTTTGCCTTTATTGAGTTCAGTAACAAAAAGTCCTAAAGATTTCCATGTAGACATATTCCCTTTATACTCACCAAATTCAAAATCGGTTGCTGCAATATAAACCGATGGCGTAATTAGTCGCCAAGAAGGACTTAATTCTTCGTATACAATTGACTTATGATTTTTAATTTCCCAACTTAAGGTTCTAGTCTTATTCTCTACAATCAGAGGGTCTTTAAAATAGTTATATTGTTTATACCTAATTGTATAATCTAAAGGCATTTCAACTGAAAACTGACTTTGAACAACAGACATTTTTTCATCATCAAAAGGCATCCAGTTTGGCAAGAAAAACATTCCATCATAAACTTGTTCATCTTCAAATTCAACAGTATAAGGATATGTTTTATGATAAAATGAAAAACTTTTTGACCTAGTATCGGTTAATAAACTCACATCATCAGCCATACTCAAATCAGCTATATCTTTCTTTTTAATGCTTCGGATTAAGTTCCCATTTGCATCATAGAGTTTACCTGAGATATCACTCAATGTAATGAGTTTGGTGTACACATTAAAATACTTGGCATGATTATCCCCATTTGAATTTAATACAGTAACAATATACTTACGATGAACCACTGCTTTTGAAGAAGACTTAATTGTTACTTTTATTGATTCATATTGCTTAATTACATCCGCATTTTCCTTTAAAGAATCGGGCAGCTTATCAATTGAAAACTCTTGAGCAAACAAGTTAAAATTGATTAACCCTAAAAACAAAAAACATATATATTTCATAGGAATTAACTTACTTTTTTAAATACTATTTGTTCCGCATGTTTCTTTACAATAAATGAAAAGAAATCTCGCAGCACTTCATAATCGTCCGGAAGAAAAGTAGCTTTATTAAAATAAAGTCTACTGCGAAGCATAATTTGATTATCCTTCTTATTAATGATGTATTCAAAACCACCTTCGTTTTCAAAAAAGTTTACCCTTGTACTTTTGGGTATTTCATCAACTACATATCCCTTGGGGATTTGCATAGAAAATAAATAAGTTTCGTTAAGGCAATAAGGCATTTCTACGGGATATTTTCGCTCTGCAGAAACAAAAGGATTTTTTTTTAATTCCTTCGCTAAGCATTGGATTAAAATAGATGATGTCTTGATCTAAATCATCTTCCTTAAGTTTTACATCGTATGTTATCTGAATAGGCTCTTCATATTGTTGTAAAGAATCTATTGCAAAATTGGAGCAACTAAATGAGGATGGAAGACCTTGACTTAGTTCTTTTCCGATTTCTTCTTGCTTTTTATTTCCTAAGTTATTTCGCAAACTCAAACTACTGTATTTACCTAATTTTTTATAATAACGCCCAGACATAAAATTTGATGAATCATTTAATAAAGTAATGCTGACTAAATTAGCATCCATGATTGAATCTGGTTCTAGTTTTACCAAAACAGGTAATTCATCAATTAATCTTGCGTATCCATTATAACAATCTGGAGTCAAGGATGCAAAACCCAATTTAGGTCTAGATGCATCTAAATAATAAACTGATTCAGCAATTTTCAATTTGACAATCACATAATTATACTGAGACAATAACGCAAGACCCTCTTCTGCTTTACCATTATCTGTAGTGCTTAATAGAACTGGTGCAACTTTAAACCCAGCTTTATTTAACATTGCACAAAGCAACAAATTAATATCAGCAACATTGCCAACTTTAGTTTGATAAGTTTTCTTTAATGTTTGAGACAACCACTTGTCGTCAAAATCATTACAAGTAAAATGATCTCTTATAAATGCATATACATTTTTAGCTTTTGTTAATGAATCTTTATCATCTAACTTATTCAACTCATCTTTAAGAAAATCATTCGATTCAGTTAACGACTTTCCAAATGTCTCATCTTGTAATAGATCTGTTGCAGTTTTATACCAATCTTTTACTACTGATGTAATGTTGGTTTCAGAATATTTAATAGCCATTAGTTGGAACTGAATTCTACTCAGATGGTTACGAGCTGTAGAAATATAACTTTCAGGTTTAAATGCTAGAATATTTTCAATTGCCCATGTAGCTGTTACCGCATCACCAGATAATGGGATGTATTTTGGTGAATCATAAGCATTATTCGACGGAGCTTGAAGGTTGTATGTTCTATATTTCCTAGAAGATTTATTGACAGTGTAAGGTAAATATCCATAATTGGAAATAAGATAATCAAATATATGCGGGATAGTTACCGTATACTCGCTCCATAAAACAGGGTGTTCGCCTTGGAAAATCCAGGATTTTAATCTTGAATAAAAGGGAGAACGAATGGTTTATTCATATTCAATTATACATCCTTCAGCAATGGACGGAAATGTAAATTATTTATTTGTGTAAAAATTATTTTCTTTTTCAGTCAATAAATCCTTAGAATTAAGTTTTGATTCAATCACTTTTCCGTCTACAATGGTAAAGGTTGATGCATGCAAATCAGAAATCAGTTCAGAATTTGCATTATTACCCCCATTATAAAGAGCTATATTAACAGTTGCATCGTCAAATGCAGTTCGCTTCTTAATAAATAAGCGTTTCCGATGTTTGAAGATCAAACTAAAATCACCAGTTGAATTTCCAATAAAATCGGAGGAAGCAACATCAAATAATACAATGGCTTCAGCAGAGGAATCATTTAATGCTGATTGTACGTTGAAGTCTTCAACAGAAATATTACCAAACTTAGGTATAGTCTTTGATTGAGAAAATGAACACAAAGACATGCATAGCAACATCAATGAAAAAAGGCATTTCATAACTGGATTTTGAGGAGATTTTAAATAAGGTATCACTTTCAAGTATTTAAATAGTACTAATTAGCTATAGACATAAAAGACTACAACAGTCACTAAACACTTTAATGATAAACAAACTAAAGATTGGGTTATTAAATATATTAAAAAAATTAAATGCTGAAAAAAAATTTCAGCATTAAAAGAATAGTTGATTTTTTGCCATCAAACAGAGAAACTCATTAATATAATTGCCGTATGCTCGAATAAGAGCAGAAATTAGCTTTTTCGTTGGAGACACTATTTTAAATTGAATTATCGCTAATTAAAGCAGCTTATTTTATATTCATTATTTTTTTAGATTATGAGAAAGCTGAGTTCGGCAATTGTGTTAGTTTATTTTATAATGCTTTGTATCAATAGCAAGGCTTCATCAGATAGCTTACTGATTAAACAATTATTGGAAAGTATTGCAAAAGATCAGGTAAAAGAAAACGATAAAGATTTTTTTGAAGGAATGTTCCCCACATTTAGAGAATGGGGCGCTTCGCCAGTGAATAGACAGCCCGACAACAATGTTTATTTTACTGCCATTACCAACTTTACACTTAAGCAACTGCTTCCAAAAATGGCTCCCTATCAACAGCTTTTGATAGATACTATGATCAAAAAAGGAGTAAAGTGTTATCCAAACTTTTTAAATAAAAAACCAGGAGGACTTTATGAATTTTTTCCTACGGATAATACATTTATGCCCAATAGTCTCTTTCTTAAATACTTTAAAAAACAATTAAGTTCTGGCGAAGATGCAGATGATTGTGTAATGGTATTCATGACACAAGACCATCCAGACAGCACTTTAGAAAGATTTAATCGTAAACTAATTAGTGCAGCTAATTTATCAAGAAAACGAGCCGACAATACTTTTAAAAAATACAGAGATATTCCTGCCTATTCTACTTTTTTAGGCCCTAAAATGAGAATTGATTTTGACTTTTGTGTTCAAACCAATGTGATGTACTATTTGCTAGGGCAAAAAAAGAAATTTGAAAAACAAGATGAAGCAACACTTACCCTTTTGCTCGAAAATGTACGCAACAGAGATTATATTTTTCATCCAGCTTATATTTCTCCTTGGTATGCTAGTTCTTCTTTATTGATTTATCATATTGCTCGCCTATTAGATGCATATGAAATTCCTGCATTTACACCATATAAAGACCAATTGATTGATGACGCAAAATATTTATTAAAGCAGCCTTCTAATATTATGGAGAAAGTGATTCTATCAACTTCTATTTTAAGACTAGGAGGACAATTGGATCAACTGCTTGCTATAAAAGACTTAGAGACATTTGAAAAAATGAATCATCAATCATTTCCATTTTTTCAGGCCAGAGGATCAGGACTAATGCCAAACACACTAAAGAGGTTGTATTCCATTCAAGGACCAGCATTCTACTTTAACTTTTTATGTCCTACTTACAACTAAACATTGTTATTAGAATATATTGTTGAACAGCAAAGAAGATTGATCAAAAATTAAAAAGCATTCCAACCAAGTAGATTAATCTCAAGTACTATTCCCATATCTTTAGGCGTAGATGGATTTGGAATTTGCCAACCCGCACAAATTTGGATACGCTTTGTCAAATTATACATTCCTCCTATAACCGCTACTGAAGCATCATTGTTTCCACTAACCCAATCTCCCATCAAATACCATTTTTTTGATAGTTTCACTTCATAACCTAACATAGCACCAAATGTATTTCCTTGACCAACAAACATTTGATTGGTTTGATAAAGCCCTGCCACAATTCGGCTTTTATGATTCATTAAATGAAATACGCCTAAACCATAAGTAAAATAGTTCAACTCTTTATTCTGAATTTTTCCACTTACATTATATCCAACTTGTGTTCCTATATTAAAATCAATATTTTTCGACAAGTTAAATTGCTTTTGAAGTGTCCCCATAATAATTGGATATACTGCTCCTCTAGCAGGATTATCATTGTGTAATACACGCCAATTAGGTGAAAAATAAAGGCCTTTACCTACTACATTAACACCTGCATCCCATCCCTTGCCTAGCCCATATACAAAATGCGCTTTCGATTCAAATTTGTTATTATACACATTTAATTGGTGCTGATAAAATCCTTTTTTTGCATTGGTAATATCCCCAGAAGGTATATTAAATAAATTTTGCTGTGCCTTACTATATATAGAAATCAACAAAAAAACAGAAATGCATATTTTAAATTTCATCATACTTGCCTATTCAATTTCGGCAAAAGTATATGATAATAAAAAAACTAATTGTTAATTATAAATTAGACTGGTCACCCAATAATCAAGGACGGTTACTTTATCTAAAATATTGGGCAGAAGCTTTGTAAAAGCAACATGAACTGGATGTACTAAATAATCATCACGGTCTTTCTCGCTAGAAAAGGTTAAAACAAAACAATGCGTTAAACCCTGATTTAATTTTTCAGGACTATTATTGATGCCCCATTCGTATTTCTTAATGGAATTAATTTGTTTAGGTAACTCACCAAAAGCTTGTATAGCTTTATTAATGGAGTTCGTGTCAGCTCCTTGTTTCCAGCCAAATAATACAACATGGCGGAGTTCTTTTATTGAAGACTGGGCAATTAAATCATTAGTTGCCAAAAATACAATTATCAAGACTATTACTTTCTTCATAAAAATCAACTTTTTAATTTATATTTTGACTGTAAGAAAGTTATTAGTTTTTGAGCTCTTACCTTTTGTTGAATTAAATAATTCCTATTTACCCTAGTGAAAAGAATTCCACGTGCCAAGCTTCCAAAAAAAATCTGTTTAGAAAGTTTATCATTATTGAGTGGTGGCACTTGTGATGATTTTATTTCTCGCTTGGTAAAATCAACATAAGCAGTATCGGCCATGATCCATCCTTGCATTACTGAATATGCCGACTCCCATAGACTATTATGATGATTATTAAAAGTCTCATTATGGTCGAGTATGATTCTATTTCTAAAATCATATTCCAATATACTATCCACCACTTCTTTATTACGAATTAATCTGAGGTTACCAGAATTTTTTAATTGTATGATGGTGGCATCCGTAGGTCTGAAAAATGGCGAAAATCCACCTTTAATGAAATCGGTATAAAATTTCCTTGCATTAGCCGAATCAGATAAATTTTCTTTCGCCAATTTTAACAAAGATGCCCAAGCAGCTTCTTTTCGGAAATTTGAATTGATACTAGTTGTTAAAGCAGCGGTATCAGTTTTCAAATTCTGAATTAAACTTTCAATATATTGTACTTCTCTATCTTTTTCTATTTTATGCTCTAATTGGTATTCGGCCATAAATCC
>JBMLPQ010000152.1:0-2812 GCA_049242025.1 Sediminibacterium sp.
ATACAGATATAAAACCGAACCAATCCTTACCTTTAACCAGTTTTTATAATATGGACAAAAATAAAACTGGTAATACGTTTAAAAGGCTCAGGAATACCTATCGACTGGTAATCATGAACGATGACACTTATGAGGAGATGGTTGCGTTCAGATTGTCTAGACTGAGTGTTTACATTGGATTAAGTACGGTATTCGTTTTATTGGTAGGGTTAACCATCGCCTTGATTGCGTTTTCTCCGCTTAAGTATTATATTCCAGGGTATGGAACCAAAGAGAGCAGAACTGCTTTACAGTTATTAAAAATCAGAACAGATTCTTTAGAAAACGAAATAAGATACAAGGAGCAATACCTAGAAGGGATTAAAAAAGTATTATCAGGAGACAAGCCTGCTACTTTAGATACCATTCCACTTAATTTACCTAAAGTAGAAGCATCCAATGATTAAATTTCACTTATGAAGAATCGACTGCAAAAACTATATTTTCCGTTAGTTATTTTATTCATTATTGTAACTGCTATTTGTTTTTTATTTCCTAGTGCATTAAAACAACAGCAAATTAATCCGATGGTGGTTTTTGGCGCTAACACTTTGTTATTTCTAATTTGTGCCTATAGTTTAGGTATGCAAATGAAATCTGTAAATAACAAAAATCCGCACGCAATGGTTAGGGGTGTGATGGGCTCTGTTGTTTTAAAACTATTTGTTTTAGGGGCTGCCGCATTTATTTATTTGTATAATGCGGGAGAAGCCAAAAGTGTGAATGCATTGTTTGTAAGTATGGGATTATATATTCTTTATACATGGCTAGAAGTCAAGATCGCTATGCAATTAAACCCCAGTAAAAAAGATGGCGGCAGTTGAGCATCCATTAAAAGAGTTGGCTCGTTATTTACCCGATGGTAGCTTTGATTATGTTGTTAAATATCTTTATCAGTATAAAGTTCATTTAACAGTTGCTAAAAGTCGTAAGTCTGTTTTAGGAGACTATCGACACGCACATCAAGGAAATAATCATCGAATTAGTGTAAATGGAAATTTGAATTCGTATGAGTTTTTAATTACCCTTTTGCATGAGTTGGCTCATTTGCTTACGTTTGAACAATATAAAAATCGAGTAGAAGCTCACGGTAAAGAATGGAAAGCAATCTACAGTAGATTATTGGTTGAATTTGTTGGGTTAGGAGTTTTTCCTCCAGAAATAGTGGTTGCGTTGAAGCAATCCATCATATCTCCATCAGCTACAGCAAATGGGGAGACTGAATTATTGATGGTATTAAGAAAGTTTAATACTACTCAAAAGCCAGGCGTTTGTTTTATTGCAGATTTGCCCTTAGGTGCGCTATTTTTATTGTCTAACGGGAAAATTTTTAAAAAAGGAGAACTTCGTCGCAAAAGATATATCTGTACAGAATTAAAGACAGGATTGGTTTATACGGTGAGTGCAATTACTGAAGTAAAACGTATAGAAATAAAAGAGCACTAATATTAAACTGCTCCTTTAAAATATAAAAGCCATTAGAAAAACAAAGCTGAATTTCTAATGGCTTAAAAACAAATTTATTAATTAGGCAACTGCTTGTTTAACTAGTGCAGCTGCTTCACTCAATTGAATAGCAGATTGAACTTTCAGTCCACTTTCGTCAATTAATTTTTTAGCTTCAACTGCATTTGTTCCTTGCAATCTTACAATAATAGGAATATTGATATTTCCCAATTTGTTGTAAGCTTCAATTACACCTGCAGCAACACGATCGCATCTTACGATACCACCAAAAATATTGATAAGGATCGCTTTCACGTTAGGATCTTTCATAATGATACGGAACCCAGCTTCAACTGTTTGTGCATTTGCTGTACCACCAACGTCTAAGAAATTAGCAGGGTCTCCACCGCTTAATTTAATCATATCCATAGTAGCCATTGCTAAACCAGCACCGTTCACCATACAACCCACATTGCCATCTAATTTAACAAAGTTTAAGTTGTATTGACCAGCTTCAACCTCTGTTGGATCTTCTTCGGTTACATCTCTAAGTGCTGCTACATCAGGATGACGCATTAATGCGTTATCATCAATATTCATTTTGCAATCAACAGCAATAATTTTTTCGTCACTGGTTTTGAATAGTGGATTAATTTCTAACATGCCGCAATCCAAACCAACATATGCATTGTATAGATTGGTTACAAATTTCACACAGTTTTTAAATGCTTCACCACTTAAGCCAAGATTAAAGGCAATTTTTCTTGCTTGGAATCCTTGTAATCCACCCCCTGGGTGAACCCACTCTTTGAATATTTTTTCAGGCGTGTTATGTGCTACTTCTTCAATATCCATTCCACCCTCGGTACTGTACATGATTACATTCATTCCCTTTGCTCTATCTAATAAAATAGAGAGGTAAAATTCTTTAACCGGATTGGGTCCAGAATAATAAACGTCCTGTGCAATTAAAATTTTGCTCACTTTTTTACCTGCTTCACCGGTTTGAATAGTAACCAATGTGCCACCTAAAATATTTTTGGCAATATTGGTAACATCTTCTGCACTTTTAGCAACAGCAACACCTCTTTGTTCGGTTCCCACAATTTTACCCTTGCCTCGTCCACCAGCGTGGATTTGGGCTTTCACTACGGCAAAATTATTGCCTGTTTGGGTTTTAATTTGACGGTAAGCCTCTTCAGCTGCCATTACGGTATCAACTGCAATACCTTCCTGCACTGGAACATGGTATTTTTTGAGTAATTCTTTCGCCTGGTACTCATGAAGATTCATATGGAACAATTTTTGCGAAGATAAGATAATCGTG
>JBMLPQ010000153.1:0-4137 GCA_049242025.1 Sediminibacterium sp.
TTAAGGCCGTTCGTAGCCCTAAAACTGGTGCATATACTTTCAAAGAGCAAATCATCCACAAAGACAAGGTAAACGAGTTTATCTCAACTAAGTAGTCTTTTGCTGTTAATAATCTTAAAGCTTCCTTCATCATCGTCGGAGGCTTTTTTGTATTAAACCATAAATACTTGAACTATGGGTTTTTTCGATAAATTATTTGGTAAAAAAGAGAAAGAAAGTCTTGACCAAGGGCTGCAAAAAACCAAGGAAGGATTTTTGTCTAAAATAACCAAAGCAATTGTTGGTAAAACTACCATCGACGATGAAGTGCTGGATAATTTAGAAGAAGCATTGATTGGTGCAGATGTTGGGGTTGAAACTACCTTGAAGATTATCAAACAAATTGAACAGAGAGCTAAAAATGATAAGTATCTTAATACTAGTGAGTTAAATAAGATACTTCAAGAAGAAATTGCATCCGTTTTAGTAGATGCACCTGCAGATTCATTGATTGGGTTTACTGCACCTGAAGGCAAAAAGCCGTATATTATATTGGTAGTAGGGGTGAATGGGGTAGGTAAAACAACTACAATTGGAAAACTGGCTTCTCGTTTTAAAGCAGCTGGTAATTCTGTTATTCTTGGGGCAGCAGATACATTTAGAGCGGCTGCTGTAGACCAATTGACCATTTGGAGTGAACGTGTGGGTGTGCCAATCGTAAAGCAAGCTATGGGCTCTGATCCAAGTGCGGTAGCGTATGATACAGTAGCCAGTGCCGTTGCTAAAAATGCGGATATTGTCATTATTGATACTGCTGGTCGATTACATAATAAAGCTCATTTAATGGATGAGTTAAATAAAATAAAGCGAGTTATTCAAAAGGTTGTTCCTGATGGCCCTCATGAAGTTTTATTGGTTTTAGATGGCTCTACTGGTCAAAATGCAGTAGAACAAGCACGCCATTTTACTGCTACAACCAATGTTACGGCCTTAGCCATCACTAAATTAGATGGTACGGCAAAGGGCGGGGTAGTATTAGCCATTGCCGATCAATTCAGTATTCCTGTCAAATATATTGGAGTAGGCGAAAAGGTTGAAGATTTACTCCTCTTTAATAAAGAAGCTTTTGTTGACACATTATTTTCTATTCAAAAATAAATACTATGAAAAAGGGATTACTTTTATTTGCTTTTGCAGCATTCACTGCATCTAACGCCAATGCTCAATTAGGCAATGTATTAGACAAAGCCAAAGCGGTTACCAGTGCTTCAGGATTTGATGTAAACAGTTTAACCAGTGGAATCATGGGAAAATTATCTCCCGCGCTAGTGCTTACTGCTGCACAAAAGCCTAAAGTTGGAGCTGCTATAACCGATTATTTAACCCAGAAAGCTCAAATTATTGCGAAACAAAAAACCAACCCTGCTGAATATACCCAGCGCCAATCTGGAATTTTTCAAGGGCTAAAATCAAAATTGGCTGGAATATTGGTCAAGAATCAAATGAATAAATTCTTGGGTTTGAAACCTGCCACCAATGATCCAGCCAATGTATTGTCTCAATTATTTTTTTAGAAAGTATACCGTATTGCAAGGCCTCCCCAACCGCCTTCAAAATAGTTGTATCCAATAATATTAAAGGAGGGCTGCCAATCAAAACTGAGGTTGAGCGGTGCTCCTTTAATTTTATAATCTAATCCTAATACCCCGTCTACTCCTATTGCTAGTCCACTTGCCCTAGTGGGATACCTGTTTTTCCAACTATTGCTCCATATTCCAATATGTCCACCGCCTCCCACGTACCACTGTAAACCTTCAACTCCATTGATTGGAAAGTGGAGTTCATATAAACCAGTCAGTCTAAATCCATCCTCTGAAATATAGCCCAAGCCTTCAATGGCTTTACCTTTTGCAACAAAATGTTTTACCGATATAGCTCCTGGATACATTTTTACCCCTAAGGCCGTTTGATAACTCGTTCCATTATTTTGAGCGTAAATGGTTCCGCCAATCAGTATGGCAACTAATAGTGCAAGTGTTCTTCTCATAGTCTTTGTTTTATTTTTTACTAACAAAATCATGCCAATCATCAACTGATTGAATAAAAAAATTGTTAAGCTGTTGAAGAGTTCCATTTATTTTAAATTAGGTTTGTAGCATGTATTCATTTAAACAATTAGTTACGCAGTTTAGCGAACAATTTTCTTCGGCCCACTTTGATAGTGAACCTGCATCATTGTATGATCCTTGTAATTATTTTTTAACGATTGGTGGGAAAAGAATCAGGCCCATCTTATGTTTAATGGGTAATGAACTGTTTGATGAAATTCATGCTGATGCATATCAACTAGCAACTGCAGTTGAGCTGTTTCACAATTTCACATTAATTCATGACGATATCATGGATGCGGCTGCTTTAAGACGTGGCATGGAAACGGTGCATACAAAGTACAATAATAACACCGCTATTTTGGCGGGTGATGTGATGATGATCAAGTCTTACGAATACATTAATAAGATGAATGGTCCTTACTTACAAAAGATTCTCCGCATATTTAATACAACTGCAAAAGAAGTTTGTGAAGGCCAACAGATCGATATGGATTTTGAACAAAAAGACATGGTTTCTCTTGATCAATATATTCAAATGATTACCTTAAAAACCTCTGTTTTATTGGCAGCTAGTTTAGAAATGGGCGCAATCATTGGTGGTGCTAGCGAGGGGAATTGCCGACATCTATATGAGTTTGGTAAAAATTTAGGGATTGCTTTTCAAATTCAAGACGACTATTTAGATGCATTTGGCGATCCTGAAAAATTTGGTAAAGAAGTAGGGGGAGATATCCGACAAAACAAAAAAACATTTTTGTTATTGCATACCCTTGAAGTTGCTCCTGAAGAACAGCGCCTCCAGTTAATGCAATTAATGAAGGATCAGTCTGCTGGTAAAGTAGAAAAAGTATTGTCTATTTATAAAGCTTGTGGGGTAGATGCTTGGGCTAATACTTTAAAAGAACACTACTTAAACACTGCTTTGAAACACCTAGAAGATATTGCAGTAGTTTCAACTAGAAAACAGCCATTGAAAGAATTGGCCAACTTCTTGATTCAACGAGATGTTTAATTTGCTTATCTTCCTACCAAAATAATTATACATGTCTTCTTTGTTTAGAAAGAAATCATTAGATAAAATTACTGCTGATGCAGCAGCTGGTATAAGTGATTCTCATGCCGGTGGGCTTAAAAAAGTGTTAGGTGTTAAAGACCTTACTTTTATGGGGATTGCAGCTGTTATTGGTGCAGGCATCTTCTCTACTATTGGGTCCGCCGCTTATAATGGAGGCCCTGGAATCGCTATTTTATTTGTGATTACCGCAATCACTTGTGGCTTCAGTGCTTTATGTTATGCAGAGTTTGCAAGTAGAATTCCTATCTCTGGGAGCGCTTACACTTATGCCTATGTTTCTTTTGGTGAAGTGGTTGCGTGGATAATTGGATGGGCGCTTATTTTAGAATATGCTATTGGAAATATTGTTGTTGCCATTAGTTGGAGCGGCTATTTTAATAATTTATTAGAAGGATTTCATATTCATTTACCAGGATGGTTGTCTACGAATGCAAGCAATGCACAACTAGGATATGAAGAAGCAGTGAAAGCATTAGCAGCTGGGGAAGCACCTGAAACTATGACTAAGCATGCAAAAATGGGGTATGATGCTATTATGAATGCCCCCATGATTGGTTCATGGAAAGTTATTTTAAATGTTCCTGCATTTTTTATAGTTATGATGATTACTTGGTTGGCTTATATTGGAATTAAGGAAAGTAAGCGCAGTACCAATATCATGGTATTATTTAAATTAGCCGTAATTGTTGGAATCATTATTGTTGGATTTTTCTATGTTGATACAAATAATTGGACCCCATTCTTGCCAAATGGATTTGGAGGTGTATTAGCTGGGGTTTCTGCAGTATTCTATGCTTATATTGGATTCGATGCTATTTCTACTACAGCTGAAGAATGTAAAGATCCGCAAAGAGATTTGCCGAAAGGAATGATGTACTCTTTATTAATTTGTACCGTATTATACATTCTTGTGGCATTGGTTTTAACGGGAATGGTGCATTACAGTGAATTGAAAGTAGATGATCCTTTGGC
>JBMLPQ010000154.1:0-2352 GCA_049242025.1 Sediminibacterium sp.
CCTAATAATTGAAGTAAAACCGTAGAACCGGATTTCGTACATGGCTAAAAATTTACTGATCGTTGAGTCGCCCGCTAAAGCAAAAACCATTGAAAAAATTCTTGGTAAGGATTTCGATGTGAGAAGTTGTTATGGTCATATTAGAGACCTTGAAAAGGATGATATGGGTATTGATGTGAATAATCATTACTTACCCAGGTATAAAGTTCCAGACGAAAAAGAAAAAGTAGTTAAGGAGCTAAAACAGATGGCCAAAAAAGCAGATGAAGTATGGTTGGCATCGGATGAGGACCGCGAAGGAGAAAGCATTAGTTGGCATTTGGCCGAAGTTTTGGGTTTAGATCCTAAAGTGACTAAACGCATAGTATTTCATGAAATTACTGCCCCAGCTATTAAAAAAGCAGTTGATAATCCAAGGATCATCAACATGAATTTAGTTAATGCGCAACAAGCAAGAAGAGTATTAGATCGTTTGGTAGGATTTGAGCTGAGCCCAGTTTTATGGCGTAAGATAGGCATGCAAAGAAGCCTAAGTGCAGGAAGAGTTCAGAGCGTTGCAGTAAGATTAATTGTAGAAAGAGAGCGAGAAATCAATCATTTTATTTCGGAAAGCTCATATAAAATAGAAGCAATTTTCAGCGCTATAGACATCAATGGGAAACCAGTACAGTTTAAAGCAGAAGGACCAGGAAGATTGCATACATCAGAAGAAGCAGCCGCTTTTTTAGAAAGTTGTAAAAATGCGGGATATACTGTAAAAGACATACAGGTTAAACCAGCCAAAAGAACACCAGCTGCACCTTTTACCACTTCTACCCTACAGCAGGAAGCTTCACGCAAAATGGGTTACAGTGTTAGTAAAACCATGCTGATTGCACAAAAGCTATACGAAAGCGGTAAGATTACCTATATGCGTACAGATAGTATAGCATTGAGTGAAACAGCATTAGCAGATATTAGTAAAGAAATCAATCATAGCTACGGTGCTAAATACCACCAACCCCGCAAATTCAAGAATAAAAATGAAAATGCACAAGAAGCGCACGAAGCCATCCGTCCAACTTATATGAGCAATCATACAGTAGAAGACGATGAGTGTAAGCGTTTGTATGAATTAATTTGGAAAAGAACCATTGCCTCACAAATGAGTGATGCTGCTTTCGAAAAAACTACTGCAAAAATTGAAATAAGCACTAATAAAGAAATACTAACTGCAAGTGGAGAAGTGATGCAGTTCGACGGGTTTTTAAAAGTATACATGGAGGGCAAGGACGAAGAAGATGAGGAAAGTACTGAAGGAATGCTCCCTGCCATTAAAGTAAATGAGCAATTGAATTTCTTGTACATGAATGCCAGCGAGAAATTCACTAAGCCAGCAGCTAGATATACCGAAGCTTCTTTAGTAAAAAAGTTGGAAGAGCTAGGCATTGGCCGACCTTCTACTTATGCTCCAACCATTTCTACTATTATGAAACGCAACTATGTAGAAAAGCGTGATAAAGAGGGCATAAAAAGAGCTGCAACCATATTAACCCTTACTCCGAATAATCAAATTGAAAAAGAAATTATTCAAGAAAATACAGGGGCCGAAAAAAGTAAATTATTCCCAACAGATTTAGGAATGGTTGTGACCGACTTTTTAAAGCAACACTTTAATAAAGTCATGGACTTTGGTTTCACTGCTAAAATAGAAGCAGAATTTGATGAAATTGCAGGAGGCAATTTAAAGTGGAGCAACATGATTGATGGTTTTTATAAACCATTCCATGAAACCATTGAACATACTTTAGAAAATGCTGAGCGCGCCAAAGGAGAAAGAGAATTGGGCATTGATCCTATTTCAGGAAAAAGAGTCATTGCTAGAATGGGGCGTTATGGACCAATGGTTCAAATTGGCGATACCAGTGATGAGCATGACAAAGCTAAATTTGCAAAATTAAAGCAATCTCAAAGCATCGAAACCATCACCATGGAAGAAGCAATGGAATTATTTTCATTGCCGAAAACATTGGGAGAATATGAGGGTGCTGAACTTTCTGTGAATATTGGAAGATTTGGCCCATATATTAAACTAGGTGAACAATTCATTTCTATTCCTAAAGGGGAAGACTTACACGAAATGGATTTAAATCGGGCTATTGAATTATTAAAAGAAAAACAAGCCGCAGATGCACCTGTTGCATTTTACGATGAACTCCCAGTAACAAAAGGAAAGGGAAGATTTGGACCTTTCATTAAATGGAACGACTTATTCATCAATATTCCAAGGGCGTACAATTTTGATTCATTAAGTCAACAAGACATTAATGAATTGATTGAAAAGAAAATGGAAAAAGAAGCCAATCGTTTTAT
>JBMLPQ010000155.1:0-12735 GCA_049242025.1 Sediminibacterium sp.
CCAACGTTGCATCAAATCATCTGTAATAAACATACTGCAAATGTAAACCATCAAGTCATGCCATCATCAACCTTGATAAGGTATATTTGCAGCAAATTCGAGAATATGTTACCCGTAAGTGTATTAAAAGCAGCCCCAGAAAAAGTAAAGCAACAACTGGCAAAAAAACATTTTAAGCAGCCAGAACTGGTAGATGCTATTATACAAACAGATGATGAGCGCAAAAAAGTACAAGCAGCTTTTGATGATATACAAGCCAAAGTGAATGCGGCATCCAAAGAAATTGGACAATTAATGTCTAAGGGAGATAAAGAAGGAGCAGAAACCATTAAACAAAATGTAGCCAATTGGAAGCAAACACTTGAACCGCTAAAAGAGAAAATGGCGCAGTTAGAAAAAGAACTGGCCGACCAATTGGTTCAACTCCCGAACCTACCAGCCGATATAGTTCCCGAAGGCAAAACACCGGAAGAAAATGAAGTCGTTAGAACGGGGGGATCAATGCCAACACTAGCCGAAGGCTCCGTTCCTCATTGGGACCTCACTACTAAATACAATTTGATCAATTTTGAATTGGGAAATAAAATTACTGGCAGTGGATTCCCAGTATATATAGGTAAGGGCGCCAAATTGCAACGTTCATTAATTCAATATTTTTTAGATTTCAACACCGCGGCGGGTTATACAGAATATTTGCCTCCATTCATGGTGAATGCAGATTCCGCTTATGCTACAGGACAATTGCCCGATAAAGAGGGGCAGATGTACCATGCAACCGAAGATGATTTTTATTTGATTCCAACAGCAGAAGTGCCTGTCACCAATGTCTACAGAGATACCATCTTAAAAGAAAGCGATTTTCCTGTAAAGATGACGGCGTACTCTCCTTGTTTTAGAAGAGAAGCGGGCAGTTATGGAAAAGACGTGCGTGGGTTAAACAGATTGCACCAGTTTGAAAAAGTAGAAATCATTCAAATAGTGCATCCCGATAAGAGTTATGAAACCTTAGACGAAATGGTGTTGCATGTAGAAAAATTATTGCAATCGCTAGAACTGCCTTATCGCATATTACGTTTATGTGGAGGCGATATGAGCTTTACCAGTGCTATCACATATGATTTTGAAGTATACAGTGCAGCTCAGGAACGTTGGTTAGAAGTGAGCAGTGTAAGCAATTTCGAAAGCTACCAAGCCAACAGAATGAAATGCAGATTCAAAGGTGCAGATGGCAAAACCCAATTGGTTCATACCCTGAACGGCAGTTCATTGGCATTGCCTCGTATAGTTGCTTGTTTGTTAGAGAACAACCAAACACCAGAAGGAATCAATATACCTACAGCATTGCAGTCTTATTTTGGTGCAGCAAAGATTTAATTAAAAGCCGACTCAACTTAATGGGTCGGCTTTTAAATTTAATGCTTAATAAACCGATCAAAAAACTCAATCGTTCGCAACATTTGATCAACTCGTTGACGATTGTTTCCTGTTCTGGTTAATTCATGCGTACCGCCTGGATGCCTTACGTACTCTACGGTTCGGCCCAAGACTTTTAAACTTTTGTAGAGCATTTCACTTTGAATAACACCTGTTCTTAAATCATTTTCTCCATGGAAAATAATAAAGGGTGTATGTATTTTATCTACATAATTAATGGGCGATTCACGGAATAAAGTAGGTCTGATTTTTTCTTCCCAAGGATAGCCACCAAAATAATTAGGGACTAAGCGCCATGCATTCCCTTCCCCAAAGAAAGTGCCTAAATCGTACACACCTCTTTGTGCACATGCAGCTTTAAAACGTTGGTCGTGGCTGATAATCCAGGCAACTAAATAACCTGCATAAGATCCACCCGTTACAGCTAATCTAGCTGTATCAACAAATCCTTCTTTTGCAGCCAAGTCAACAGACGTTAAAACATCTGAAGTAGGTCCTGCACCCCAATCATTTACATTGGCTCTTAAGAATTCCTCGCCGTATCCACCAGAACCTCTAGGGTTGCCATAAACAACCGCATAACCCTTAGCAGCATAGTATTGAAACTCATGCCACATAGAGCTTTCACCAGGTCCCCACATAGCAGAAGGGCCTCCGTGAATATTTAAAATGGTTGGATATTTTTTGCCTGCAACATAGTTAGCAGGTTTCATGATCCAGTATTCTACGGTTAACCCTTTCTCGTTTTTGAAAGTTCTTTTCTCTGGTAAACTCAATTGTTTTTTACTCACCCAATCGTAATTGAAACTGCTGATCCGTTTCTCGTTTTTACCATTGATATCAGTAGTATATAATTCAAAAGGATTGGCCACAGCAGTTTTTACATAAACCAGCTTATCTGCTTTCATAGAAAAACTAGAAATGCCTTCATCTAAAGAAGTTAACTGCTCTGATTTTTTTGTTTTTACATTGATGCGATAAATAGGTGCACCACCATTGCTCTGTGCAGTAAAATAAATATGTTGTTCATCCTTACTCCATATTAGTCCACCCTTGTTTCTATCAAAGGGGAGCATCACCAAATCAGCTACTGTTCCATTCAAAGGCATCACCGCTAATTCAGGCACATTCACAAAAGATACAGTGCCTACTTGAACTGCCAACCATTTTCCGGATGGAGATACTGTTGGGCTTGAATAAGATTTACCTACGGCACCTAATACTTGTTTCATGCCCGTTCCATCTGCGTTCACCAAAAATATTTGGCTTTCTAATGCACGGTCTGGGTGTTGAGTGTTGTCGGAATTGCCTGTAAATACAATTTGTTTTCCATCCGGTGTAAAGCTGGCGCCCCCAAAACGATGAAAGCCTTGTGTAAGTGCTTTAGGTGTTGATCCTGCTTCAGCAGCTACTATAAATAAATGCGAAAAAGATTGGTCGCCCGATGTGGAAGCTTCTTCCTGAAAATTTAATTTATTAATGACTTTGGCTTTTCTCTCCGCCACATTCAAATCTAAATAGGCCCTTATTTCTTCTGTTGTACCATCAGGATTGGGTACGGCTTTATTGGGTAGGAGGAATTGATTCTGTTCAAACCCAGGTTTCTCTGCTGGCCATTTTGGAACCGCTGCTGTTGGGTTGAGTTCTTTATCTTTTAATACATCTGATAAAGAAACAGAAGCACTAAACAAAAGTTGGCTTCCATCAGGGCTAAACTGAGGGCTGCTAGCACCGTATCTAAACTTGGTGATTTGAACCGGCTCACCTCCCTCTAAAGAAAGAAAAAAGATTTGCGGCTTGCCGTCTACTGCTCTAACAAATGCAATTTTTTTACCATCGGGGCTCCATACCGGTTGGCTAGCGCTTTCCTTATAAGTCAATGCCCTTGGGGCTGAAGAACCATCTGCTGCTACTAAATACAATTGATTGGTGTATTTGTATTCCCATTTACTAATTCCTTCTGGTTCAATACTGTTTAACACAAATACCGCTTGTTTACCATCAGGGCTTAAACTAATGGCACTCATTTGTTTCATTTTGTACATATCGGTTATTTTAACCAAGTCAGCAGCCTGCTGTGCTAATACCATTAATGGCAGTAGGAAAATGAACAGTAAAAATTTCTTCATTCGACAGTATTTGAGCCTTAAAATACAAAGAAATTGATTCGGCTAAGCATTGCTGCTGTATTTTTGCAGAACAAATTCGGTTTTATGAGTGAAATGGTAAATGAATTCAACAGCTATAGAGAGCGAATGAATGAAGTGATTCTGAGCAAGAATAATTTAGTGATGAAGCGCCTTTGGAACTTAGATACCAATACATATGATGAAGGTGCATTGGATAAAAAAACCAAAGAAATGTTGGGCTTGGTAGCTAGTATGGTATTGCGTTGTGATGATTGTATTAAATATCATTTAGGGAAGAGTTTTGAATTGGGTGTCACTACCGATGAAATGTATGAAATTTTTGCAGTAGCCAACATTGTTGGGGGAACCATTGTAATTCCTCATACCAGAAGAGCAGCAGAATATTGGGAAGAATTAATTAAACAATAAATTATGGCTACTGAAACAATAGCAGCACCTACTTTAACCGCAAAAGATTTTGCAACAGATCAGGAAGTGCGTTGGTGCCCAGGTTGTGGAGACTATTCTATTTTAGCACAGGTTCAAAAGATTATGCCAGGCATTGGAGTGCCTAAAGAAAATATTGTAATCATCAGTGGAATTGGTTGTAGTAGCCGTTTCCCTTATTATATGAATACATTTGGGATGCACAGTATTCATGGAAGAGCCACTGCTATTGCCAGTGGATTGAAAGCTACTCGTCCAGAATTAAGTGTATGGATTGTTACAGGGGATGGCGATGGTTTAAGTATTGGAGGTAATCATACCATTCATTTACTCAGAAGAAATTTTGATGTCAATATCATGTTGTTCAATAACCAGATTTATGGTTTAACAAAAGGACAATATTCACCTACTTCTGAAACCAATAAAATTACCAAGAGTACGCCTTTTGGTAGTATTGATCATCCATTTAATCCATTGGCATTGGCCATGGGTGCAGATGCTACATTTATTGCACGTTCAATGGATCGTGACCCCAAGCACTTACAAACTTTATTAACGCGTTCTCATCAACATAAGGGGGCTTCCTTCTTAGAGATTTATCAGAACTGTAATATTTTCAATGACGGGGCATTTGAAATTTTTACTGAAAAATCTTCTAAGGCAGATTATGATTTATTCTTAGAACAAGGAAAGCCTTTGGTATTTGGTGCTAATCAAAATAAGGGAATACGCTTAAATGGTTTGCAACCAGAAGTAGTAGAACTCGGCGAAAACTTTAGTGCAGATGATTGTTGGATTCATGATGAAAAAGATTTTTATAAAGCACAAACATTAATCAGAATGTTTGATGATCCACATCAATCTAATTTTCAATTCCCTAGACCGTTTGGTGTTTTCTATGAAACAGAGCGCCCATGTTATGAAGACATGATGGCTTTACAAATTGAAGAAACCATCGCTTCCAAAGGCAAAGGGAATCTTGATCAATTGTTGCGCGGCAGAGAAGTTTGGGAAATTAAAGACTAGATTATAAATGAATCAATTCATTGCGAAGTGCAAATAAAACTAGTCCTACTCGATTGGTTGTTTTCACTTTCTCAAATAAATTATCTCGATACCCATCAATGGTTCTTGGGCTAAGATTCATTTTAGCAGCAATTTCTTTTAAGGTTAAATCGGTTGCTAACAATTTTAAGAACTCTTTTTCTCTTTCAGGCAAGTTCAACATCACTTGATACTCATCATTGGGTTCTTCCAATTTATTTTTTATGGATTGAACTAAGTTATAGCGAAGTAATTGGTTAAAATAAATTCCTTTATGGTACAGTTCATTTAATCCTCTATTCAATTCTTTAGGATCGGTATCTTTTGTCATATAACCCATTGCCCCATATTTAAGCATTTTAATAATGGTTCGTTCATCATTCAACATGCTCAATACCATTATCTTAATGGAAGGATGATGATTGTAAATCCATTCGGCTGTTTCGTAGCCATTCATGATGGGCATTGAAATGTCTAGTAAAACAATATCGGGTAAATTATTAGGGTCAAGCTTTTGAATAAAATCACTTCCGTTGTCTGCTTCAAATAAGACGGTAAAATTATCAAAGTTGCCAATAATTCCGCATAAGCCATTTCTTAATAAGACATGGTCGTCTACTAATGCTATTTTTCTCATATGTTGTTATAGTAAGCTGGGGGTATTACTAAACAGTGAAGTGAAGTAACTAAAAAAAATTGAATATAATTTATTGTACATGCGTTTTTTTATACCGTTAAATCACGGTTTTTTTTTGATAGTTTTTCGCATAGATTCCCCGGCTCCGAATTTTATTTTTACCACTCATCTTTATTGAAAGTGACTATTTGATAAGGATGATATTTATTAACAAGGGGTTACAAACAAACAGAAGGCGGCATTAGCTGCCTTCCTTTTTTAAGTAACTTTGACTATGCTGCTTCATATACATCCAGATAATCCAAATCCTCGTCATATTAAAACAGTAATAGACTGTTTGTTGTCAGGAGGGGTGATTATATATCCTACCGATACTATTTATGGATTGGGTTGTGATATATTTCAACCAAAAGCAGTAGAAAGAATTGCAAGAATTAAACAGGTAGATCCTGCAAAAGCTCAATTAAGCTTTATTTGTAACGACTTAAGCGATTTGAGTAAGTATTGTAAAACCACAGATACACCGCTCTATCGATTATTGAAAAGTCATTTACCAGGGCCATATACATTTATTTTACCTGCCAGTAAAGAAGTGCCCAAAATTCTGCAGAATAAAAAAAGTACCATCGGTCTTAGGATACCAGATAATAATATTGCCAGAACCATTGTTTCAGAATTAGGGCATCCATTATTATCTGCATCACTTCCGGGTGAAATGGTAGAAGAATATACCGATCCTGATATTATGTACGAAAATTTTGAAAAACTCGTAGACATTGTAATACATGGGGGTAATGGGGGGATGATACCCTCTACCATCATTGATTGCACCAAAGATCCTTATGAGTTGGTAAGATTAGGCGCAGGCCCCTGGGAAGAACTTGGTTAAAAAGGCATTTCCATTTGGGTAGGGCTAATATTAAAGCTTCTTCTGTGGTGTTGACAAAGTCCATTTGCTTCAATGGCTAACCGATGTTCTAATGTACCATATCCTTTATTACTGTTCCAACCATATTGTGGAAACTGAGCATGAATTTTTTCCATATACGCATCTCTGTATGTTTTCGCTAGAATACTTGCTGCCGCAATAGAAGCATATTTGCCATCTCCTTTTACAATACACAAATGAGGGATTTTTTTGTAAGCTGGGAAACGATTTCCATCAATCAATAAGAATTCAGGTTTAACTTTTAGTTGATCAATGGCCATATGCATGGCTTTGAAACTTGCTTTTAAAATATTGATGCGATCAATTTCTTCTGCATCTACACTAGCTACCGACCAAGCAATCGCGTTAGATTCAATTACTTCTCTTAACACTTTTCGCTGCTTTGCACCCACTTGTTTGCTATCATTTAACAAAGGGTGTTTAAAGTTTACGGGTAAAATAACCGCTGCCGCAAACACAGGACCAGCATAACATCCTCTACCAGCTTCATCGCAGCCAGCTTCAATTTGATTTTCTTGATAAAAAGCGGGTAACATTTGGTAAAACTACTTAAACATCAATCAATTCCGAAGTTTGTGTGTTATACCTTTGTACAAACGAGGAAACAATCAATATATGATAGCAGGAGACCGTTCAAATAAGCAAGTAGCCACTTGGTTACTGATAGGTGTGGGAATGACCATTATTCAAATAGCGTTGGGAGGAATCACTCGATTAACAGGGAGTGGATTATCAATTACACAATGGGAAGTGATAACAGGCACACTGCCTCCATTAAACGAAGCAGCATGGTTGGCAGAATTTGATAAATACAAACAGACCCCACAGTTTCAGTTATTAAATTTTGAGTTTCAATTAGACGATTTCAAATTCATTTTTTTCTGGGAGTGGTTTCATCGTTTATGGGCTAGGTTAATAGGATTGGTATTTGCATTTGG
This sequence comes from Sediminibacterium sp., assembly GCA_049242025.1. Taxonomy (GTDB): domain Bacteria; phylum Bacteroidota; class Bacteroidia; order Chitinophagales; family Chitinophagaceae; genus Sediminibacterium. The sequence goes on from JBMLPQ010000155.1 coordinate 7,579, forward strand.
ATTTGTATGGTTCATTTTTAAAAAAGCTTTTAAAAAAGAAATGGTAGGCTCTTTGTTAGTGCTGTTTTTTTTAGGGGCTTTACAAGGATTAGTGGGTTGGATCATGGTTGCGAGTGGATTAACAGGTGATGCGGTTTATGTAAAGCCCACTCGGTTGGCACTACATTTTATTTTGGCTTTGGGCTTATTAAGTTATACGTATTGGTTTGCATTAAAATTATTGGTTCCTTCTAATCAAATAGTAGAAAGTAAACCCATTCGAAAACAAAACTTACTATTGATTGGATTGCTAATCCTTCAGTTGATTTATGGGGCTTTAATGGCAGGACATAAAGCAGCTAATGTTGCCGCAACATGGCCTACCATTAATGGTGCATGGGTACCAGATCATTTATTTAGCCATCAACCATTTTTATTAAATTTTATTGACAATACAACACTGATACATTTTATACACAGAGGTTTAGCTTACTTGATTTTATTGTTAATGATTTTATGGTCTATTCAATTATTCAAAACAGCCAGTACGCCAACGTTGCAACGTGCTGCTAAGTTTCCCTTAATATTCACATTGCTACAAGTAGTATTAGGCATTGCCTCCGTTTTAACAAGTAGTACTATTGTGCCTGGTATTTGGGGAAGCTTTGAATGGATGGCACAATTGCATCAGCTTACAGGAATGTTATTATTACTTTCTTTAGTAACCATTTTATTTTTGGTTCGGCCTAAAATTTGCTAAATTTAAACAGCTACATAAAAAACATTATTGTGTAGCTATACTAGTGAATGAAGCGATATCTGATAGGCATTTGGTTTTCTTTTCCAGTACAACTGTTGTTGCTGCATTTTCGTAGGTACCAGATTTTTTTATTCTTCTGGTATATCTTATTTGCAACAGTAGGAGGAAGCTTCATGAAAACCTTTGGAGCTTATTCGCTATTTCTAGCACCTGAGTATTTTGGCAATATTAGCCCCTTAAGTACAGCCATAGTTGGTGTTACATCTGGGGTGTTTATCATGAGCTGGAATATCACTACATTTATTTTACACAGTGGGCGAATTCAATTTTTGGCTACCACTGCACAACCTTTTTTAAAATACTGTATCAACAACGCAATTATTCCATTTGCTTTTTTAATATTTTATTTAGTTGAAGCTTACCAGTATACCATTAATCAAGAATTGTTTTTACTGTCCGATTTCATAGGGCTTGCATTGGGATATACAGGTGGATTTATCCTATCAATTGCTTTTGCCTTTCTTTATTTTTTTGGTGCCGATAAAACCATTTATAGCACCATATCTGCAACAATCACAGACGCCAATAAACAATATGATTTAATTCCAGATAAACAGAAAGCACCCGATTTAAAACAAGATTTAAGAGTCGATTGGTTTTTTAGTGCTGCATTTAAATTACGTAAACCAAGAAATGTAAAACATTATAATCCTGAATTTTTAGAAGCTGTTTTTAACCGCCATCATTTTGCAGCCATTATAGCCATCATGATTGCTTTTGTCTTTCTGATTTTAGTAGGGTTTAGTTCTGATACTAAATTGTTTCAACTTCCTGCAGCATCGAGCATTACACTATTACTGGCAATATTAATTGCGGTATCAGGGGCACTCTCGTTGTTTTTGCGTTCTTATACATTTGTAGCTGTTATAGCCGCATATTTTATAGCCAATATTTTATACCAAAATGATATTATTGACCCAAGAAATAAAGCATACGGATTAGATTATGCAAAAGGTGCTGGTAGGCCCGAATATACCAAGGAAGCCATTCAGCAATTGGCAGCAATTGATTCAGTAGAAAAAGACAAAGCAGCTTTTTTAGAAATACTCAATAATTGGAAAGCACAACAGGGTCAAGAAAAACCCATCCTCTATATCATTAATACCAGTGGTGGTGGAACAAGAAGTGCCACATTTACGATGAATACCCTACAGTATTTAGATAGCCTAATGCAAGGGCAATTGATGAAAAAAACGCTATTAATTAATGGCGCATCCGGAGGAATGTTGGGGGCTGTTTATTTTAGGGAATTGTATCATGAAAAAATAAAAGGGAATCCAATTAATTTACAGGATAAGCAGTATGTAAATAATATTTCTAAAGATTTATTAAGTCCTTTGTTTTCTTCTTTCCTAACCAGAGATATGTTGGGTCCTGCACAAAAATTTACGACCAATGGTTTTGAATATGTAAAAGATCGTGGGTATGCTTTTGAAGAAAAATTAAAAGAGAATACCGGTGGAATCATGCAAAAGAAAATCAGTGATTATGAGCAGGCAGAAGCCGCTGCAATTATCCCCTCTGTATTCTTTAATTCGGTGATTACCCGTGATGGCAGAAAAATGATTATTGCTTCAAGGCCTGTTCGATTTTTAATGCGACCAGTGTCGGATACCACCAATATCCTATCTTTTGATCCAGACGCCATTGATTTTAATAGTTTTTTGCATAACCAAAAAAGCAAAGACATTAATTTATTGTCGGCGCTCAGAATGAATGCTACTTTTCCTTATGTATTACCCAATGTTTGGTTGCCAACCAATCCAGTAATTGATGTTATGGATGCTGGTTTAAGAGACAATTATGGCCAAGAATCTGCACTAAGATTTATTGCTGTTTTTAAAGATTGGTTACAAGAAAATACCGCTAAAGTAATTCTGATTCAGATACGTGATAGAAGTTTAAGTGATTGGGATAAGCCATTAGAAAGCAATTCACTGATTGGTTTTTTAACCAAGCCCTTTTTGATTTTGCAAAATAATTGGTTTAAAATTCAAGACTATTACCAGCATGATCAATTGGATTATATGCACAAAGCATATGGTAGTAATTTTTATCGTTTTTCTTTTCAATACATCCCTTCCAAAAAAGAAGCCCCTGCAAGTTTAAGCTTTCACTTAACTGCAGCAGAAAAACGTGATATTGCAAAAGCAGTTAAAAACCCATTGAATCAACAAGAGTTTGAGCGATTAAAAAAAGCCATTCAATAATTAAGACTTGATTTATTTTCCCTTAGGTTTTATGAGTAAAAATGCTTGAGGAATAATCTCTACTTGAATAGATTCAACAGCATCTCTTGGCTCGCCATCAATATGTAAAGGGGCATGTTTTGGATTGTTAATGCGTAAGGATGGCGTTTGAAAATAGAGAATATTCTTAGAGCTCATATCTTCTACCAATTGTTGCACTTTATTATTTCCTCGCATCTGTCTTAAAATAGCGAAAGGCAATTTGGCTTTGTTCATTTTTTGAACAATCACTATATCTAATAATCCATCCGATAAACTTGCTTGCGGTGCTATGATGGCATTGTTCCCAAATTGATTGCTATTGGCAATGCTAATAAAAAAGGCATCGGTAAAAAATGAAAAATGATCCAACACAATTTCAAACTGGTAAGGGTTGGCTTTAAAAAACTGGATAATGCTTTGCTGTGTGTAGGTAAATAAGCCACGAGTTGTTTTTTGCGCAAACTCGTGTGCTACTTGGGCATCAAAGCCCATTCCACTGAGCATGCAAGCATACTCACCATTTACTGAAAAAGCATCTACTTGTTCTGCTGTGCCATTAAAAATCAAATCAATGGCTGCTTTCATGCTAGTAGGAATACCTGCCGCACGGGCAAGGCCATTACCCGATCCTACAGGTATAATCCCAAACTGAACGCCTGTATCTCTTAGGGCGCCAGTTATTTGATTGACTGTGCCATCTCCCCCTAAAATAACCACATCAGTAAATTTTTCTTTTACAATATGGTCTCTTAGAAATTCATAATTACCCGTTGGATTGGTATCGAACACACGGTATTCAATGCCTTTTGCGGCAGTCACTTTTTCAACCAGTTCTCTGATTTTATCTTTTTTGGATGTACCTGAAATCGGATTGATTAAATAAATAATTTTTCTTGTCATGGAATTCGCTCCTCGGTATTACTACCATTTCATTAATGCACTAGCCCAAGTAAACCCACTGCCAAATGCAGCCAAGCATACTAAGTCTCCTTCTTTGATCATTCCTTTTTCCCAAGCTTCACAAAGTGCTATCGGAATAGACGCAGCTGTTGTGTTACCATAGTTCATAATATTATTATAAACCTGGTGGTCTTGTAATTTTAATTTCTGTTGAACAAATTGACTGATGCGCAAATTGGCCTGATGTGGTATCAACATATTTATATCCGTTGATTCGTACCCATTTTTATGTAATGATTCCATAATTACTTCAGGAAACTTTACTACTGCTTTTTTAAATACAGCTGGTCCGTCCATATAAGGAAAATTTTGTGCGTTGTCAATCATTTGATGACTCATAAACATTTGAGAAATTTCTGCATCATCAAAGCTGGCGTAATCTTTGGTTCCCCAATGATTGGCGTGAGAACCAGGATTGTACATGGCTAAAATTTCAGCAGATTCTCCATCACTATGTAAATGTGTACTTAAAATACCTTGACCTTCTTTTTCAGTAGGCTGCATTACTACTGCACCCGCTCCATCTCCAAAAATTACCGACACATTTCTACCACGTGTAGAAAAATCTAAACCAAAGGAATGCTTTTCGCTACCAATCACCAATATATTCTTATACATCCCGGTTTTAATAAATTGATCGGCCACACTTAATGCGTAAACAAAACCACTGCATTGATTTCTTATGTCTAATGCACCCACTTCTTTCATCTGCATGGCTCTTTGCACTAATACACCACAACCCGGAAAATAGTAATCTGGGGATAGGGTCGCAAAAATGATAAAGTCAATATCCTGTGCGGTGATACCAGCTCTTTCAATCGCTATTTTAGCAGCTTCCACTCCCATAGTAGTGGTGGTTTCTTCAGTTCTATGTGCGTATCTGCGTTCTTTAATTCCTGTTCTTTCTTGAATCCATTCATCATTGGTTTCCATGTATTTAGTCAAATCATTATTGGTAACCACATTAGAAGGTACATACATGCCGATTCCGGCAATTTTACTCAATGGCATAAGCAAGCAAATTTGTTAGTTGATGAAGGTAAGGAACTTTTATGGTTAGCACTACCCTGCTGCTTAAAAAGTGTATCCTACTGTAAATCCAAATTGTAATAAAGGAATAACATTGGGATAGTTATCATTTATAGGACGTTTACCAAGAACAACTCC
>JBMLPQ010000156.1:0-4129 GCA_049242025.1 Sediminibacterium sp.
TTGTATATTCGTTTTTAGATGACAATGATTAAAAATATAAAACGTAACAAAAAACCGCTCTAAGTGGAAGGTGTTTGTATGTTTTAAACTGATTCATATTAACGGGCCTTCCAAATTTGGAAGGCCTTTTTTTTAACACTAAAACTCCAAAAAGGAGACAGGGGGGAACAAAATGAAAGTAGCAGTAGTTGGAGCAACAGGTTTAGTTGGAACCAAAATGTTGCAGGTATTAGCAGAGAGAAATTTTCCGGTAACTGAAATTGTACCGGTAGCTTCAGAAAGATCAGTAGGCAAGGAAGTTAGTTTTAAAGGTAACGCCTATAAAGTAGTGAGTATGGCAGATGGTATTGCTGCAAAACCTTCAGTGGCCATATTTTCTGCAGGTGGTAGTACTTCTTTAGAATGGGCGCCACAATATGCTGCAGCAGGCATTCGTGTGATTGACAATTCTTCTGCTTGGAGAATGGACCCTACTAAAAAATTAGTAGTACCTGAAGTGAATGCAGCAGTGCTTACAAGTGAAGATTATATTATTGCCAATCCCAATTGTTCAACCATACAAATGGTGGTTGCATTACAACCATTGCATTTAAAATATAAAATTAAGCGTGTGGTAGTGAGCACTTATCAAAGTGTTACAGGAACTGGTAAAAAAGCGGTAGACCAATTGTTCAATGAACGCAAGGGAGTAGAAGGTGAAATGGCGTATAAGTATCCTATTGATTTAAATGTTATTCCACAGATTGATGTGTTCTTAGACAATGGCTATACCAAGGAAGAAATGAAAATGGTAAAGGAAACCAATAAAATCATGCAAGACAATTCAATACGTGTAACCGCAACAACGGTGCGTATTCCAGTTGTTGGTGGACATAGCGAAAGCGTGAACATTGAATTCGAAAATGATTTTACGGTTGAAGAAGTGAAAGCTTTATTATCCGCTGCACCTGGCGTAATTGTGCAAGACGATTTACCCAATCAAATTTATCCAATGCCATTGTGGGCGCATGAGAAAGATGAAGTATTTGTAGGTCGTATCAGAAGAGATGAATCACAAGACAAGACATTGAATATGTGGATTGTAAGCGATAATCTTAGAAAGGGTGCCGCCACCAATGCAGTTCAAATTGCTGAGTATATGTTGGCGAATGGATTATTGTAATGGATACTAAAATAGCTGTAATGCGATTATTATGGTTAAGCTTACTGGTAGTTTTTGCAAGTTGTAATCCTCGTTTAAACAGTTCTTCATCCAACGTGGTGAAGGAGCAGATTACTGGAGAAGCATTCTATCAACAAGCAATGACCATGCAATGGAAACAACGTGATTCATTTGCTGTGAAAGAAATATTGGAAGGGAATATTCCAACTTTTTTGTTGAAATTAATTCCCATCAATGTATCAATAATTGATTCTACTACCCGAAAGGTGAATCGGGCAACATATTATGTAATGCCCGATTACCTAAGTGTAGGCAATAATCATAATTGGGCTAGAGTACCACTGACGCCCATGTCTGCTCAACTCATAGCAGATAGTTTGAATTGTTTTTTGCCAACTCGTAAAATGGTAAATGATATTTATGCAAATGCGGTGGTAAAACTTACACCTGTACCCATGTATATTCATAGAGATAGTACTGTAACCATGTGGCAGCATCATTTGATAATTGAAGGACAACGCAAACAACAAAAAGGATTAATTGCAGGGATTAAAAAAGATGTAGTTATTAGCGATTTATTGCTAAGGTCTCCTAAAACAAATCGGGTGGCTATATATGGGTGGCACCAACTGAATGGCAAACCTATACAACCCTTATACATAGGACATGTCAACTGGTATGTTGATTATAGTCATGGTATTCGGTTAGTTGCACGGAAAGTTAAAGTAAACGGGAAATGGATGGACTACACTAAAGTATTGGAACACCCCATTCTCAAAAAACTCTTAACAGATGAATCAGTTGGAGATATGATTCGATATTGAATAATTTAATAAATTGAGTACAATATTTTTTGAATGAGAGCTATTGTATATTTTGGTTTATTGATTTTAAGTATCAGTTGTAATTCTATTGAAAATAAACAAATTGAAACGAAGGTTGATACTGTGGTCATTAAAGCGCCAAGTGTTTCTGAGGTACGGGAACAGCCATCTAAAAAACCCATTGCTACTTTTTCCGTGCCTATTGATGATGGAATGGGCAATGCTAATAACTGGAAATTTGGAGTGAATATTTATGAGACTGCCAAGACTTTTGAATACAAGGTTCAAATTCAATACAAAGAAATCAGGGCAACAGAAATGATTACGATTCCAAATTTTGGTATTGATCCAGTGGTTACAATAAAGCCAGGAAAGTCTTCTCTAGACTGTATTATTGGCTTCAATGATAGCAATGGTTTGTTTAAAGAATACATTCAAGTGAACGTTAAAAAAGAGCAATTGAAGTTTAAAAAAATCAATAGTTATGCGGTTTACAAGTATCGAACGCCAATAAAATAAATATGATTAATCCTCCATTGCTCTGTTCAAAAATTGATTATTTAAGCCAACATTCATATTCCACTTTAATGTAAATTGTATAACCAACAATTTATTTCCTAAGAATGAGAAGTCTAGCTGTTTGTTTTTTAATACTATTAAGTCTAACTGGTATTGCTCAGAAAAAAGTTGATGCTTCCATTTCCGAAAAGTCTATTGTTAATCAACTTTCCTTGTATGACCAAAAGAAGGATCTTAAATCACTCAATCAATTTTTTCCTAAATATATTGAACAGCTTCAAACACTTTACGACAATGGGGATTATGAAGCGGTAAAATCAAGCTATTTAAGTATTATAGAAAAGCCGTTTTATAAAAGTCTTAGTGATTCACTAAAAGCGAATACTTTGATGTCTTATGGTTTGGCTTTATCGGCTAATCAACAGTATCAAGAATCTTTAGATATTTATGAATCTATCACCCAAAAATATCAGACTGTTTTAAACCAAGATATCCCATTGCAAGTTCGCTTATACATTGAACTATCTTATAATCATTCAAGTATGGGGAATCAAAAGAAAGATATCATTAGTGTTGAAAAAGCCATAGACTTAATGGAGTCAAATTTTGATAAAATTAAAGTGATGGACTATATCGCCGCATATAATAATCTCTTTTATTATTATGGTGAATACGAAGATTTCGCTGGTATAAAAAGGACTTTTCAAAAGTTTAATACATTTTATCTTTCACAGTTTAAAAAGCCAACCAATACAAAAGAATATTTTTATGCCAAGCGTGTTTATCGAAAGATGCAGGTGAATATGGCTACCGTTAATGAAAATCTTGAGTTGGCTAATAAAATTGTGCAACAAATAAAAAAAGAAATAGAATTATCACCTAAAAATGAAAAAGCTGCGGATATAGATTATTATTTGTCCTGCATTACGCTTGTATGTGACTACTATAATTATTATTCAGATAATCATTTAGAAGGGGTTCGGCTTGGCAAAATGTATTTATCTGAAGCCATCAAATACAAAGATGCTTTTAGCATGGTATTGGCGCACTCTAAATTAGCCAACCAGTATAGAGAAATGAAAGCGTATGAAAAAGCCATCTATCATGTAAATGCCTCCTTAAGCGCTTATGATTTTCCGCCAACTAGTATGAGTAAGTTTGGCTTGGAGACGATGAAAGCAATGAATCTATCTAGTCTTGCAAATCACGACTCTGCTATTGTAATCATGGAAAAGAATATCAATACATTAATTGAAATTCACACTGGTACAAAAACGCCTCTACTTAAAGTTGATGAACAAAAATTATTAGACCTAAATAATAATCGATACGTCAACATTTTTATTAGCTCTGCACTTATTTTTAATGAAGCTTTTAAACAAACGCGGAAACAGTCTTACATTCAGAAATCTGAAAAGTTGACAAAGTTGGCTTCTATTTTATTTAATGAATTTTATAGAAAGGGGGCTTTTACACCCACGCTAAATAATTTGTATAAGAAAATAGTTGAATCGTATTTTTTTATTGCACTTGAAAAATATAAAAATAATCCAGCTTATGCAATTCAAATGATTTCAACTATTGAAGCCAATGCTTCTATCCATCTTGCAAAGGAATTTGAGCA
>JBMLPQ010000157.1:0-4699 GCA_049242025.1 Sediminibacterium sp.
AATTCCTCCCAATGAATTCAGCCCCATCAATCCTAGTGATTTTGGTTATCTTTGCCGACTTTAGTCTTGCCCGAACGTCAAAATATTGAATGTAAGCTCAATTGGTGCTATTGGCATTATTTGTGGCTAATAAGTGAAATTGGGTATTATAGTAAATATTAGATAATATTAAAATGTGAGGTAATTGGAGAAATTTGGCATTTAAGATTTTCCGAATGAAAAGATTGCAGACGAATTTCTTCAATTACCTCACTAGATTAACGTTTAAAATAATTAGATGAAATATTTTAAAATACTATTGCTAATTGCCATTCTAGCCAGCTGCAAAACTGTCAAGAAAGTAGCCACCATAGAACAAGCCATAGACAAAAAAGACACTACCCAAACCGTTGTGATTACTGAAACCCCAAAGGTTGACTCTGCCAGCATTGTGCGAGGTATTATGATGAAAGTGGTTACCAATACCATCAACTTCAAAACCTTCAATGCTAAAATCAAGATTGATTATGAAAGTGCGGAGAACAGCGAAAATTACACGGGCTATTTGAGCATTGTCAAAGATTCTTTGATTTATATCCGCATTAGGGGCTCGTTCTTGGGTATTTCTGCGGAGGGCTTGCAAGTAAAGATTTCTAAGGATTCTGTGGTTTTAGTTAAAAAAGTGGGTGAAAAATATGTGCAATACCGTACGATTGACTACTTAAAGGAAGCCACTCAAATTCCTTTTGACTTTAATACCTTACAAGACCTTTTAATTGGTAATCCTATTTTTATTACCAACAATATTGTGTCTTACAGAGATGCTCCGCAAAGCTTTTCGGTGTTAATGGTGGGGGATATTTTTAAACACTTAATTTCTTTGTCTAATGACAATTTTAGGGTAATGCATAGCAAGTTGGATGATGTAGACATTCAGCGTAATAGAACCTGTGCCATCAGCTTCAGCAACTATCAACCCATGGGGACTTACCAGTTTGCTACCCAAAGAAAAATTGTGGTGGCCGAAAAAAGTAAGTTGGATATCAACCTTGATTTTAAAGAGTTTAGCCTAAATGAACCGTTAAAATATGCTTTTGAAGTGCCTAAAAATTTCAAGCGTAAGTAATTTAGGGAAACATTTAACGTTATTAGTTCGATCTTGAGCGAGGAATGTATGAGTAGTGAGTTAACAATTAGTTCAATTTTTTATTAAAAATCTGCGATGTTAAAACGTATTTTTTCTCTTTTGGTGGTGCTGCTATTGGGTGGCTTAGTAGCTAGTGCACAAAACAGAGAAGATTTACAAAAACAAAAACAGAGTATCGAGAAAGAGTTGGCCGAGCTAAATCAATTGTATCGCGAAACTCAAAAGAATACCAAAACTTCGGTAAAGCAATTGGCCATTATCAAGCGTAAAATTAATGCGAGGGAATCCCTAATCAATGGAATCAATAGAGAAGTGAAGCAATTGGATGAGACCATTTATTTAAATGAGTTGGATATTTATCGCTTGCGTAAAGAACTAGATACCCTTAAAGTAAAATATGCAAAGAGTATTGTTTTTGCATATAAAAATAGAAGCAGCTATGCTTATCTCAATTTCTTGTTTTCTGCGGGTAGTTTTAATGACGCCATGAAGCGGGTAACTTATTTAAAAAGTTATCGCCAAAATCGGGAAACACAGGCTAATACAATTGTTAAAAGTGAGCAATTATTGCAAGAAAAAATTGGGGTGCTTAGTAAAAATAAAAAAGAGCGTTTGAGTACCCTTGAAGTGCAAAATAAACAGCTAGTTGATTTAGAAGAAGACCGCAAAGAGCAAGATCAGGTGGTTGCTCAGTTAAAGGGTAAAGAGAAAGAACTCAATAAGCAAATTCGGGATAAAGAGAACCAGCGTCAAAAAGTTGCAGTGGCAATTAACGCCGTTATCAGAAGAGAAATTGAAGAAGCTAGAAAGCGTGACGAAGCCAAGCGTTTGAAAGCTTTGGAAGATGCACGCAAATTAAAAGCGGCCCAAGATGCAGCAGCAGCGCAGGCTGCAGCGGATAAGAAAAATGCAGCGGGCACTACTTCAAAACCTGCTAGTGGTTCTACTGCAACCAAACCATCTACTGCTGGAAGTACAGTGGCTGCAAATGGTTCAGCGGCCGATAATAGCGGCAGTGTTAATCCTCCCAAACCTACTTTAAACGATCCTGCTACGGGCGTTTCTTCTGCTTCTAAAGATCGTACGTATTCGCCTTTAGAATCTACGCCTGAGGGCATGGAGCAATCGATCAATTTTGAGAATAACCGTGGGCGTTTGCCTTGGCCGGTGAGTAATGGTATTGTTACGGTAGGATTTGGTACGCAAAGTTATGCGGGCACCAAGTTGATGCAAAAATCGGATGGGCTTGAAATAGCTGTTCCTGTTGGTTCTCCGGTTCGTTGTGTGGCCGATGGGGAAGTGGTTTATGCAGGTGAAGTGGCCGATGAAAATATTGTTTTAGTGAAGCATGGTAAATATTTTACGGGCTATAAAAATTTATCGTCTGTTGCTGTGTCTCGCGATCAAAAAGTAAAAGCCGGTACGGTGTTGGGTAAATCGGGTACTTCTATTGATGGTGAAGGTGGTATCTTATTCATGATTATGAATGATAAAAGTGTTGCGCAGAATCCTACGCCTTGGTTAAGATCTAAGTAATTCATCTTACTAATTTCATTATCTTGTTGCAAAGCTTACCATGCAACAATATATTCTATCTTTTGATCAAGGTACTACTAGTAGTAGGGCCATTGTATTTGATAAAAACGGCGCCATTTTTTCTACTGCGCAAAAAGAATTTACACAGATATTTCCGCAGCCCGGTTGGGTAGAGCATGATGCCAATGAAATTTGGAGTACGCAAATTGGTGTTGCCGCAGAAGCCATTACCAAAGCGGGTTTGAGCATTCAACATATTGCGGCGATTGGGATTACCAATCAACGCGAAACCACGGTTGTATGGGATAAAAAAACAGGGATACCTGTATACAATGCCATTGTTTGGCAAGACCGTAGAACGGCTGATTATTGTGATCAATTAAAAGCAGCGGGTCATGCAAAATTGATTCAAGAAAAAACAGGATTAATTGTTGATGCTTATTTTTCTGCTACCAAAGTAAAATGGATACTAGATAATGTTGCGGGTGCGCGCGAACGTGCAATGAATGGTGAGTTATTAATGGGCACGATTGATACTTGGTTGGTGTGGAAATTAACGAATGGCCAAGTGCATGTTACTGATGTGTCGAATGCATCGCGTACGATGTTGTATAATATTCATTCTTTACAGTGGGATCAAGACTTACTCGAGCGCTTCAGTATCCCTGCGGCTATGCTCCCTCAGGTAAAAAGTTCTAGTGAAATTTATGGTACTACACAAAGTATTTTGACTTCGCATCCTGTGCCTATTGCGGGTATTGCGGGTGATCAACAAGCTGCTTTATTTGGTCAACAATGTACGCATCCTGGCATGGTGAAAAATACTTATGGTACGGGTTGTTTTATGTTGATGAATACGGGTGAAAAACCAGTGGCTTCTACCAATCAATTGCTCACGACCATTGCTTGGCAAGTGAATGGAGTTACGCATTATGCGCTTGAAGGTTCTGTATTTATTGCGGGTGCTGTGGTGCAATGGTTGCGGGATGGGTTAAAAATTATTAGAACTTCTGCGGAGATTGAAACCCTTGCTGGTGAAGTGTCTTCGGCCGATGGAGTGTATGTGGTTCCTGCTTTTGCAGGATTGGGTGCGCCTTATTGGAATCAACATGCGCGTGGTACAATCGTTGGTATCACACGCGGTACAACCAGTGCACATATTGCGCGTGCTGCGGTGGAGAGTATTGCTTTTCAAACCATGGATGTATTAAAAGCCATGGAAGCCGATTCGGGTATTTCAATTAAAGAATTGCGGGTGGATGGTGGTGCTACCGTGAATAATATGCTGATGCAATTTCAAGCTGATTTATTGCAAACTGCGGTGGTGCGTCCTACTACTGTGGAGACTACTGCATTAGGTGCTGCTTATTTGGCTGGCTTAGCAGTTGGTTTTTGGAGCTCTGTTTCCGAAATTCAAAGCATTTGGGAAAAGGATCGGGTGTTCTCCCCTGAAATGTCGTTAGCGGATCGCGACGCTTTAGCTGCCGGCTGGGCTAAAGCAGTGGGGGCGGCTATGAGTTATTAGCTTTTTATCGATAAAATAGAATGGATAATCTTATATACGACATTGTAATCATCGGCGGTGGGGCCACAGGCTGTGGAGCCGCAGTAGATGCTGCGTCGCGCGGTTATAAAACCCTTTTGGTGGAGCAATTTGATTTTGCAAAAGGGACTTCTAGCCGTTCCACTAAATTGGTGCATGGGGGTGTGAGGTACTTGGCACAAGGGAATATTAAATTGGTGCGCGAGGCGTTAGCCGAGCGGGGTAGGTTACTCAAAAATGCACCGCATCTTACGAGGACACAACCCTTTGTAATACCGGTTTTTAGCCTCTGGGAAAAAATTTATTATAGTGCCGGTTTAATGTTGTACGATCTATTATCTGGCAAATTGTCATTGGGTAAAACGCGTTTGCTTTCGCGCAAAAAAACCTTGGAATTATTACCCAATATCAATCCTAAAAAAGTGGCGGGTGGAATTTTATATTATGATGGTCAATTCAATGATGCTGAACTCTGTATTGATTTAGTACATACT
>JBMLPQ010000158.1:0-2700 GCA_049242025.1 Sediminibacterium sp.
ATTAGACTGGCTACTCAAATTGGTTCTCAATTACAAGGCATCACGTATATTTTAGATGAGCCTTCTATCGGTTTGCATCAACGCGATAATCATCAACTCATTCATGCGTTAAAAAATTTGCGTGATATTGGGAATAGTGTATTAGTGGTTGAGCACGATAAAGACATTATGTTGGCTGCTGATTATTTGGTAGACATTGGTCCTAGAGCGGGTAAGTATGGGGGTAGTATTGTTGCAGAAGGAACTCCTGCAGAAGTATTGGCTTCTAATTCGGATACTGCTCAATATTTAAATGGCCAAAAGTCGATTAGTGTACCTACAGAACGAAGAGTTGGGAATGGAAAAGAATTGATCTTAAAAGGCGCTACTGGAAATAATTTAAAGAATGTTACTGTTCGTTTTCCCTTAGGAAAATTGATTGTGGTAAGTGGTGTTAGTGGAAGTGGTAAGAGCACTTTAATTAATGAAACCTTGTACCCTCTTTTATCTAAGCATTGTTACAATAGTAAAGTGCATCCTATGCCTTTTGTTTCGGTGAAAGGCTTAGAACATATTGATAAAGTCATTGAAATTGATCAATCCCCTATTGGTAGAACACCCCGAAGCAACCCTGCAACTTACTGTGGTTTCTTTACTGAAATTAGGACCTTGTTTGCTGCAATTCCTGAAGCTAAAATTAGGGGCTATGCTGCTGGACGTTTTTCCTTTAATGTTAAAGGAGGTCGTTGTGATGTTTGTGAAGGCGGTGGGATGAAAGTAATTGAAATGAATTTTCTTCCAGACGTATATGTGAACTGCGAAAAATGTAATGGTAAAAGATACAACCGCGAAACTTTGGAAATTCGCTACAAAGGAAAGTCTATTAGTGATGTGTTGAATATGACGGTAGATGAAGCCTGCGATTTCTTTCAACCCGTACCTTATTTGTATCGTAAAATTAAAGTATTGCAAGACGTTGGATTGGGGTATGTAACATTGGGCCAGTCTGCAGTAACGCTTAGCGGTGGTGAAGCGCAACGGGTGAAATTGGCTACTGAATTAGGTAAAAAAGATACCGGTAAAACATTTTATATTTTGGATGAACCCACTACTGGTTTGCATTTTCAAGACATTAGTCATTTGCTGGATGTATTGAATAAATTGGTTGATAGAGGCAATTCGGTGTTGGTGATTGAACACAATTTAGATGTGGTTAAAATGGCCGATCATGTAATTGACTTAGGTCCTGAGGGAGGAGATGGTGGAGGCCAAATTTTATTTGAGGGTACACCTGAACAAATGCTCTTGCATAAAACTAGTCATACTGCTCGCTTTTTAAAAGTTGAAATGAATTAATTTTATTGAATGAATTTAAATGATCTAAACCTTTTGCCGGAGTGGGATGAAGATCGGTTTAAAGTTGGGCAGGCTGATTCTTCTACTGGTTTCAATAACGATTCGGGAAAGTTATTGGCTAGAGCAATGTACAATCAGTGGCGAGAGGTTTTCGGTTTGGTGATGGCATTCGCCGAAAATTTGGCGGACGATGGAGATCAAAGTTTACCTGCTTCTACTAAGGCATTGATTTATGAAAATTTACTCATTGTAGCACCAAAAATTATGGGTGCAATTAGCGTAGACCATTATGTTTTAAAAATGGAAAACGCCGCCAATATTAGAACCAATGCAAAGCAAATGATGCAACAAATTGGCTTTGCTGTTTTGATGGGATGGGCCGATGAATTGCACAGGCAAGTGATTGAAAACGCGTTAAATCAATTTAAGCAATTGTTTAAGCAATGGGTTGCTACTTTCCAAAAAGATCATTACGAAGATGAATGGGGTTTATTTGTTTAGTAGTCAGATTTCTTGGTGTGCAAGGGCTTCCAAATTAAATAGTAGTAACCTAGTATAAGTATCCCTAACGTAAAAGGAATAATCGCTAAGTGTTTAAATGTATATTCTCCCCAAATTACTTTGTGATCAAACCCAAAAAACTCACTGATCATCCAATATGAATTGGCAGAAATCCAAACCGTGATTGCTAAATTATGGCATAGCTCCGAAACATACTTTCTGGTTCTATATGCAATGACGATTGAAATAATTAAAGTAGGGATAATCATTACTGTTCCTAACCATTTTAATCCTAAACACCAGGCTACGTCTTTGAAAAGCCAGAACACGATGTGTAGGTTTTCCATCTTTCTATACTTTAATGGAATTTCGTAACGATCATCTTGTACCAAGGGTGATTGCTCCATGCCTTCAATTATTTGAGGCACAATATTAATTTTTTGTAATCAATTAACGGCTTAAAATATTTTTGAAACGTTGAATATCTGCCAATGGGTGAATAGGGGCCCCATTAATCATATTTTGGGTAAGCTGGTGGGCAAAATAAGGCGCTAAGCTACATCCTTTGGTTCCCATTCCGTTTAAAACACCCAGATTGGGATGAGTTGGGTGGAATCCTACAAATGGCCTCCGCTCCACATTAGCTGGCCTTTCAGATGCAATATGGTCAATCATTTCAAATGGTTGTTTTAGCCAGTTTTTTAGTTGAAGGGTTGTTTTGTCTAAAAAGGATTGGGTAGGCTTTAGATTTTCGTATGTCCATTCATAGGTAGAGCCAACCCAAAAAAGGTCCTCTTTCCAGGGTACAACACTTATCCCTTGTTTATAAATATTGTTTCTTGGAAGTGATGGAATTGACACGAT
>JBMLPQ010000159.1:0-9381 GCA_049242025.1 Sediminibacterium sp.
GGCGAGAAACAATTAAAAATAACGGAGCAAATTGTTTCTGCCATCAGTCCACAAGTATGGATGGATGGGAAAATATTCGGCATTACTTTGACGGGCATATCTTCTATGATTACCAATACGCTTTTAGTCACAATTGGCAGTATCGTCTTTTTTCAATTTACTGGAACACCTGTATCAACAATTCTTGACTTTTTGAATCTACCTGCTATTGTGTTGTATTTGCCCTTTGCCATTTTGGGGGTGTTGATTTGGAATGCAATGCTTGCAGCCATCGCTTCAATCATTACAGATCCTAATAATTCGGGAAAAAGCGGATTGATGATGCTTCCTATTCTCTTTGTTATGGCTTCATTTTTTGTTACACATGATCCAGATAATGGATTTTCAGTATTTCTTTCATGGTTTCCACTAACTTCTGCAACTTCAATGCCGATGCGATGGGCCATTACCGAAGTTGGAATCACGGAATTAATTGGATCATTTATATTGTTGGGATTAACTTTTTATTTTCTTCGAAAAATAGCTGCAAAAATATTTCGAGTATCAATTTTGATGACTGGAAAGGAGCCTACTTGGACAGACGTGTATGCATTCATCAAAATGAAATGAACCTATTGCAGTCATGGTAACGCATTTCAAAAAAATTAACGACTATATTAATGCCCTTGATAAGGAAACCTTATTGGCGTTAGAAAGTATTGCGTCGGTTAAACATTTTTCAAAAGGTGATTTATTGTTAAGGCAAGATGAAGTTTGTAGTAAAAGTTATTTGATTATTGAGGGAGCTGCTCGCAAATATTATCTGAATGATGCTAAAGAAATAACAACCGAACTTTACTTTGAGAATGACTTAGCCGTTTCTTTTGACAGTTATGCCTTACAAAAACCGAGCAGAGAGTTTATTGAAGCCCTGACAGATTTGACTGTTTCAATAACGCATTACCAAGCATTTCAGGATGCGAAGACAAGATATCCAAAATTAGTAACCTTAGATTTAATGCTTGCAGAATACTATGGCATCTGGGTTGAAAATAGGTTGTTTCAATTTCATACTTTATCTGCTACAGATCGATACTTAGACATACTAGAAAAAAGTCCGCATATAGTACAAAACGTTTCGTTGACCATACTCGCTTCCTACCTTGGAATTTCTTTAGAAACCTTGAGTAGAATAAGGGCTAAAATATAATGCACACTATTATTTGACCTAAGTCAAATGATAAATGGACTGTGTATCTAAGCTTTGCTGTAATATGAATTCAAACATCATTTTACATGCAAAACAGAATCATTGGATTTGACTTGGCAAGAGCGTATGCCATTTTTGGAATGTTTATTGTGAACTTTAATACTGTGTTTGGCAGCCATAACAATCACGAAGGTTTAAGTGGCTTTTTAAACTTATTCAATGGTAATTCTAGTACCTTATTCGTAATTCTAGCTGGTATGGGTATGTCTTTGATGACGAACAGAAACGCGTATTCAAGCGAAGAAAAAAAGCGTATTAAACAGGTTATTACAAAGCGGTCTTGGTTCTTATTTGTGTTGGGGGTTTTCTTTTGTCTTTGGTGGCCTGCTGATATCTTGCATTTTTATGGTGGGTATATGCATATTGCTGTTCTGCTCATTTTTTTACCCAAACAATATGCACTGATTGCGGCAGCTGCTTCCATAGTTGTTTTTCACCTGTTATTGGCAATCATACCTTACGATACCGGATGGAATTTTGAAACACTGATGTATAATGATTTTTGGACCTTAAATGGCTTCTTAAGAAATACATTTTACAATGGGTGGAATGCCATCTTTCCCTGGGTAGCTTATTTTTTATTGGGTATATATTTAGGTCGATTGAACTGGCAGAATCCCAAAACACCCAAATTGGTTTTTTTCATCGGCCTTTCGGTTTACGAATGTGTTTTTTTGGTGCAAACTTTCGCAACTTCAATCACCCAAGATAAAGACCTGATTGTTTACTTAACTGCTGATTACTTACCACCTTTTCTGCCATTCATGCTAGGAACAGCATCGTTTGGGTTAATGCTTATCAGCATGTTCATTTATGTTGGAAACAAGTTTGGCGATACCAAAGCTGCTAAGCTATTTGCATTAACTGGGCAAATGACATTAACGCATTACATTGCACATTTGGTTTTAGGGCTATTGCTGCTGGCATTCATTTCTGGCAAATCTTTGAGTTTTGACTTGTTAACTGAAAAGCCCACTAGCCCAATCATCATTTTTGTATTTGCCATCCTATACTATTTACTCAGTTGTGTATTTAGTGTTTATTGGGCCAAAAAATTCAAGAACGGTCCCCTGGAAATGCTGATGCGAAAAATATCAGGCCCTTAAATCAAGTAGAAATTGCTAAGTCAAAAACAATTTTATAACGAGGGAATAAAGTTTATTAAAATGCGCTAATATATAATAATAAAAGTTAATGCAATTGCAATAAAAATAAATAAAAAAAATTCCAGCTACTACCCAAACCTGCAAAATTTTAGCAGTCATTTTAAAAGACTTTGCTAGTAAATTGTATAACATTTGGATAAAACATTAAACCCATGGTTAAGAAGTATTTGGTTTTTATATGCATGATTATTTCAATGATATTAATAGTAATAGCAGCTTCAAAATATCCTGGCGGATCGTTACTCGACAAAAATTCAGTGGGTTTTGGCTGGTCAAAAAACTTTATTAGTAATTTGTTTGAGGCAAAAGCGATAAATGGCTCAGAGAACCCTGGCAGGATTTGGGCAATTCTTGGAATGGCATTCCAGTCAATTGGTTACGGAGTTTTTTTTATAAATATGTCGAAAAAGATTTCTTTTAAAGTTTGGTCTATTATTTTAAAATTTATAGGGTTTGCCAACATTTTTTTGATTTTCTTAATTGCAACACCTTTCCACGACCTCGGAACAATTTCAATTGTTTTAACATTGTTTGGCCTATTTATTATTACTTTATTTGTCCTTAAATCAAAACTTTTTTTACTTAAATTCTGCTGCATAATATGCCTATTAACTTATTACTGTTTCTTCTTCCTTTATGGCTTTAGTTTTTTGGGGCTAGCCTTTATAATGCAGAAAGTATATTCTATATGTTCGATACTATTAGTTTTAGGACTTGAATATTTTACAAAATATGAAGACTTTATACCTATTAAATCAGGAGAGCAAAAACTATAAGCAACAAACCAATAACACCAGTGGTCATATTTTTCATATTTTGTGTTTTTAATCGACCCAACATAAAGGAATCGCCAATTATATGACAGGACCAAATAAAGACATTAAATTCCCTCTTAGCAATTATGATCGACTTTGTTTTTTAAAGAATATTATTAAAAATCCGAACATAATTGTTGGCGATTACACTTACTATGACGATTTTGATAATGTTGAGAACTTCGAAAAGAATGTAAAATACCTTTTCGATTTTGTTGGAGACAAATTAATAATCGGAAAGTTTTGCATGATTGCTTCTGACGTAAAATTTATTATGAATGGAGCAAATCATTTAACAAATGCGATATCAAGTTATCCCTTTGCAATTTTTGGAAACGGCTGGGAAAATGCAATGGAGAATAAGTCTTACCCACACAAAGGCGATATAATAATTGGGAATGATGTTTGGATTGGTTATAATTCGACTATAATGGCAGGTGTTACAATTGGAGATGGTGCAATAATTGCAACTAATTCAACAATCATTAAAGATGTTGCACCGTATTCGATTGTTGGAGGAAATCCTGCTTCAGAAATTAAAAAACGATTTTCAGAAGAATCTATTTCAAAATTATTAGAGTTGAAATGGTGGGATTGGGATATTGAAAGAATAACAGAAAATATTCAACACTTGACAGATAATAATATTGATAATCTTGTTAAGTAAACCATAGAAAACCTTAAAATTAATTATGCGATTAGCTTTAAGTATACTGTTCCTGTTTTGGGTAAATATTTTAAATGCCCAGGATAATGTTTATTTATCCGATTTAACATCCCTAAAGTCTCTCGTTCAAAAAACTGCTTCTTATAAGACGCAAATAAAAGGAGATAAGTTAACTAAGTATAACGAGTTGCTGAACAAATTAATACTTGATTCAAGTCGTCAGTTCAATCGTTATCAATATTTTTATCAACTCGCACAGTTAGTCTTTCCTTTACGAGATAATCATTTGGGATTCTATGAAATCCCCGATAATAGCAATTTTACTTCTGTTGAGCGAATAGATAGTTTTGCTAAAACCAAAGCAGTACTTGATTATCCAATCTATTCGATCAATATTGATTCTTTACAATCTGCATTATCAAAAAAGCCTTTAGATTCTATTGAAGGAATTTATCACTACGATAAGTATTATCGAGTGGGGCTTTTCAAAAAAGCATCTAATGAATACGTAGGGGTTGTTTTAAATAGTGAAACTAATTTATGGCTCAAAGGACAAATAGCCATATATCTTTATGAATTTGCCCCTAATCTTTACAAGGCAATCTATGGTCACCCTCTTTTCAAAAATTACATTTATCAACCTATTGAAAAGTTTCAGCATCACGCTTTGGTAAATGCCTATTTCTATGGTTCTTATTCTCAATCGGTTTATACCAAACAATGGCCAAATAAAGACTATGTTAATCTGCCTCGAGATGTGGCTAAGTTTTCTTTTAAACAGTTGAATAATACGATTCAATATCTTTCAATTAGAAGCTTTCAAGCAAATGCTTATACAGCCCAACTTTCACAAAAATTTTATGATTCTATAAATAAACTCTTAACAGCTCCCAATCTGATTCTAGATTTAAGAAATAATGAAGGAGGAGCAGAAAAAGAAATGACCAAGTATTTAAAACTCATGAAGGAGTTTGTGAATAATGGTAAATTATATGTGCTTGTAAACAATAATACTTTAAGCCAGGGCGAGTTGTTTGTTTTGAAGTTAAAGAAACTGAAGAATATTACTATAATAGGTGGACCCACTAAAGGGATGATGGCTTATGGTAGTAATTATGGCAGAACAGAGAAACTGGCCAGCGGAAAGTTTGCTTTTTATGGAACAGATATGGTAAATGGATCAGAACCATTGCAATATGAAGACCTCGGTATTCAGCCAGATGTCTTTTTGCAAGATGGCCAAGATTGGTTAGAGCAGTTGATTGAATTGATTCAGAAAAAATAAGTAATTTGAAGGGTGTTACCATACTGAATATCAGTCAAACCCTTATATGCAAAACGAATTCCTTTCTAGCGCAAAACAACAATTTGACTATTACAAGCAATTGGCAGAGAAAACATTTAGTCAACTATCTGATGAACAATTATTTTGGAAGTTTAATGAAGAGAGTAATTCAATTGCAATAATTGTAAAGCATATGACGGGTAATATGCTGTCTAGGTGGACAGACTTATTCTCCACTGATGGAGAGAAGGAATGGAGAATGAGAGATGAAGAGTTCGAAGAGGAAGTATTTACAAGACTAGATTTACTTTCAAAATGGGAAGCAGGGTGGAACTGTCTCTATACAGTGCTAAATCAATTAACCAATGAAGATCTCGAAAAGGTTGTTTTCATTAGGCAACAGCCTTTAACCGTTACAGCGGCCATCAACAGACAGTTGGCTCATTATCCTTATCATGTAGGCCAGATTGTCTTTATTGGTAAAATGTGCCTCGATGCTAATTGGAAATCACTATCCATTCCTAAAAGGATAAAATAAGCGTTGGCATAATGAGTAAATAAAATTCACAAGAATACTACATATGTAGTATTGCATTAGCTGATTTATAGCTATTATTTTGTTGAATAAATATGTTCAATGAAACAAGCTTCTATTAAATTTTTATTCGCTTTTGTTTTTACTTCATTTTCAGTATTGGATTCATTTGGTCAGAATAAGATCAGTGAAAACTTTTTCCTAATCTGTGATCTTTCACGAAGTTGGGGCAAAAGCGAAAAGCCTGGGCAATTTAGTAGAACGCAGAATCGAATAAAATTTGAATTTACTCCAAATAAAATTGAGGTGTATTTGTTAAAAGGTACTTTTAATTTTAGATGGGAGTTAGCAGAAACTCATACGGTTATTTATAGTGAAATTAGGAAAGATGATGATGGAACTCCAGTTTATTTATATCAAACTAGTAATAATTATCAAATAGCGGTAGATAGGGGCTCCTTTAAAAGAGTAATCATTATGGGTGGTTTAAAATATGTAGAATATGTATCTGATTAAAATTTTAGCCGTTTTGATTGTATTGCCAATAATGAGTAATGCAAAAGTCAGTATTTTAAATGATTACAAGCAGTTTGAACAAATTCAATTGTCAAATGGGAATCCCATAGAGTTGACTTACGAACAATGGAATGAATTATTAAGGAAAAAAGTTATTGAAGTTTGTGAAAATGATTTTAA
Source organism: Sediminibacterium sp. (assembly GCA_049242025.1). Taxonomy (GTDB): domain Bacteria; phylum Bacteroidota; class Bacteroidia; order Chitinophagales; family Chitinophagaceae; genus Sediminibacterium. The sequence goes on from JBMLPQ010000159.1 coordinate 6,414, forward strand.
TCAAGATTTTAAAGAGTATCTATTTCGAAAAAAATTAACTGGATTACCCGGTAAAGAGGACGAAGTAGTATATAATTTAAGTAGAGATAAAAATAATATCATATCCTTGGAAAAGTATAATAGTAATGGTGAACTCAAATTTTTAGTTGCTGCTTTTAAGAAAGCTTTTGCTCTATTGACCAAGAATGAAAGTTATATTGTGCCCTCTGCTGTTAGGAAGTTTTATGATTATGAAACTAAACAAGAATATGATTTTAAAATGAAATTGGGTATTTAGATTCTAGTATTGCTTCTTTCTTTTATCTGCATCTATATTGCCCAACATTCAACTATCTATGCTGTTAATGGTATCCCTGATAAACTTTAATTATTTTGATCAATAAATTAATTCAATGAAAAAGATATTTTTTTTACTTTTCTTAGGTTGTATAAATCTCCAATTTGTTAGTGCACAAGATCCTTGGAAAGAACGAGCTGATTTTTATGAGGTATTTAATGTTGTGTTATTAAGTGCCGAAAAAGGGGATATAGAGCCAGCACTTAAACGATTTGACGAGTTGAAAACAAAGCAGAGTATTTTCTATAAAAGTATTATGCAAACTTTTACTGTTCCTATATCCAAAATGCGTAGAAATGCAGTATTATTTGGGGAAAAACTAACTTATATTGGGTTATTAATAGAAGGTAAAAAAATCACTCCGGAAATTATGTATGGAGAATTGGTTATACTACATGGTTTATTTTCTAAAATACGATTAGAAAATGATGAATGGTCTATTAGTAAAACCAACTTAAAATTTTACGAAAAGGAAGAGAAGCGATATCGAGCCAAAAGAATAACATTTTAAAAAAAAATATACAATACTTCTTTATCATGAAAGAAAAAATCTCTTCCTTATTAATAGTTCTATTTTTTTTACTATTTAGTTTAAAAGCGCAGAAAACCTGTCTTAGTGGTAATTGTATTGATGGCCCAGGTATAATACTGCAAAAAGACGGGGATACTACTATTAGTAATTTTAAAAATGGTAATATTAGTGATCAGGTAATTGTAGCCAAAAAAAATCATCAGGCTTATTCTTTAATAAGTGTTGGAACTACCAGGTGGTTTCTTGAAAAATCAGGTGATTCACTTCGGATTGGCCAAGGGGCGATTGTCAATAAAAGGTTACAAGAGGATATTTCAAAAGGATATTATTTCATTACTAAGAAAGGGGATATTTTTTACGAGAATAACAAGCAGTTGTTACAATTTACGAATGGGAAGAACTTAAAAGCTAAAATTAAGTTGAATGAACCACAAAAGAATTGGTTAGACTTTGTAAGTAATGGATCAGATTATATTGTTTTTCATTACGAGTTTAATAAAGCAGTGAAAGGCTTTTTCTTTGTTAACGCAACAAAACGAATTATTTATTTTGATGTGGTAGATAGTCGACTAGTTTTTAATAATTCGGCTGATAACGAGTTGTTTAAACAAATTGAAAGTTCAATAATAGGTTTTTCCTTAAATGGGTTTGATGAATATTACTTTAATAATTTCGATAAACAACGCACTATTGATGGGTTGGAACAATATATCCTGAAATTAAAAAATACGCTATTTAAACCAGTGGATAATTGCATTAAATTAGTTGAGCATGCAACTGCAGAGTTTGAAAAGTTGATTCAAAAAAATAAAGAGGAAGTAGCAAAAAGTACAAGTAATCCCATTACTTTAACTAATGAGCAGTGGAACGAAATACTCAGGAAGAAGGTTGTTGAAATTTGTAAAAGTGATTTTGAAAATGAGTATAATGCCTACTTGTCTGACAAGGAATTATTAGACTTGCCTTCTAAAGATGATGAGATTTTATACAACCTTAGTAGAGATAACAGTAACATCATTTCATTGTCTAATTATGCTAGTAATGGTGCATTAAAGTTTCTAATACCTGCATTTAAAATGGCTTTTTCAAGAATAGTAAAAGCAAATAGTTATATTGTTCCTTCTGCAACTAGAAAATATTTTGATTTAAAAACCGCTCAATCATTTGATTTTAGGATGAAATTGGGGAATTAAGATTAGATTTTTTTGTATCTTACTGATATAGTAATGATATGCTTTCTTCAACGAGTAAATTAATTGAGTTTTTGCAATTGGATAAATCCGAAAAAGATTTTATGGTAATTAATTTTCTGTCCGTGCAAAATATTCTTCTCTTTTTTCTAGTAATCTTTGCTACCAATGTTGTAGCCCAAGATCATACTGCTAACTATCCGCTATACAAGGGCAACGATTTAGGACTTGTGTATACCCCACAAAAATCAACTTTTAAAATTTGGTCTCCTACAGCGGTTGCGGCTAGAATTAATTTCTACAAAACTGATTTAGGCGGTGTCTCTAATCGCACTGAGCAAATGAAAAAAGCGGCTAATGGTGTTTGGGCGCTTACTATTCCAGAGAATCTAAAAGATCAGTATTATACTTTTCAAGTATTGATTAATAATAGTTGGAGTGTCGAAATAATTGACCCTTATGCCAAAGCATGTGGCACCAATGGTTTCAGAGCACAAGTAGTTGATTTAAAAGAAACTAATCCAGTTGGTTGGGCTGATGATCAATCGCCTAATTTTTCATCAACCAATCAACAAACGGATGCAGTTATATACGAGTTGCATGTAAGAGACGCCAGTATACATGCTAACAGTGGTATTAAAAACAAGGGTAAATTTGTCGGACTCGCTGAATTGGGTACCAAAAATAGTTCGGGCAACTCAACGGGACTTTCTCATTTAAAAGAATTGGGTGTTACCCATATTCACTTATTGCCTTTTTATGATTATAACTCTGTGGATGAAACCAAGCCTAATCAATACAATTGGGGATATGATCCAGTGAATTATAATATTCCTGAAGGATCATACAGTTCGAATCCGGTAGATGGCAAACAGCGTATTAAAGAATTAAAAGAACTTGTGAAAACCA
>JBMLPQ010000160.1:0-4102 GCA_049242025.1 Sediminibacterium sp.
GTATCATGGATTTGTGGACCCGTGAAGCCAGAATTTTCAAATATGGTTCTGGGGTTGGAACCAATTTCTCTCAAATACGTGGTAGCGGCGAAAAATTAAGCGGCGGAGGTACATCAAGTGGATTGATGAGCTTCTTAAAAATTGGAGACCGAGCGGCAGGAGCTATCAAGAGTGGGGGTACCACCAGAAGAGCGGCAAAAATGGTTTGCTTAGACCTTGATCACCCAGAAATAATGGAATTCATTAACTGGAAAGTAGAGGAAGAGAAAAAAGTAGCTGCATTAGTTGCAGCAGGATACGATAATGGATACGAGGGAGAAGCATACGCAACTGTATCAGGTCAAAATTCTAATAACTCTGTAAGAATCCCCAACGAATTCTTCCATGCATTAGAAGAAGGAAGAGATTGGGAATTAAAAGCAAGAACGGATGGCAGGGTAATGAAAAAAATACCTGCAAGAGAAGTGTGGGACAAAATTTCTTATGCAGCATGGCGTTGTGCGGATCCTGGCACTCAATATGATACTACCATCAATGAATGGCATACCTGTCCTAAAGGCGGCCGCATCAATGCGTCTAACCCTTGTTCAGAGTACATGTTCTTAGATAATACTGCGTGTAACTTAGCTTCTATCAACTTGCGCAAGTTTCACAACGACGACAACAATATTTTTGATGTAGAAGGATTTGAGTACACCACTCGTTTATGGACCACTGTGCTAGAAATTTCTGTTTTGATGGCACAGTTCCCTTCTAAAGAAGTGGCACAATTGTCTTACGACTACAGAACATTAGGACTAGGGTTTGCTAATTTAGGTTCTATGTTAATGGTAAGCGGTATTGCTTACGATAGTGAAGAAGCACGTGGAATTGCTGGTGCAATTTCAGCAATCATGACCGGTGTAGCATACAAAACTTCTGCTGAAATGGCTTCATTCTTGGGCACTTTTGACAAGTACGAAGAAAACAAAGAAGATATGTTGCGTGTAATGCGCAATCACCGTGCAGCTGCATACGATGCTACAGATGCTTATGTTGGGTTAGAAATTAAACCTCAAGGTATTAAAGCACAATATTGCCCAGACTATATGTTAAAAGCAGCAACCCGTGCTTGGGATGATGCGGTACAACTAGGAGAAAAATACGGGTATAGAAATGCCCAAACCACTGTTATTGCTCCAACAGGAACAATCGGTTTAGTAATGGATTGTGATACCACTGGTGTTGAACCTGATTTTGCATTGGTGAAATTTAAGAAATTAAGTGGTGGTGGATATTTCAAAATCATTAACCAATCTGTACCTCAGGCATTAAAGAATCTAGGATACAACCCTGAACAAGCAAAAGCCATTGAGCAATACGCAGTTGGTTCTGCCAATTTTGAAAACTCGCCTTATATCAATAATGCAAGTCTTGCAGCAAAAGGATTTACCGCAGCTGAAATTGACAAATTAAATGGTGCTGCACGTTCAGCATTTGAAATTGCTTTCATCTTCAATCGCTTTACTTTAGGCGATGAGTGTATGCAAAGATTGGGCTTCACCCCTGCACAATACGAAGACTGGAATTTCAATTTATTAGAAGCTATTGGTTTTACAGAAGATCAAATAGATGCAGCCAACGATTTTGTTTGCGGTACTATGACTGTAGAAGGAGCTCCATTCTTAAAGGATGAACACCTTACTGTATTTGATTGTGCTAATAAGTGTGGTAAAAAAGGAGAAAGATATATTCATGCATATGGTCATATCAGAATGATGGCTGCATGTCAACCATTCTTAAGTGGTGCTATTTCTAAAACCATCAATCTACCACACGAAGCAACTGTAGAAGAAATTGCGGATTGTTATTTAATGAGCTGGCAGTTAGGACTTAAAGCAAATGCTTTATACCGTGATGGATCTAAATTAAGCCAGCCATTAAGCAATAAGAGCGAAAAGAAAAAGAAAACAGAAGAAGAAGCTGAAGAAACTGTATCAACACAAGCTGTGTTAACTGAAGAATCTACTATTGTAGATTTAGGCAAACTAACTGTTGATGAATTATTAGAAGAAGTAACCAAGCGCATGACTGCATCTACTGATACAGAATTGAAGCGTGCTTTATCTAGAATTGTTGAAAGAAAATCTTTGCCAGCGAAGCGCAGAGGCTTTACTCAAAAAGCTAAAATTGGCGGACAGGTAATCTTCTTAAGAACTGGTGAGTATAGTGATGGTACTTTAGGTGAAATCTTTATTGATCTAGCCAAGGAGGGCTCTACTTTACGTAGCTTGATGAACTGCTTTGCAATTTCTGTTTCGGTAGGCTTGCAATATGGCGTTCCATTAGAAGAATTTGTAGATAAGTTTGTATTTACTCGTTTTGAGCCAGCTGGAATGGTAGATCATCCAAATATCAAAACCACTACTTCATTGGTAGACTTTGTATTCCGTGCATTAGGATATGAATACCTTAATAGAACCGATTTAGTTCATGTGCTAGACAGACCATCTGTAGGAAATACAGGGGAAGAGGAGGGAGATGCAACTTTTTTGGGAAAGCCCGAACTCAGTAGTGTTAGAGTAACTGCACCATCTGCAAATACTACACCTGCAGAGGGTCCTGCTTCTCCTAAACTTCAGCGTGCCGCTGCTACAACAGCTGCAGTTGGAAATAGCGGAATGGATGCAGTAAATGCTGCAGCTAAAAGTATGCAAAGCGATGCGCCTGCTTGTAGCACTTGCGGTCATTTAACCATCAGAAGCGGTACATGTTATAAGTGTTTAAACTGTGGCACCAGCATGGGTTGCAGTTAATTCGATAGCAGTTAATCCCTGCCCTAAAAAACATCTCCTCTGGATTCATCTAGGGGAGATTTTTTTTGGGACTATCTCAATCCTTTTTTTAAATTTAGGATTCAAACCTATTTATGCGTAAAATTTTCTTTTTGATTATTTCCTTATTGGTGGGAGCAACTCTTTTTTCACAAACCCATTTTAGTAAATCAAAACCGATTGTTTACACTAAAACAAATATTGCAACAATTAAAGACACGTCGGTCAAATTGAAAGTCATCAAAATTGATTTGAAAGCGCAAAAAGGATTCAATATAGATTCAGTAGTAGTAGTGGAACAAAAAGCCAGATTAGAAGAATCGGTCATCCATTTTTATAAAGACAGTAAAGTAGTCCAAAAAACTTTGGTGCCATTTTGGATAAAAAATTTGATTCCAGTAGCAGAGTTTGCTGACTTTAACAAAGATGGTATACCTGATATCAAATTCAGAATACGCACACTTGAAAAAGGAACAACTGCACTATTGAATTATAAAGTCTTTTTGATGAGTCAACAGAATAAATACAAAGTAATGAGTTTTGTTGATTTCTCTTCAGAGAAAGAATATGATTTGAATGGGGATGGTATTGCAGAAATCATTGGTTGCAGTTCCACCAATTTTAATGGGAAAAATTATTGGGTATTTAATTTATACAATTGGGTGAATGGTAGTTTGAAATCCGTATCAAAAGACTACGATTATCCAATTTGGACTTTGGTAGACAATAAGACCAATAAGGTTATTGCAAAAGATATTCCAGCGGAAACAAAGCTTACCACGCTTCGTGCATTTCCGAATGAGTATTATGCAAAATAATGCACTTACATTCATCAAAAACTAATTATCTGTACCATTAAAATTGCTACATTCATAGTTCTAACGACCAAGATTAAAAATGCGATATGGGAGATTTTCAAATTAAAAAGCAACCGAAGCAATACGATGTAGTGATTGTCGGTTCTGGTGCAGGAGGTGGAATGGCAGCTTACACTTTGTCTAAAGCTGGATTAAAAGTTTGTTTGCTCGAAGCAGGAGAAGATTATGATCCCGCAGTTAATTCATCTCAATTAAAAAATCCATGGGAGTCACCAAGAAGAGGGGCAAGTACCAAGTTCAGACCTTTTGGAGATTTTGATGGCTGTTATTGGGGCTGGGAAATTGATGGAGAGCCTTATACACAGGCGCCTGGAAGCCAAAAATTTGAGTGGTGGCGTGCTCGTATGATGGGTGGGCGTACCAATCACTGGGGCCGTATATCCCTCCGTTTTGGACCAAAAGATTTTAAAA
>JBMLPQ010000161.1:0-8144 GCA_049242025.1 Sediminibacterium sp.
CTTCTGCAGCAGCAGAAGCATTAACCAGTGTATATGGAGATAATTTTGCTTATACTGATTCAACAGAATTAGAATTTGGTATTGCGAATAGAAGTTTCAAATCTTTCCGGCACGCGGCTGAAGAAAACAATTGGGCCAGATTTTACGGTGGATTACATTTTCACAATTCTTGTATCATCAGTACTGATATAGGACAGAAAGTAGGTAAGCATATTGCGACCAAACTAAAGATGAAAAAGTAACTATCATTAATTTATTTCTTAACAGAAATCATTCATGAAATATATATTTGGGCAAACCCTAAAGCGGATTGCCATATCTACTGCTTTTGCAGTAATGACCATCAATACTTACGCGCAAACCGATATGGATGCGCTAATGATGGCAAAAAACAATTTCTGTACAGGAATTATGTATGGGAATAGCAGTTGGAAAAATTACTGGGAAGGGACATTAAAAAGAGATAATCAAAATTTGGGAACAGTAAGCTCTCAAATGATTGGTATTATGGGGAACTATGGCATTAAGGATAACCTTAATGTTCTTTTTTCGGTTCCATATTTTAATAATAAAGCATCAGCGGGTACTTTTGTTGGAAGGCATGGAATACAAGATCTTACATTAACATTAAAGTGGATGCCCATTGAAACTACTATTGGAAAAGCAGATTTTGCTGTTTATGCATTAGGCGCTTATTCTACACCATTAACCAATTATGTGAATGATTATCTGCCCTTATCAATCGGGTTGGGGACTAATACTGGAATGATTCGATTGATGACAGATTATCAATTGGGTAATTTTTTTACAACAGCTTCAGCCGCTTTTTTTTCTAGAAGCAATGCCACCATCGATAGAACGGCTTACTTCACTACTAGAATGCATTACACGAATCAAGTTGAAATGCCCACAATGAGTAATTTCAATTTTAGAGCAGGATATAGAAGTGGAAAAGGGTATGCAGAAGCCATTGTAGATATTATGAAAACCAATGGAGGGTTTGATATCTCCAGAAATAATATGCCTTTTTTAAGCAATCAAATGAATGCTTCAAGAATAGGATTGGGTTTTAAATACAATTTCGGAAAAGTAGAAGGTTTATCTGCTGTTGGCAATGCAATGTACACGATTGCTGGGCGAAATATGGGACAAGCAACTTCCATTTCAGCAGGAATATTTTACATTTTAGATTTTTCAAGATCGTCTAACAATCAAAACCAATCCGATGAAAGCAAATAAAATTGTACAATTAACACTACTTTTTGTGCCCGCTTTTTTTGCATGTCAAAGAACGGTGACAGAAAAAAATATGGTATACGAATCACTCAATCCAACTAATATAGATGCCAATGCAGGCGATTGGAAACCAGTGGTTTTAAGTTCAGCTAACGAATTTCCTTTGCAAGCACCTACACCAACTAATATAGCTGTTTACAATAGAGAACTTACAGAAATAAAAGGATTTCAAGCAACACTTACTGCGGAACAAAGAGCTAGTATTCAATATTGGAGTGCAGGTGGTGTTTTAAGGTGGAACGAAATTTTACGTGCATTAGTGGCTAAAAGAAATTTACCTCCTGTAAATAATCCTGATGGTACATATCCAATACCTTCAGCATCAAATCCATTTGGATATCCAGAATTTCCTTTTGCCAATCCACCGTATGCGGCAAGGGCTTATGCTTATGTTAGTGTTGCCCAATATGATGCATTGGTAGCTGCATTCTATTATAAACGACTGTATAATCGGGCAGCGCCACATGCAGTAGATGCTAATATTAAACCCTTAGTGCCAGCAACTAATTTACCTTCTTATCCAAGTGAAGATGCAGTTGTTGCAGCAGTAAGTGTAGAAATGCTCAAGCTATTGTTTCCTGCTGATATTGCTTACATACAACAAAAAGCAGATGAACATATGCTTTCAAGAATTATGGCTGGCATGAATACCAGATCAGACATAGAAGCGGGTGTTCAATTAGCAAGGCAAGTAGCTGCTAAAGTGATTGCACGTGCAGCAGGAGATAATATGTCTAAAGCAATTGGAACCCCTGCACAATGGGCAGAACTAGAATCGCAAACGGCAGCAACTGGAGAAATCCCTTGGATAAGTCAGGAAATTCCAAAGCGTCCACCCATGCTTCCTTTTTTTGGTAAAGTCAAACCATTTTTATTTGATTCATTAACAACTATTGCTATAAGACCAATTGCTCCACCATCAGTTAAATCGCAAAAGTTTAAAGAGGAGTTAGAAGAAGTAAGACATTATTCAAAAAATGCAACCAGACAGCAAATTGCAATCGTCCATTTTTGGGCAGATGGTGTTGGCACATATACACCACCGGGTCACTGGAATGCCATTGCTGCTGACGATTTTGTAAAGCAACGTTTCAGCGAAGTAAGATGGGCTAGAAATTTAGCTTTATTAAATATGGCAGGAATGGATGCTGCAATTACATGTTGGGATACTAAAACGTTCTATTTTAATCCAAGACCAACACAGGTTGATCCATCCATTAAAACCCAAACTGGTTTACCTAATTTTCCAGCATACACATCCGGACATTCTACATTTAGTGGTGCAGCTGCTACCATCCTAGGACATATTGTGCCTGCGAGAGCTGCTGCTTATACTGCAATGGCTAAAGAAGCTTCAGAATCTAGAATTTACGGGGCTATACATTATAGATCCGATTGTGAAGTGGGATTAGCACAAGGGGTTAAAGTAGGCAACTTCGCTATAGCTCGAGCTCAAAGTGATGGAGCCAATTAAATAAATTAAACTATTTCAAACACCGCAAACTGGTAGGGTTCCATGACGAGGTATTCGTGATCGGACCCTACTTTGTGTTTTTTACCAGACCAATGATCTGTTAAATAGCTTGGCTTAAAACCATGTTCTTTAAACAAATACCAAGTTATATAAGAGGGTTTATGATTAAAATTAAATAAGCAGTATAGTTGCTTATTTTCACTGGTTCTTATAAAACCTGCTACATGAATATTGTGCGGCCTTAACCATGTAATATTTTTACTGTCAGAGAAAACAGACAATGATTTTCTAAGTTGAATCAATTGTTGCGTTGCACTATAAATTCGGTTTTCAATTGTTCCCACTTGATTGGCCAATGCATTCTTATTCCAATCAATGATGGGACGATGCATCCAACGGTTATCGTAACTTTTACCTGGGTCTCCTAAATAACTGTAATCATTGGTATAACCCACTTCGTCTCCATAAAACAACATGGGAATTCCCCCTAAAAACATCGATTGCGCTTGCATCAAAATAATTTTTGCAATAGCTGTATCAATGGCATTCGTATCATTTTGTTCAATCGCTTTTTCTAGTCCACAAAGGGAAGCCAAACTTCCACTGATGCGTGCATCTTGTGTTTTAGGGTTCACCGAAAATAAAGCTCCGGTAGCAGGAGAGTTATGAAAACTACCAGAATAATATTCTTTTAAAAATTTTCTATGTTCGTATGCATTAAACCCAGCTGCTGCAATCATACTATCATCATAACCTAAACCAATATCATCATGACAACGGGTATAAGTTATCCAAGTAGTACCAAAAGGTTTTTGTAAAAGTTCGTGTTGCGCAGCCAACATTACACGGGTATCTCCAGTAGCCAAAGCATCCCATTGCAAAGCCATTTGTGTGGCATTGTAGGCAACATCACATTCTTTAGCAGTGAATGCATCGGTGCCAAAATATTTCATGATTTCTTTAGGCGCAACAATGGCTTCCCCTAATAATGCCATACCAGGCGTTGCAATATGTACACACTGTTTAATTAAACGCAATAACGTATGTGCTTCTGGCAAATTTTGACAAGTAGTTCTCAATTGCTTCCATATGAATGCAGGTGCATCAATGCGTAAAATATCAACACCCAAATTAGCATAGAAGAAAATATTGGAGAGCATGGCTTTGAAAACAGCGGGGTTGGTATAGTTTAAATCCCACTGATAATGATGAAAAACCGTCATCGCCCATTTGTTGCATTCAGGCACATATGAAAAACTACCCGGAGAAGATTCAGGAAAAATCTCTGGCATTGAAGCATCAAATTGATCGGGAATTTCTCTACTATCGTACATATAATAATAGTCTTGAAATTCTTTCTCTCCTGCTTTTGCTTTTAGTGCCCATTCATGATGATGAGAAGTATGATTTAATACAATATCAATCATCAAGTACATGCCTGCAGCCTCCATTTTTTCTTGCAATATTTTAAACTCGTTGAGGGTACCAAAACGAGGATCAATTTTTCTAAAGTCGGAAACGGCATATCCGCCATCACTCTCTCCTTCAGGGCTTTGAAACAAGGGCATTAAGTGTAAAAAATTCACTCCCAATTCTTTTAAATAAGGGAGTTGATTGGGCATATTTTTTAAATTTCCTGCAAACCGATCTACATACAAACTCATCCCAGTAATTTGATTGCTGGTAAACCAAGCTGCCTGCTGTTCTTTTACTTGGTCCTTTTTTCTAAATACAGGTTTACGTTGTTTATAAGATTCAATGATTAAAACCAATAGTGCATCAAAATCTTGTACTGCATTTTTTTGGTTGCCGTAAATAGCATTATATAAATCTTGTAAAGTATTGGCATTGGCAATGAATCTAATATAGAAAGGGTGGTCTACCCCAGCAATATCTAATAATTGATCGTTGCAAATTTTTTTAATCTTCTGATGCAGTAAATATTGATACACGTATAAAATGGTTTACTTGAAAATTTGATTGTTCAAAAATTTGAAAGCTTCCATAGCACCCATGTACTCACAGGTTCTGGCGCCCGCTTTATTTGCGTTCAAAATTATTTTATTCCATTCATCTAATGAAAGCGATTGAATAGCTGATGGTTCTAAATGACTTAATTGATACAATACTGCACCTACAAAAGCATCTCCTGCGCCAGTAGTGTCTATAGGTTTAATCGGAATCGATTCAATAATATATTGTTTTCCATTCAATCCTAATAAAGTACCCTCTTTTCCTAATGTGATGGCAAACACGCCTGTAGTTTCTTTTAATAAAACAGCCGTAGCATCTTCTAGTGAAGCAGTATTGGTTAGCAACATAGCTTCTTCGTCACTTACTTTAAAGAAATTGCAATGGCGCAAAAACTGCCAGCTCTGATTAACAAAAGTGTCGGTATTATTCGGGAATAATAAATGCCGATAGTTGGGATCAAAGCTGATATAAATTTTATGGTGCAGCGCTTTTTGTAAGAGGTGTAAATAAGCCGCTTGTAGAGGGCCAGGTAAAAAACCGGTAGCCGAACCAAAATGAATGATCCCCACATTATTTAAATTGATGGCGTCCACATCCTCGATAGATAATTGTCCATCTGCCCCTCTATTAAACACAAAATCTCTTTCGCCATCATGCATTAAAGAAACAAAGGCAAATGTGGTAAAATGGTGTTGGTCTTCTAACATGGCTTGGGTGCCTACGCCAAAAGATTCCATGGTTTGAATCAATTGTTTGCCAAAAGGATCTTTGCCCACTTTAGCAGCCAACTCTACTTCGCCACCTAAAGCAGCAATGGCAGCAGCTACATTGGTTGGCGCACCGCCTGTCTTTTTTAAGAAATTAGATCCCTCCGATAAAGACATGCCTTTATCGGTACATATCATATCAATCAAGGCTTCGCCGATGCAGAGAATTTTCATTGAAAAAAATTTCGTTTATATGAATAAGAAAACAAATTCAGTTGAATACCAATTAGTGTCCTCCAACAGCCACCGATTGAATTTCTTCTTCTGGTTTTACATCTTTAATTAAAAAAGTAGCAGCACAGGCCAAAAGCAATAAAACGCCAGCAAATGAAATAGCATGTCCTGAATTATTTCCTAAAAAATTATTGAGCACCCAACCAAAAGTAGTGGTTTGTAAAATCATTGGAATTACAATCATCATATTAATGATACCCATATAGACCCCATATTTTTCTTTAGGTATATCATTCACCACCATCAAGTAAGGAATGCCCATCATGCTTGCCCAAGCAATGCCAAATCCTGCCATTGGAACAAAAAGTAAATACTTGTTTTCAATTTGTGGAAATGCTAACAATGCAATACCTGCCATCAACAAACAAACTATATGTACTTTCTTAGGAGAAAACTTTTTAGCCATCCAAACCAATCCAAAGGCAGATAAAAAAGTAACTACATTGTACCAGCCATTTACTAAGCCAGCCCAACCAACGGCTTCTTCGTACAAGGTTTTATTTTCAGTAGGACTGGTTTTCCAAACCGACTGTGCAATACTTTTTGAAGCATTTTGCCAATAGCAAAACAAGGCATACCATTGAAATAAATAAACCAATGCCAGTTTCCACATTACAATAGGCATATGAACAATGGCTTCTCCAATTTCAATAAAGGGTTGTAGAATTCCTTTTTTCTGTGCTCGCAATACAGCCAACTCCTCGGGTGTAGGAGGAATCTCTGGTGTTTTAGTAATACTCCACATTACAGAACTAATGGAACAAATGGAGCCTAAAAAGAAAGAACCAAATACCCAGTAAGGAATGGCACCATGCTGACCTGGAATATATTTTTGAAAAATGAACAACGAAATATTGGCCAGGGTAATACCCAAACCAGTAAAAAAGCTTTGGGTTAGAAAGCCAGTTGCCAATTGTGGTGCAGGAAGTTTATCGGCAATAAATGCGCGATAGGGTTCCATCGCCGTATTATTGGCAGCATCTAACACCCATAATAATCCAGCAGCCATCCAAAGGGTGGTACTAAAGGGATATAGGAATAAGCAGAGGCTACAAAATAAAGCGCCTATAAAAAAATAAGGTTTTCTTCTTCCAAATCGAGGATGCCAAGTTCGATCGCTTAAAACGCCAATAATGGGTTGAATCAATAAGCCCGTCATTGGTCCTGCTAGATTCAGTAATGGGATTTCGTCGGGCTTGGCCCCTAAAAAATCATAAATAGGATTCACTGCACTTTGCTGTAAGCCAAAGCTGTATTGAATTCCAAAGAAACCCACATTCATGTTAATGATTTGCATGAAGCTGAGTTTGGGCTTGCTCAATTGCATATAAATTGTCTTAGTCTTTAAAAATAGCTAATTTTATTTCATGCAACACGCTTTTAGCTACGACAAGAAGAAAGTAATACAAGGCTTAAGGTATCATTTTGTGCAAAGGCCCGAAGTAAAAGTATTGGTAGTACTCGTAAATGTATTTGCCATTGTAGCTGCTATCTTGTTTTATGCTAAAAAAATTAGACCCGAACCCTTTTTATTGGGATCATTTATTTGGGTAATGATGATGGCTAGTTTTTGGTACATCTTACCCAATTCTATTTATAAAAAAGCAGGGGATACTTTTGCCGATCAATTCACTATTGCATTTAAAGACAATGGAGTAACATTAGAAAACGAACGTGGATATAAACACTGGGATTGGAAAGAATTTTCTCATTATTTTGAAAGCCCGCATTTTTTCCATTTATATTTTAGTGCTAAATCTTTTTTTATGGTACCCAAAGACGGAATGGGAGATGAATTCCGTCACGAGTTAAGAGCGGCCTTAAAGAAAGGAATCGAGAAGTGATTTTTCGGCGGTTATAATCCACCCCCTACAACTATTTTATAACGCTTTGCCCATGACCACGTGTGGAATAGTTAATTCAATAAAGGGTTCACTTTCTACTTGATACCCCAATTTCTCAAAAAAATGAATGGAGTCTTTGCGGGCGTGCATGACGATTTTGTGATAACGATTGTCTCTGGCTAGATTTTCAGCAAACTGCACCATGGCTCTCCCAATCCCTTTTCCCTGCAAACCAGACAAGACCGCTAACTGTCTAAGCCGAACGGTGTCGGGTGAAAGTTTCACAAGCATACTGCAAGCTTCCATGGTGTCGTCGTCGGTATATGCTAGCAGAATATTATCCTTTTCCATGGCCAATTCTTCTTGGGTAAACTGCAAGCCTAACGGTTTGCGCAACAATTGGTGCCTTAATGCTACCATTTGTTCGTATTCAATAGACCCATGTTGAATCATTTTTAATGCCATAATACTAATATAACCATAAAATGTATATTTTTGCGGCAGTAAACAAAAACTTTAACAATGTCAGACATCGCAACAAGAGTAAAGAAAATC
>JBMLPQ010000162.1:0-9933 GCA_049242025.1 Sediminibacterium sp.
CCTGTCACGGCGGAGGTCGCGGGTTCGAGTCCCGTCCGGTCCGCAAATGCCACTTTCGAGTGGCATTTTGCATTTAAGTACTTTTCTAGTTCGATTTAATAAAGGGGATGGTTTGTTTTTGTTGATTATTCCTGATTTCAACGTAATAAATACCTGCAGGAAATCTAGAAGTGTCTACTTGAAAAGTGTTGCTTCTTGTAACGCCGCTATAAATTCTTTTTCCTGCTGTATTAAAAAGATTGATTTGCTGATCGGCTCCAGTTGGTAAACCCTGAATAATCAAAGCGTTTTTTACAGGATTAGGGAATACCCGAATACCCGAATTTGAAGTAGGGGGTGTCAATAATTTCCCGGCACCCTTAACAAATACAGGTGTTTCAGTTGCATTAATAATGACTTTGCCATTATTCGTTTTTAATTTGGTTAATTGCATGCTAGCTTTTCCAGCCGTTGGGGTATAAATAAATGCCGTATCTGCATTGCCTAAATCTAAAGTGTATAATCCCGTTCTTCCTATTTCATCTGGAATATAAACAACATGCATGGTAACCGTATCGTCTAATAAATATTGATCAACTATAGGGTCTGCATTCAGGGTTTTATGATAATAATAATCTCCAAATAATTTTTTTGTTTGTTTTATAAAGTCAGCAGCAGGTCTAGGCGTTAAGTTATCTCCAAACAATCCACTAGTGGCGTATAATTGATCACCATTGGGAGTATCATCTTCTAATTGGTAAAAAAACTGTTTCATGATTCCATTTCTAGAATACAAAAGAGCAGTTCTTAAAATCCAGTCTGCTTGTGTTTGTAAAACAGATTTATTGCCAATCGCAATTGCCTTATTAGGACTTCCTGGATGAATATCAAAACCGGTTTCGGTTACCCAAACTGGCATATTGTTAAGATAAGTAGCAGCTGCATTCACAAAAGCTTTGGCAATGGAGTCTGCGTTATTAAATCCAGCTTTTAATTCTGGGGCAATTGCCCTGTTTAAATCAGGGTTATTGGTGTACAAATGATAATTGATAATATCCCAACAAATATTTATTGAGCCATCAGGACGAAAGCCTCGAAATTGTTTACACCAATCTATCATTCCTCTGAAATAATCGGTACTAGCTAATGCCACTCCAGTCATTACTACTTTCATAGAAGGGTCAGCGTTTTTAACACCCACTCCAGCTCCTAAAGTGTTCATATGGCCATCATAAAATGCCGAAAGATTGGCTGCATACTCTCTTCCTGTTTGATAAGATTTTCTGCCCTTCCACCATTTATCCCTTTCGTTTTCGCACTCAAAGTATTCGATGAATCCTAGGCCAATTTTTACTTGATTAATTTCATCTCTCGTATAACGGGAAGTGTCAAAAACGCTTAATAAATTTTTATTAACTGCTTTATTTTTTCCATATCTGGCTGCAAATTGAAAAGCTACTTTTGCCTGCTCAATATAAGAGGCAGGATCATTTAAATTTTTCCCATAAAAAACAGGATTGTTTTCTAAGTCTTGTAAACTATCCGGATAAGAATTCACCATCCAAGTAGGTAGTGTTTTTAAACAAGCCAAAACGGTAATGCCCTCCTTTAAACAGGTTTCATATATGGCATCATAGTTCCAACTGCCGCTGCGTGTAGGACTAAATGTATAACTACCTTGGCGATATTCTAATTTTTGCCAATCCATATAATGCCTAAAACCACTGAAGTATTTTACCGCATTTAAACGATTGGTATCAATACTAAAAGGGTCAATTAAAGGGTCCGAAAAATTCCATTCGTAGCCATTAATACCTAATAAATTTCCTAAAGGAATTTTTCTTTTTACCAGGGGATTATTGGGTTGGGGTGCAGTATAGCTTCCAAACAATTCAATCTCTGATGGGAAGTCGTTGTCTGCAATAATTTGCAGATACATGATATTATTTGCTGGTGTATCTAATTTGAAAATATCAGGCCTTTCAGGATAAGGTCCAACCCATCTATCGTATTTTGTTCCATCAAAAGAAGCCAATAGTCGTTTATTCCAATTACTATCTATACTGAAAAGCAAAAATGGTTTTGTACTAATTCCATTCCAATCATAAAATCGAATACTTTCTATAGAAATTTTCTCTCCTTTTTGCAGTGGATAATAAGATTCATATAAAGGAATAATTTTACCAAATTGCGGTTCTAGTGATGTAAATAGATCATTGTCAAAAAGTCTTTGAAGTCCTCTTTCGGCATTCGTTAATTGGTACCATCTATTTCCATCAATAGGTATTTTTTGTGGATTTTGTCCCTGTGAGTTAACAATCATTGAAGCGCATAAAAGAAGAGAAAAAAAACACTTTTTTTCTATATTCCATTCAAATTTTCCTAGGCGGTACAGCATCAAGTTCACATTGTTGGATGAATATGCAAATTAACCATGTTTAAAATTAATAGAGCCATTTTATTCACAAGTTGTTGTACGTATTTGTCAATATAATACTCGGGATATTATTTTTTGGATGGTAAATCCCACAAGGCCAACTATAGCTATCTTCGTGAAAACGATAAATGCTCGAATATGCTTAATAGTACTGCAATGCGTTCCTTTATTATTCTATTTTTGGTTAAGCATTTAATGATTGCCCCTAATCAATTAAATGCACAGAACCCGGTGCCAAGCGGAAGTGCTGCTATTTATCAGCAAATACAAAAATTACAAGTATTAGGAAGCGTACTCTATATTGCTGCTCACCCAGATGATGAAAATAATAGTTTACTGCCTTATTTGGCGAAGGAAAAAAAATACAGAACAGCCTATTTGAGTTTAACAAGAGGAGATGGTGGTCAAAATTTAATTGGGCCAGAGCAAGGGGTAGAATTGGGGCTGATTAGAACACAGGAATTGTTGGCAGCCAGACAAATTGATGGATCTGAGCAATATTTTACAAGTGCTTATGAATTTGGATTCAGTAAAACAGCTACTGAAACCTTGCAATATTGGGATAGAAGGAAAGTGTTGGCAGATATGGTTTGGGTAATTCGAAAATTTCAGCCAGATATTATCGTTAACCGATTTCCACCTGATGCAAGAGCAGGACATGGTCATCACACTTCCTCTGCAGTGCTTTCCATTGAAGCATTTAAGGCCGCTGCAGATCCAAATCAATTTTCTGAACAACTAAGCAAGGGAGTTAAAATATGGCAGGCTAAAAGATTACTATGGAATACTTTTAATTTTGGCGGAGCAAATACAACCAGTGAAAATCAATTAAAAATTGATGCTGGAGAGTTTAATCCATTTCTTGGACAGAGTTACGGAGAAGTTGGGGGAGAAGCTAGAAGTATGCATAAAAGTCAAGGTGAGGGAAGACCAAGACGAAAAGGTCCCGTCTTTGAATATTTTGCAACTGTTGCAGGCGATTCAGCAAAAGTTGGTTTAATGGATGGTATTGTTACTGACTGGAGTAGAATTCCAACTGGCGGCAAAGCAATTAATGAGTTAATTAATAAAATTATTCAACAATATAATTTTGTGCAGCCATCAGCCTCCATAACTGACTTGGTTCAATTATACCAACAGATTAAATCACTCTCTTATGAGGGTGTTTGGAAAGAACAAAAACTACATGAAATAGAATTGCTTATTATAGCATGTTCAGGAATAGTAGTAGAGGCAACAACGGAAGCAGAATATGCGGTTCCTGGTGAAAAATTGGGTATACAATTTTTAGTGAACAAAAGGAGTACAGTACCTATTGTATTAAATAAGGTTCAACTTACAACTGCCAATAGTATTGAATATGATACGAGTATTAATAAACAATTACAAAGCAATACTAATTATACTATAAATTATGCCTATGCTGTTTCAATTGATCAGCCAGTTTCTCAGCCCTATTGGCTTGAAGCTCCAATGAAAGATATGGGTACTTTTGATGTTTCTAATGATGAATTAATTGGAAACGCCAATTCAAAACCACCTTTTATTGCGCATTTCATTTTTACCATTAATGGAGTTGATTTTAACATTAGTGCACCCGTTCAATTCAAGTTTGTAGACTTAGTGAGGGGTGAAATTTTTCAGCCATTGAATGTAATACCCAGAGTGGTTATTGCAGTAGACAAAAATGTTTTACTCACAAATATTAAAACACCCAATAAAAAAGATATTTCAGCTTCTACTTTATTATTACAGTTTAAAACCAATTTTTCAGCAGGAGGGTTGCCAGTCACTATCAGCTTAAAAGATGGAGAAAAATATCTTTATTCAAAAGATACCGTAATGAATTTTAGTAATGGAAGTATATATCCTTACTTTATTCATTTAAAGACTGCATTGGGTAAACAAAAGCCTGTAAATATAAATGCAGAACTAAAGTTTCAGCTGAATGGAAAGAATTATGCATATGATCAATTGCTCAAAACGATTAAATACGATCATATACCCTCCATCAATTATTTATACAAAGATCAAGCAACGGTAATTGATGAACCAATTGTATCAATTCCCAAGAAGGTAGGTTATATTGTTGGTGCTGGAGATAAAGTGCCAGAAGCACTTTTGCAATTAGGTCATACTGTTGACTTATTACAAGAGGCAGATATAGTAGATGCAAAGTTGGCAGAATATGATGTAATTGTAGTGGGCATCAGGGCTTATAATATTCATGAATGGTTAACCAATAAGAATGAAGTAATGAATCGTTACATTCAACAAGGGGGTCATTTGATTGTGCAATATTTAAAGAGTAATTTGGTAGGAAATAAAAGAGTAGCAGTAGGGCCTTATGATTTTGCAATGTCAAATATTCGCGTAACAGAAGAAAAAGCACCTGTTCAATTATTGCAACCAAATCATTCTTTCTTAGCGTTTCCAAATAAAATAAATAACAAAGACTTTGATAATTGGGTGCAAGAAAGAAGCACTTATCAAATGGAACCAGTAAAAGCTCCTTATGAAGCAATATTGCAAATGAATGATACGAATGACAAACCTACTACTGGTAGTTTAGTCACTACAAAATATGGCAAGGGAAATTTTACTTATGTTAGCTTAGTTTTATTTAGACAACTACCTGCAGGAGTAGCTGGTAGCTATAAATTGTTAGCCAATTTGTTATCATTGCCTCCCAATAAATAAATTATGCAGCCCAGGAAAAAAATTAGTTTTTTTATGATTGTTATCATTGGAGTGGTCATTGGTGTATTTTTAAAAAATGTAAAAGCAGGATTATTGATAGGATTGGCTTTGGGATTATTGGGTGGCGGGTTACTTAGTTCAAAATCAAAATGATGAAAGAAAAAATACCATTGTTCAAATCATGGAAAAGTTGGTACATATTTGTACTGCTGGTTTTGTTGGCCCAAATACTTTTTTTTGATTGGTTTACAAATCTATTTAAATGAGAACAGCTGACTGGGTCATTTTAATTATTACCCTCACCGGTATTATTGCGTATGGCGTTTACAAAAGCCGAACGAGTAAAGACATGGAAGGGTATTTTTTGAGTAATCGAAATATGCCTTGGTATATTGTGTTATTGAGTATCATGGGTACTCAAGCAAGTGCAATTACTTTTCTTTCGGCACCTGGTCAAGCTTTTACAGATGGAATGCGATTTGTACAATATTACTTTGGGATTCCAATTGCCATGGTAGTTTTGTGCATCACTTTTGTTCCATTATTCAGCAAGCTAAAAGTCATCACGGCTTATGAGTATTTAGAACAACGCTTCGACTTAAAAACTAGGGTTTTTACATCTTCCCTTTTTCTATTGTCTAGAGGTCTTTCAACTGGCATAAGTATTTACGCTCCCTCCATCATTTTATCTTCTTTAATGGGTTGGGATATTTTTTATACCAATATTGTGATGGGGGGAATGTTGATTGTGTATACTGTTTCTGGTGGTGCAAAAGCGGTAGCTTATACCCAGCAATTGCAATTGACTATCATTTTTATTGGGATGTTTATAGCAGGATATTTAATTGTTTCTAATTTGCCAGAAAATGTGGGTTTTAGTGAAGCACTTGCAGTTAGTGGGGCTGCAGGAAAAATGAATGTAATTACAACAGGGTTTACCGAAAATGGATTTGATTGGAAAGATCGCTACAACTTAATCAGTGGAATTATTGGAGGCTTCTTTTTAGCGCTCTCTTATTTCGGTACTGATCAATCTCAAGTTGGTAGGTATTTAACTGCTAAGTCTGAACAAGAAAGTAAAATTGGCTTGTTGATGAATGGGTTGGTTAAAGTGCCCATGCAATTTTTTATTCTATTATTAGGGGCTTTATTATTTACTTTCTATCAGTTTAATCCATCACCAGTTTTCTTTAATAAAGCAGCAGAAGATAAAGCGCTATTAACACCATATAAGGATTCTCTTTTGCAGATAAAGTACCAGTTTGATGAACAACAAGCAACACAGCAAGCGCATAGCAAATTATTTGTATTGCAGCCAACTGCTGCAATAAAAGATAGCGTTGCAAAGGGAGCGGCTAAATTAACTGCAATTAAAAATGAATATAAAGCGGTTATAAAAAAAGCGGTACCTGGTTCTGATATAAATGATACCAACTATATATTCTTGCGTTTTGTGGTAGACTTTTTACCAAGTGGTTTGGTGGGATTATTGATTGCAATCATTTTTTTAGCAGCATGGGGTTCTATTGCCGCTGCGTTGAATTCTTTGGCTTCTTGTACAATGGTCGATTTTCATCAACGGTTTACTAAGAAAGAAAAATTGGCAGATACTGTTGCACAAGATTTGAAAGAATATCGGTTGTCTAAATGGTACACTTTTTATTGGGGCATATTCTGTATTATCACCGCACAGTTTGCAACTGGAATGGGAAGTTTAATTGAAGCAGTAAATGTTTTGGGCTCTTTATTTTATGGGGTAATTCTTGGAATATTTCTGGTTGCATTTTACATGAAAAAAATTGGCGGAACTGCAGTTTTTAGGGCAGCAGTGGTAGGAGAATTATTGGTTATTTTATTATTCCTTTTAGATAAATACAATATCATTGGTCTTGGATTTTTATGGTTGAATGTAGCGGGAGCTTTGATGGTTGTATTGTTAAGTGCCTGTTTTTCTTTTTTCAAAAGATAAACGCTTATCTTCCAACTTAGATAAATAAACAA
The DNA here is from genome assembly GCA_049242025.1 of Sediminibacterium sp. Taxonomy (GTDB): domain Bacteria; phylum Bacteroidota; class Bacteroidia; order Chitinophagales; family Chitinophagaceae; genus Sediminibacterium. The sequence continues at coordinate 7,118 of JBMLPQ010000162.1, forward strand.
TGAAGTCGTCTTTTCATATAGTGCCATGGGCAAACACTGCAACCATGTACGAAGTAAATATTCGTCAATATACTCCTGAAGGAACTTTTAATGCGTTCGCAAAACATTTGCCACGCCTAAAAGAAATGGGTATCAATTTACTGTGGTTAATGCCTATTACGCCAATAAGTAAACTCAATATGCAAGGAAGTTTAGGCAGTTACTATGCATGTAGCAGCTATACTGATATTAATCCTGAGTTTGGCACAAAGGATGATTTTAAAGCGTTGATTCAGCAAGCACATAAGCTGGGTTTTAAAGTTATCATTGATTGGGTTGCCAATCATACAGGCTGGGACCACCATTGGACCATTGACCACCCTGAATGGATGATGAAAGATGCAGAAGGAAAGTTTACAGAGAAAAATGGATGGCATGATGTGATTGATTTGAATTTTGAAGTACCCGAAATGCGCCATGAATTAATTAAAGCGATGCGATATTGGGTGAACGATTTTGATATTGATGGATTTAGGTGCGATATGGCCCATTTAGTGCCACTTAATTTTTGGCAACAAGCAAGGCTTACTTGTGAACTAACCAAGCCTTTGTTTTGGTTGGCTGAATGCGAAGTACAAGATTATCATCAGGTATTTGATGCAACTTATTCTTGGTGGTGGATGCATGAAACTGGCAGGTATGCTAAAGCGCTTACTACATTGCATGAAGTAAGAAATGTATTACATGCATATTCGCAATATCCTCGCGGAGCTATTAAATTATTTTTTACTGCTAACCACGATGAAAACAGTTGGAATGGAACAGAATACGAAAAGTATGGCGTAGCTACTTTAGCATGGGCGGTATTTGCTTTTACTTGGCATGGGATGCCAATGGTGTATAGTGGTCAAGAAAGCCCTAGCAAAAAACGATTGAAGTTCTTTGATAAAGATTTGATTGAGTGGAATCACCCTACTCAACTTCATTCATTTTATCAAAAACTTTCCAATTTACGCGTCAATAATCCAGCAATCAATAAGGGTGAATCTTTTATTCTCCCTTCGGACAAAGACAATGAATTAATGGCTTTTTTTAGACGCAGTGGCAATCATATTGTGTTGGTGCTATTGAATGTTTCTACACAAAGTCGTTTAAAAATTCATGTTCACCATGAATGGTTAAAAGGAGATTTTAGAAATATTTTTTCAGGTTTAGTGTTTCACTTTAATCATAAAGAAGAATTTGAATTGCAAGCAGGAGAGTACCTGGTGTATGAGAAAATATAAAAAAAGCCCTGCAACCAAAGATTGCAGGGCTTTTTATTAAGTCCAACTTTATTAATTATTACTCTTGGCTAATTTGAAGTGGGTAAGTATATCTTCCTTCAAATCCTGGATAGAATCCATCAATTCGTATAGTACCAGATTTAATATTTGCTAAAGCAATTTTAAGTTCATCTACATTAATGATTTCTTTACCATTAATTCCGGTGATTACAAAACCATCTTCCATTCTGCTCTTGCTCAATAATCCAGTTCCTACTTTCTTAACTACTACACCGCCTGGCACGTCGTTGGCAGCAGCAACTTTCTTATCTAAGTTTACTAATTCTCCACCTAGTTTTTCAATGATGCTACTATTTCTAACGATATCGGTATTTCCCGCTTTATTTTTCAAAGTAATGGTAACAGTATTTTCTTTTCCTGCACGCTTGTATTGAACGGTAACTTTATCACCTGGTTTGTAACGAGCAACTTGCTCTTGTAATTCAGGTCCTGTTGCAATAGCAACTCCTTGTATTTTGGTGATGATATCGCCCTTCTTTAAGCCAGCACTTGCTGCAGCACCGCCTTCAGGGGTGTCTGTAATTAATACCCCTTCACCTTCTTTGTATGCAGTTCCTAATTCTTTTTCTAGTTCACGTTTTGCTTCGTCAGTCAAATTTTCTTTTGGATAACTGATGCCGATGAATGCACGTTGAACAGTTCCGAATTTTACAATATCAGTTACAATTTTCTTCACCATATTTACTGGGATAGCGTATGAATATCCTGCGTATGATCCAGTAGGAGAGGCAATGGCAGAGTTGATTCCCACCAATTCTCCATTGGTATTGATTAATGCACCACCACTGTTACCAGGGTTTACTGCAGCATCGGTTTGAATAAAGGATTCGACCGGATTGGCACCTTGCCTTCCATTAATGTCAATAGACCTTGCTTTTGCGCTAATGATTCCAGCTGTTACAGTTACGTCTAAGCTAAATGGATATCCGATTGCTAACACCCACTGACCTAATTTAGCTTCATCGCTATTGCCGTAAACAATATAGGGAAATGTCTTTCCTTCAATTTTAATTACAGCTAAATCACTATTTGGGTCTTGCCCTACTAAAGTTGCTTTGTAAGATTTTTTATTAGCAAGGGTGACGTTAATTTCATCTGCACCGTCAATCACGTGATTATTGGTAACAATATAGCCATCTTCTGTAATAATGACTCCGCTACCACTTGCCCTTTGCTCGGGTTGAACCCTTGGTCCACCAAAAAAATCACCAAAATCGTCTCCAAACATATCCGCAAATGGATTTCTTTGTTGACGCTGGTTGCTGCTGATTTGTTTGGCTTTTGTTCTGGTTTTGATATGCACTACCGCAGGAGTGCCTGTAGTAGCTGCAGCTGTAAAATCAATTGAACCAGCTGCGGCATTATTGGGGCTACCCAAAAATCCTGCATAGTTGACGGGTAATCTACCCGGTTCTTGTACACCTGCTTGCTGGTTTTCTACGAATTTACCGTAGCCCCACACACTGGCGAGGGCGGTAGTGGCGCTGATGC
>JBMLPQ010000163.1:0-12861 GCA_049242025.1 Sediminibacterium sp.
GATATTCCAAAGCTTGTTCTCTGCGTAATTTAGATTGCTTATTATCAGACATAAAAATGTTTCGTTGTGATCTATTTTGTTAAACTAATTCCTAAATAAGCCATCATACCAGCACCTATTTCAATGGCTGATTCATCAATGTCAAATTTAGGGGTATGTACTTGATGGATAATTCCTTTTGATTCATTGCGAACACCTAATCTAAAAAAACAACCAGGTATTACTTGTGTATAATAGCCAAAATCTTCGGCACCCATCCTCAATTCGGTTTCTTCTACATTTTGCTTGCCCATATAATCGTTGGCCAATTGCCAAGCCGCTTCAGTAAAAGCAGGATCATTGTCTACTGTTGGATAACCAATATCAATATGTAAATCAATTTCTGCGCCCATACTTTCAACCAATCCGATTGCTTGTTTTTTGATGAGTTCATGCGCTTTGTAACGCCAAGTTTCATCCATTGCCCTAAATGTGCCCATCAATTTTACTTCACTGGGTATTACATTGGTGGTGTTTCCTCCCTGAATAGAACAAATAGATAAAACAGAAGGTGATATAGGACTATTATTTCTTGAAATTATTTGTTGCAAACTCACAATTAATTGAGAAGCAATTAGCACGGTATCAGCAGTCAAATGCGGTGCAGCTGCATGACCTCCTTTACTACGTATGGTAATATAAATCTCATCTGCACTGGCCATTACTCTTCCTTTTCTGAAGCTTAGTTTACCAACTTCTAATCCAGGATGCACATGCAAAGCAACAATTCCATCTGGTTTTGGATTTTCTAGGACTCCCTCCTTAATCATATAACTTGCCCCACCAGGATTTCTTTCTTCACCAGGTTGAAAGAAGAGTTTTATTGTTCCATCCCACTCTAATCTCAAGTCGTTTAAAATACGAGCGGCTCCTAATAGAACAGTAGTATGTACATCATGCCCACACGCATGCATGACACCATTATTTACGGATTTATAGGGAACATCATTTTCTTCTACAATAGGCAAGGCATCCATATCGGCACGCAATGCAATAACACGTGATAGCGGATTATTCCCTTTAATAGTAGCCACAATCCCAGTAGTTGCTTTTACTTCAAAAGCAATATTCATATTACTCAGCTGTTCTTGAACAAAAGCGGAGGTTTTAAATTCTTGGTAACTCAATTCAGGGTTGGCATGCAAATGATGTCTGATACCAATCAGATCGGGCGCAATAGTATGAGCAAGTGTTTTAATCTTTTCTTTTAACATGCTGATTCCTTAACTAGTTTTGTTCTTCTTCGGGTGGTGTATATTCAATAGTATCTTCAACTATATAAATCCCTTTAGGAAAAAATTTACTGATTTGATTTCTATATTTTTCTGCATCTTCTTTTTTCAAGAAGTTGCCTATTCTTACTTTAAAATTAGGCGACTGAAACAATGTATAACTTTTTTGATCAGGAAAACGATTCATCAAATCTGTTTTGATTTGATTGGCATCATCTCTTTTAGCAGTACTAATAACTTGCAAGCGATACCCCTTATACAAGCCAGTACTAGTCATCATGGCAGTACGTTTATTGATTTGTCCTTGCTTAACAACTAATACGTCTAAACGAGGATCTTTATCTATAATTACCGTATCCATGGAACAAGCATGACCATTTGTACCAAGGAATAAAAAAAACAATAAAAAACAACCAGTTTTCATGGAGTAAATATAAGGTTAATACGTTGCGTTATGTTGATTTTGCTGACCATTAACAATGGCTATACTAGCACTACAACCTAATCTAGTTGCACCTGCAGCAACCAATTCAGCTGCAAAATCATAATTTCTTATACCCCCAGAAGCTTTAATTTGAACGGCTTCAGGCAAATGCAATCTAAACAACTTTACGGCTTCTACTGATGCCCCTTTTTCAGCATACCCAGTAGAGGTTTTTAAATAGTCAATACCAGCAACTCCGTATAATTCGCAGCATTTAATAATTTCATCATTGGTTAAAATGCCACTCTCAATAATGATTTTAATGGTTTTATTTTTAGACTTCACCACAGGCATAATATGATTGAGTTCATTAGCCAAGTAAACCCAATCTTGATTTTTAATCGCGCTGATATTAGCTACCACATCCAATTCATCTACTCCATCTACCATGGCTAAAACAATTTCTGCCAATTTAGCTTCAACAGCAGAATAACCAAAAGGGAAGCCAATCACCGTAGCCACTTTAACCTTAGTTCCAAGCAAAAACTCCTTAGCTTTTTTTACAAAGTTGGGAGGCACACAAACGGCAGCAAATCCATATTCTGCTGCTTCTTTGCATAACTTTTCAACTTCAGCCACCAAAGTAGTTGGCTTTAGAATAGTATGATCTATATAAGGAGCTAAATCCATCTTGTTCAATTTTAGCAAAGATAACGAATACCGTAACTACGGTATAGGTGAGCCTGTTAAAATGCTTTTCATTCGCATAAAATACAATAACATGAATAAGTACTTATTAACCCTCTGTTTTATGACCGTTCTATTTTCAACAAATGCTCAAAAGGGTATGGATCCAAGACTGAGTATTTATTTTGGAATTGCCAATCCTAAAGCAACTGAAGTTTTTGGACAATTTTATAAGTCAAAAGGGATCCAACCTAGAATTACAGCTGAATACAATTTTCTGAATCTTGGATATACCAATAAAATGTTTGTAAAAGTAGCTGCTATCGCAGGATTGGAGCCACAAAATTTTAGAAATCTAGCTACTTCTTTAACCAATGTAACCATGACGCAGAAACCATTGGGCGCAAGAATTTATCCATTTGCATTTAAAGAAGGGTTCAACCCAGATAATCAAAAAGAAGTGTTTAAAAATGCCGGATTCACTAACTTATTCATCATTGGAGGAACCTGGGCCATTAGTGGCTTATATGTAGAAGGAGGAATTTCTCCAGGTGTTAAATTGAAAGAAGAAGGATACGCAGATGTAACCCGCTCACCGCAATTTTTTGGATGGGGAATTTCTTTGGTAGATTTTGAAGATGAAGACAACAAAGTCAAATTCAAATTTAATATTGGAACTAGAAAATACACATGGACCAATGCTAGTAAAACTACTTCGCAGATTAAATCTTTCTGCATGGATTTTGGTATTGGCATCAGATTATAATAGGCCAATTGGAAAAAAATAAAGCCCGATGATGTATTTCATCGGGCTTTTATATTGAGTGACTATGCATCTTTACCATGACAAGATTTGAATTTCTTGCCGCTACCACAAGGACAAGGATCGTTCCTGCCAATTTTAGGACCTACTTTAACAGGCTCTTGTTTTACTGGAGTAGGATCATAATAATCATTTTCATTGGCACCATATTCTTGACCCGCAGCATCTACTTGATCTTTGTTGGCGCTCAACTTACTCATATCGGTTTTTTCTTGATGACCTTCTTGCAATTCATCACCCTCAGCTAAAGGAATACCAGCATGGCATAAGAACTGAACAATATCTCTATTTACTTCACCATCCATTTTTTTGAACAATTCAAATGCCTCCATCTTATAAATTACCAATGGATCCTTTTGCTCGTAAGTAGCTGTTTGAACACTTTGTTTTAAATCGTCCATTGAACGTAGATGCTCTTTCCATGCATTGTCTATAAATGCCAATGTAACTGTTCTTTCTAAAGAATGCAATAATTCAGCACCATTTGTTTGCAAGGTTTTATCCATATTAGCCAAAGCCTGAACCTGACGCTTGCCATCGGAAAAAGGAACAATTACATTATCAATATGCGAACCTTGTTGCAACTTGATATTTTTAAATACAGGAACAGCCTGAACCATCATATCCTGTTTTCTTTTTTCATATTGAGCAATGGCTTCACTATATAATTTTTCAGCCAATTGGCTGGCATTGGTTTTATTGAACTCATCAAGTGTAATTGAAGTATCAATTCCAAAGTTTACGATAGCAGCAAGCTTAAATTGATCGTATTCATTTTGATCTTTAAAAGAAACAACTAAGCCTTCTGCCACTGCATACATAGCGTTATCTAGGTCTAAAGCCAATCTTTCTCCAAACAAAGCATGGTTACGTTTGCTATAAATAACCGTACGCTGTTTATTCATTACATCGTCATATTCCAATAAACGCTTTCTAATGCCAAAATTGTTTTCTTCTACTTTACGTTGGGCACGTTCAATGGATTTAGTAATCATTCCTGCTTGAATCACTTCGCCTTCTTTGTAACCAGCAAAATCCATTACTTTGGCAATACGTTCACTACCAAACATGCGCATTAAATCGTCTTCTAAGGAAACAAAGAACAAAGAAGAACCGGGATCCCCTTGACGACCTGCACGGCCTCTTAACTGACGGTCTACCCTTCTAGACTCATGTCTTTCCGTACCTAAAATAGCCAAACCACCTGCTTCTTTTACTCCAGGTCCTAATTTAATATCAGTACCTCTACCAGCCATATTAGTTGCAATCGTAACTGCACCAGCCAAACCCGCTTCTGCAACAATCTGTGCTTCACGAGAGTGTTGCTTTGCATTTAATACGTTGTGAGGAATTTGTTTTTGTCTAAGCATTCTGCTCAACAATTCACTTACTTCAACAGAAGTAGTACCCACCAATACCGGACGCCCAGCTTCGCGTAACAAAACGATTTCATCAATAACAGCCCCGAACTTTTCACGTTTGGTTTTGAAAATCTTATCTTCTTCGTCTTTTCTTATCGCCGGAACATTCGTTGGAATGCTAACTACATCCAATTTATAGATATCCCATAATTCAGCTGCTTCTGTTTCTGCTGTACCCGTCATACCACCTAATTTGTGGTACATTCTAAAATAGTTCTGTAAAGTTACAGTTGCATAAGTTTGGGTTGCCGCTTCAATTTTTACATTTTCTTTTGCTTCAATTGCCTGGTGTAAACCATCAGAATATCTTCTTCCATCTAAAATACGACCCGTTTGTTCATCCACAATTTTAACGGCTCCATCCATTACCACGTATTCAACGTCTTTATCAAATAATGTATAGGCTTTTAATAATTGTTGTACAGTATGAATACGATCTGCTTTAACAGAGTACTCATTAATTAAGACTTCTTTTTTTAATAACTTCTGATCTGCAGGCAAATTAGCATCTGTATCAATGGCCGCTAAGCCTAAGCTAATATCGGGTAGTACAAAGAAGTGTGGATCTTCCCCTTGTCCGGTAATCAATTGAATACCCTTGTCGGTTAATTCAACTGAATTATTTTTTTCATCAATATAGAAATAAAGTTCTTCATCAGCCTTAGGCATTTCACGCTGTTGGTCGGCCAAATAGTGATTTTCTGCCTTTTGTAATTTAACTCGGTTACCAGGCTCACTTAAGAACTTTATTAAAGCGCTATTCTTAGGTAAACCACGATGTGCGCGGAACAAAGCCAAGCCACCATCTTTAGGGTCATCATTCCCTTCAGCAATTTTTTTCTTTGCTTCAGTTAAGAATTGTTGGGTTGCTCTTTTTTGTGCTTCTACTAATTTTTCGATCCTAGGTTTTAAAGCAAAAAATTGTTGTTCTCCAGTTTGGTGGCCAATTGGACCAGAAATAATTAAAGGCGTTCTAGCATCATCAATTAATACAGAATCCACTTCATCTACCATGGCAAAATGGTGTTTGCGTTGCACCATTTCTGCTGGGCTATGCACCATATTATCACGCAAATAATCAAATCCAAATTCATTATTGGTACCATAGGTAATATCTGCCAAATAAGCTTTTCTTCTAGATTCGCTGTTTGGTTCATGTTTGTCTATACAATCAACGGTAATACCCAACCATTCAAACAAAGTACCGTTCCATTCACTATCACGCTTAGCCAAATAATCGTTCACGGTTACTATATGAACCCCTTCCCCTGCCAAAGCATTCAAATAAGCTGGCAAAGTGGAAACCAAGGTTTTACCTTCCCCAGTAGCCATTTCAGCAATTTTTCCTTGATGCAATACAGATCCACCAATTAACTGAACATCATAATGCACCATGTTCCAAGTTACTTTTCCACCAGCAGCAGTCCAGGTATTTTTAAATGCAGACTCATTGCCATTGATGGTTACATATTCTTTTTTAACACTTAACTCTCTATCTAAAGTGGTAGCGGTAGATACAAGTGTTTCATTTTCTTTAAATCTTCTTGCTGCTTCTTTAATTACAGCAAAAGCCTCAGGCTGTATAATAGCCAAAGCTTCTTCAATTTTTTTATCTCGGTCTTTACGAAGCTTATCGATGTTTTTATAGATGGTATCTCTACCATGAATATCGGCTTCAGGTAATGCTTCAGCATTGGCCTTCTCCGTAGCTATTTCAGCATCAATGCCTTTTAAATGCTCTTGTATTCTAGCTTTAAACTCTACCGTTTTGTTTCGCAACTCGTCATTGGTTAATGATTGGTATTGTTGAAAAAACTGGTTCGTTTTTTGGATGATTGGCATCAACTGCTGCACATCTTTTTCACTTTTATTACCCCCGAATAACTTAGAAATGAACTTCAACATATTTTTTATACTCTGATATGAAAAAAATTAACAGTCAAACAGCGTGCAACAATTTTTTTTTAGTCAATTTGGCACCCTGAATTAGAGCCGCCAAAGGTAAGGTTTTGATTTTAGAAGCAAATGAAGCAATTAACTATTATACCAACGGTTTTTTTATGCCTGTTAATGGCATGTAGTCATTTGAATGGGCAGGAAGCAGAATTGGCACCACGTATCACAGATACACTGCCTAAACAAGCAATCGACTCTATCGTCATGATCAGTGATTCCATTGTTGCTGATAGATACAATAAAAACAAATCTAATATGACAGTACTGGCAGCTTGGGCGGGAATTAATATTATCCAAGGAAGCATATCTGCCACAAATGCCACAGGATCTGGCCCCTACTTTTTTAGAATGAATGCGTATTGGAATATTGTGAACCTTGGAATTGCCAGTGTTGGTTTATTTCAATTGAGAAAAGAGTGGACAAAAAAGTACTCTTTTACCCAAAATCAGCTAGCACAACAAAAGCTAGAGAAAATACTATTATTGAATACAGGGTTGGATTTAGCCTATATAACCACCGGTTTTTTACTAAAAGAAAGAGGAAATAGTCGAAATAACCTTCAAAATATAGGCTATGGAAATAGTTTGCTGCTTCAGGGAGCATTTTTGTTGATATTTGACCTAGTTCAATATGGAAATCATCGTAGAAATGGTAAAATCTTAGAGAAACAGTTATCCAAATTACAAATTCACACCAGTGGGAACGGGATAGGATTGCGTTTACCCCTTTAAATATTCCATTAAACTTATTGGAATTTATAGGCTTTTCAGCTACTTTTGCAACCCGTTAGATTTTAAATTTAAACCTTACAAATGGCAGGTCAATTAAAAGAGGTTAGGAACCGTATCAAGAGTGTTCAAAGTACTCAGCAAATTACCAAGGCAATGAAAATGGTTAGTGCGGCCAAATTACGCCGTGCGCAGGACGCAATCACACAAATGCGCCCTTATGCCCAAAAATTGCAGGAAATGCTTAGCAATATTGTAAGCAGTATTGAAGGTGGTACAACCTTAGCTTTAGCAGAAGAAAGACCAGTAGAGAAAGTATTATTGATTGTAATCACTTCCGATAGAGGATTATGTGGAGGCTACAACGCTAATATTGTAAAATTAGCCAAAAGTACCGTTGCAGAAAAATACAGTAGTCAGTTCAGCAAAGGCAATGTAACCGTTTGGAATATTGGAAAAAAAGGTTGGGAAAGCTTAAATAAAGCAGGTTATAATACCAATGATCGCTTTAAAGATATTTATTTAAACCTGAAATTTGAAGCTGTTCAGGAAGCTGCACAATCAGCAATGAAAGCATTTGAGCAAAAAGAATTTGACGCAGTTGAAATAATTTATAGCGAATTTAAGAATGCTGCAACTCAGGCATTTGTAGCAGAACAATTTTTACCAATCCCTAAAGTTGCGCCAAAAGCTGGAAGCAAGAAAGCAGATTTTATATTTGAACCTGCAAAAGAAATATTGATTGCAGAGTTAATGCCAAAAATCTTAAACACTCAGCTATTCAAGGCGGTGTTAGATGGCAATGCCAGCGAACATGGTGCACGTATGACTGCAATGGATAAAGCGAGCGAAAACGCAAACGAGTTACTGAAGTCACTAAAAATTAGTTACAACCGTGCCCGTCAAGCCGCTATTACTACAGAGTTAACTGAAATTGTGAGCGGAGCCGCTGCATTACAAGGATAATAGCCAATATAACCATGGAATTAAGCGAAATCATACCACATATTGAAGTACTCATATTTGCCAGTGAAAAGCCATTGACTTCATTGGATATAGTTGAACTAATCAATAACAGTTTTGGATTTTTAGAAGAACGTATTTCGCTTGACCAAGTAGAAACTGCAGTAGAAGGTATCAAAGAAAAATATGCTGCAGAATTTTATCCATTTGAAGTAAGGGAAAGTGGCGGCGGTTGGCAGTTCCTTACCAAAAAAGAATTCCACAAAACCATTGCACAATTAAATGGTGATAAGTTCTTAAAGCGCTTATCCAACGCTGCATTAGAAACACTCGCCATTATTGGTTATAAGCAGCCAATCACCAAAGGAGAAATTGAAGCTATTAGAGGAGTCAATAGCGATTACTCTATTCAAAAACTATTAGAGAAAGAATTAATTTTAATAAGCGGCAGAAACGAGCAATTACCAGGCAAGCCCTTAGTATACGCCACTTCTAAAACATTTATGGACTATTTTGGTATAAATAGTGCCGCAGATTTACCAAAAATTAAAGAAGTATTAGCCGACCAAATTGTAGAAGGCACTATTATCAATCCAGCCGACTTTACAGATAATCAAGTGGCCAATGCAATAGCAGAAACTAGCACGGATGAAGAAATTATTGATGGTGATGTATCTGCACTTACCGTGAATGAAGTAGGAGAATTAATTATTGAAGAATCATCTAGTGAAAATGATGATTCAACAACCGATGAATCAAATAGCAATGAAGCGCAAAATCCACAATAGTTGGATTATCTTTGTGTTATGTCTTTAAAAATTTCCGACGAGCAATTACAAGCAGCTGCAAGCCAATATGGTACACCATTGTATATGTATCATGCTGAAAAAATTACGGCACAATACCAACAATTACAAAATGCATTTGAAGGCGTATATGCGCGATTTTTTTATGCAAGTAAAGCATTAACCAATCTTGCGGTTTTACAACATATCCATTCTATTGGGTGCAATATTGATTGTAGCTCAATTAATGAAGTTTATCTAGCATTAAAAGCAGGGTTTAATCCAGAACAAATTCTATATACCAGTAATGGTATTTCGTTCGAAGAGATTGAAGCCGCCGTTGAAGCAGGCGTTTCAGTAAATATCGACAGCTTAAGCAATTTAGAAAAGTTTGGGCAAGCATATGGCAGCAGATATCCAGTTGGCATTAGATTAAGACCCAATATTATGGCAGGAGGAAATCTTAAAATTTCTACAGGGCATAATGGCAGTAAGTTTGGTATTCCAATAGAACAATTAAACGAGATTCTTACTATAAAAGATGCGTACAAGCTTCGCATCAATTGTTTGCATGTACACACCGGAAGTGAAATAAAAGATGTGGAGGTTTTCATTAAAGTTGCAGACATATTTTTTGATCTAGTACCTTCTTTTCCCGATTTACAAGTACTAGATATGGGTGGAGGTTTTAAAGTCCCCTATCAAGAAGGAGAAAAAGGAACTGATATACCATTATTGGCTAAGAGAGTTGGAGAAGTACTCAACAAATTTGAAAATAGTTATGGTAAAAGATTTCAAGTTTGGTTTGAGCCTGGAAAATATTTAGTGAGCGAATGTGGTTACTTAATTACTAGTGTGAACGTAATAAAGGAAACGCCTACTGTTATTTTTGCAGGTATAAATAGTGGTTTCAATCATTTGATACGCCCAATGTTTTATGAAGCTTATCATCATATTAGAAATATAAGCAACCCAAATGGGGCAATAAAAAACTATGCGATTACCGGCAATATCTGTGAAACAGACAATTTTGCTTGGGACAGACCCATCAACGAAATAAGAGAGGGAGACCTATTGGTAATTGAAAATGCAGGGGCATATGGATTTGAAATGGGGAGTAATTACAATTCAAGATTTTTACCCGCTCAGGTTTTATTGAGAGACGAAAAAATGCATTTAGTAAGAAAAAGAGATACCATGGAAGATTTGTTAAAAAATCAGATAGGCCTTTCTTATTAAGAACAATTCATTAGTTTACAGTACCATGATTACCTTAAAAAATATTAGTAAAAGCTTTGATGACCGAGTAATTATTCAAGGCATTGATGCGGTAATGGAAAGCAGTAAATGTAACCTGATTATTGGTACTAGTGGAAGTGGAAAAACAGTATTAACGAAATGTATTGTAGGCCTTATTAAACCAAATGAAGGAAGCATTGAATACGATGGGGAAGACCTAGTACAGATGGATGAAAAATCTAAGAAACAGTTGCGTCAGCAGATTGGGATGTTATTTCAAGGAAACGCATTATTTGACTCAATGACTGTTCAGGAGAATGTGAAATTTCCATTGGATATGTTTACCAATTTAACCCTTGGCGAGAAACTAAAAAAAGTAGACGAAGTACTAGATAGGGTTAATCTAAGGGATGCACATAAAAGATTTCCTGCTGAAATTAGCGGAGGAATGAAAAAACGAGTGGGAATTGCTCGCTCAATCGTATTGAATCCAAAGTATCTTTTTTGCGATGAGCCCAATTCTGGGTTAGACCCACAAACTTCCATGGTGATTGATAAACTCATCAAAGAAATTACCATCGATTATAAAATGACAACAGTGGTAGTAACCCATGATATGAATAGTGTAATGGAAATTGGGGACCATATCATATACTTATACAACGGCAAGAAACAATGGGAAGGCTCTAACAAAGACATTATTTTTAGTAAAGATCAATTACTCAATGATTTTATTTTTGCTTCAGAGTTTTTACAGGATGCCAAGCAAATGCGGATGCAAGAAGCAGGTTACTAAAAAGCAACAAATTAGAAAGTATGAAATGGAAGTATTACTGTGCATTTTTAATGATCTTCATCAGCTGCCTAAAGCTGCAAGCACAAAGCCCTATTGACAATCGACCAAACTATATTAAAAATCCCGAGCTACCTGCATTCAAATTAATTTTAACGGATAGCAGCTTATTTACAGAGAAGTTAATTCCTAAGGCTGAATATACCTGTATTGTTTATTTCAGCCCCGATTGCGGCCATTGCCAATATGAGGCAGACCAAATGATTCGTAAAATGGATAGTTTAAAACAAGTGCAATTTGTTTGGGTAAGCTATCGAGATTTCAATGATATCAAGGCATTTGGACGTAAGTACCAATTTGATTTATATCCCAATATCATTTTAGGTCGTGATCCAGAATATACTGTACCTGCTTTCTTTCAGGTCAAATTCACTCCATTCGTAGCTTTATACGATAAAAACAAGCAGTTTTTAAAAGCATGGGAGTCAGGTGTAGAAATGCCTGAATTATTACAATTTATTCACAAAAAATAAGGCTACTGCACGTACCTTTGCACCACTTAAATTAATCACTTTAAATAATGCCAATTATGAAAGTTACTGTAGTAGGTGCTGGTGCTGTAGGAGCAACCTGTGCCGATAATATTGCCCGTAAGGAATTATGTACTGAGCTGGTATTACTAGACATCAAAGAAGGATTTGCAGAAGGCAAGGCCCAAGACATGATGCAAACAGCTACTTTACTAGGTTTTGACACTAAAATTACCGGAAGCACCAACGACTACAGTAAAACTGCAGGAAGTGATGTGGTGGTTATTACTTCAGGTTTACCACGTAAACCAGGCATGACTCGTGAAGAATTAATTGGCACAAATGCGGGTATTGTAAAAGGTGTTTGTGAAAATATTTTGAAGTATTCTCCTAATGCAATCATCATTGTCATCAGTAACCCAATGGATACAATGACTTACTTGGCGTTAACTGCAACAGGATTGCCAAAAAATAGAATCATTGGAATGGGTGGCACATTAGACAGCAGCCGTTTCAAGTATCAATTGAGCCAACATTTACATTGTAGCCCAGCCGATTTAAATGCTATTGTTGTAGGTGGACATGGTGATACTACTATGATTCCGTTAATTCGTTACGCAACTTGGAACAGTGCACCTGTAACAGATTTCCTATCTACAGAACAACAACAACAAATTGTAAATGATACCATGGTAGGTGGAGCAACATTGACTAAATTAATAGGCACTTCAGCTTGGTATGCGCCAGGTGCAGCAGGAGCAGCTTTAGTTGAAAGCATTGTGCGCGACGAGAAAAAATTATTTACTTGCTGCGTTAGCTTAGAAGGCGAATATGGTCAAAACGATATCTGCTTAGGTGTTCCAGTTACTATAGGTAAGAATGGTTGGGAAAAAATCATCGATCTTAAATTAAATGCAGAAGAACAAGCTGCTTTTAACAAGAGTGCAGATGCCGTTAGAAGTATGAATGATGTTTTAAAAACTTTATAGTTATTAAATCCACTGCATTGCCATTGCAGCAATGTTAGCGGTATCTTGTAATTGCATACAATTAAAATGCCCTTTGGGGCATTTTTTTTTGCCGTAATTACTACAAGGTTGACAGGATAAACCAGGTACAATAAAATTGTGGTAGGCTACTTGATTTTTATGTACAGCCAATTGCTGTGCCCCATAATATGGTTCCACCGCCAACTTAGGAGAAGTGCCTCCCCAAATGGCCAATACTTTTTTATTAAAAG
>JBMLPQ010000163.1:12961-15078 GCA_049242025.1 Sediminibacterium sp.
ACCGCCAACTTAGGAGAAGTGCCTCCCCAAATGGCCAATACTTTTTTATTAAAAGCACAAGCAATGTATTGTAAGCCAGTATCGTGCGAAATAACCAGTTTTGATTGTTTTACCAAATCAGCAGATTCATGTAAAGAGAATTTACCACAAGCATTATAAACTCGAATAGAATCTATGCTAGCAATTGCATCCCCTTCTAGCTGATCCTCTTTACCTCCAATTAAAATGATGGGATATGGAATTTGAGCACATAATTGCTGTAGCTTAGGAATAGGTAATTTTTTGGTAGCATAAGAAGCCCCAATTACAATGGCTATGTATCCAAATTGATGCGATGCAGGAATATCATTTATTTGAATACCCTTTCCTTCAGGAATAAAATAATCAAGTCCTTGCTCATCATTAACAATACCTAGCGGAGCAAGTGCATCTAAGCTTCTAAGTGTAATATGTCTATCTGGCATTTGGTTGATTCCAAAACGAGTAAGCAACCACTTCTGTCGACTTAATTTATGATAAGCGTAAACGGGAACTTTCAATTGAAACTGAATCATCCAAGACCTGAAATTTTTATGCAAGTCAATAATATAATCAAACTGTTGGCTCATAAGTTTAGGAACAAGCTCACTCAGATTATTATTGAAGTAATGAAATTGGTCTATATAAGGATTGGCTTCAGTAACCGCTTTCATTGAAAGCTTGGTTAAAAAATGTACTTCAACACCAGGCAACTGTTGCTTTAAACACCTAAATACAGGAGAAGCCAATACAATATCACCAATAGAAGAAAAGCGAATGACCAGTATTTTTTTTGTTGAAACCTCCATGGTCGAATGGGTTAATTTAGGAATGCTTTTCTACAAAATCTAAATCCTTATGAAAAGTTTCTTCCGTAAAATAAAAAGCAATTAATGTGATGCTCATGATAATAACTCCAGTAATAATGCCACTCTGGATTAATGACCAACCCAAGTTCAGTTGAAATAAATTCAGGAACATTAGATTAATCAGCGGCAATGCTCCCCTTACCATATTAGGAATAGTGGTAGCCGCAGTAGCCCTTAAATTAGTCCCAAACTGCTCTGCTCCCATTGTAACAAAAATAGCCCAGAACCCAGTGCTAAAGCCTAACATGCCGCAAATAAAATACATGGAAGTATCGCTGTTATTGAAGCTGCTGTAGAAAAATAATAAACAAGCAATACAGAGTAAATAAAAAGAAAGCAATGCTTTTTTCCTACTCTTAAAATATTGACTAATCAATCCAATTAAAATATCTCCAATGGCAATGCCAACATAAGCATACATAATTGCTCTACCACTCTCAATGTTGTTTTCTCCGTATAGAGCTCCGGCAAAACGATTGCTGAGGTTAACTAAAATACCTATCACATACCAAGTAGGCAAACCAATTAAAATGGCAAGAATATATTTTTTAAATCTTTTTCCGTTATTAAAGAACATGAAGAAATTTCCTTTCTGAATACCCACTTGTTCTTTTAAACTATGAAACATGCCACTCTCTGTAACAGAAATACGCAATAGTAATAGTCCAATACCCAATCCGCCTCCAATCATATAACAAAGTCTCCAATCATTGGTGAGCTTATAAACAAAATAGGCAAACACTGCTCCAAATAAACCAATACCTGCAACCAACGAAGTTCCAATCCCTCTTTTTTCTTTAGGCAATAATTCACTTACCAAGGTAATTCCTGCACCCAATTCGCCAGCTAAACCAATACCAGCAATAAATCTAGCCCAAGCATATTGATCTACTGTTTGTACAAACCCTGTTGCAAAATTAGCAACAGAATAAAGTGCAATGGATCCAAATAATACGCTTAATCTTCCTTTTTTATCTCCGATGGTACCCCACAAAACACCGCCAATTAACAAGCCAACCATTTGCCAATTAATAATTTTAGTACTTGCGGCAATTACTTGCACACTATCATTTAATTGAACACCTATACCAGCCAAACTTGGTTCACGAACAATGGTAAAAAGCAATAAATCGTAGATGTCTACAAAATAACCCAAAGCTGCAACAACAACTGGTAAAGAGAATATGCCGTATTTTTTAGCAGTCATGGCAATTACTTCTTTTTATTAAA
>JBMLPQ010000164.1:0-12335 GCA_049242025.1 Sediminibacterium sp.
GACATCATCAGGCGGTCTAAAAACAAGCGGGCGGCAAAGGTGAGGCTTTTTTCAGAATTTTCCAACTTCGCAGCCTCTGAAGTATAATATGCATATAATTCGAACTTTCTAGCTGAGTCTAACCAGAACCTAGCCATTTCATGAAATGCATGAATTTGCTGTTCTTTTACATCACCTCTGGTTACTGAATTTTCCAATGCAGTAAGCCTTTGGGCCTGATTAGGAGTGATATCCTTCTTAGCGGCAGCTAGAATGGATTTAAAGTCAACTTTTTGTGGTGCGTCAGCAGAATGATCGTGCCCATCTCCTTCGGAATGTGTAACGGCTGTTTTATCTGGAACAGTTTTACCACCTATGTATAAAGCAATACAAAGAATAAGAGCAATGGCAGAAAGAACGTATTGTTTCTTTTTCACGTGAAGTTCAGTTTCGGCAAAGGTAACTACTTACGTTTGCTTTTTACTTCACTTATGAATTCTTTAGCAGGTTTAAATGCAGGAATAAAGTGTTCGGGGATTTCAACAGCAATATTTTTTTTAATATTTCTGCCAATTTTAGCAGCTCTTTTTTTGGTTATAAAGCTTCCAAACCCACGTATATAAATGTTTTGACCCTGAGATAGATTTTCTTTTACTTCTTTAAACATGGTCTCAAGTGTTACCAAAACATCTACTTTTGGGATGCCTGTTTTTTCAGAAATGTTATTGATGAGATCGGATTTTCTCATTATTAATTGTTTTTATAATAAGTTTCAACTTTAAAGTAACAAAAAAAAGGTGAATTTCCCAAATAACAACAGCATTTTTTTAAGACAGTATCAAATAATTCAATTAGTTACGATTGTAAATTTGATTATATATTAAATAAAAGACCTGATTAGATACCCTTCATGGCCAATAAAACTATTTCAAAAACGATTCCAGCACAATGGTTTACACAACAATTAATGAGCTGGAACAAATTGTTGAACAATAGAAAAATGCCATGGAAAGGAGAAAAAGATCCTTATAAAATATGGCTGAGCGAAGTCATATTACAACAAACAAGGGTTGAGCAAGGACTTGATTATTACCAAAAGTTCATTCAAGCATTTCCAACAATAATAGATTTGGCAACAGCAAAAGACGAGTATGTTTTTAAGTTGTGGGAAGGATTGGGATACTACAGTCGTTGTAGAAATTTATTATATACAGCAAGATTCATTGCTTTTGAATTGGAAGGTAAATTTCCTTCTGAATATGAAGCTATTTTGAAACTAAAGGGAGTGGGGCCTTATACTGCAGCGGCAATTTCATCCTTTGCATTTAATTTACCCTATGCAGTAGTAGATGGTAATGTTTTCAGGGTGATAGCAAGATACTTAGGCATAGAAGCGCCAACCGATACTTCTGAAGGAAAAAAACTATTTACAGCGCTGGCACAAGAACTTTTAGACCTTAAACAGCCTGGTAAGTACAATCAAGCTATCATGGATTTTGGGGCTACTGTTTGCAAACCTGCATTACCGAATTGTGGAAACTGTGTTTTAGCCACTCATTGTGTTGCGCTTTTAAATAGTCAGGTGAATCAGTTACCTATAAAAACCAAAACAATTGAAAGAAAAAAGCGCTGGTTTTATTACATGGTATTTCATTATAAAGGAGCAATTGGGATTAGACAAAGACAGCAGAAAGATATTTGGCAAGGATTACACGAATTTTATGGGATAGAATCAACAACAGCCGTTCAGTGGAATGAAGCCATGATTTTAGCGTGGTTAAAAGATCAACTTAAATTAAAGAGCGCAACAGTTTTATCTGTTTCCTCAATTTTAACGCAACAGTTAACCCATCAACAAATTATAGGTCAGTTTATTCACGTTAAAATAAATCAACTACCAAGTCATTTAAAAGGACTTATTTGGGTAAAAGAAAACGATATTCGAAACTTTGCTTTTCCAAGAATAATAACGGCTTATATGGAGTCTTTTCCACTTAAAAAAACCTAAAATGGTAGTTAAATAAAAAAAAGGTATTTTTAAGAAGCAGTTTACCTAAATCAAAATCATATGCGTGGCGTAAATAAGGTTATGCTAATTGGTAACTTGGGCAAAGACCCAGATATCCAGCAATTAGAAGGAAATATAGGGGTAGCAAAATTTCCGTTAGCAACAACAGAAACTTATAAAGACAGAACAGGCAAATTGGTTTCTCAAACAGAATGGCATACCATCGTGCTATGGAGGGGGCTAGCTGATTTAGCAGAAAAGTATTTACACAAAGGAAGCTTAATTTATATTGAAGGAAGGCTAAGAACGAGAAGCTGGGAAGATAAAGATGGCCATAAAAAATTTGCTACAGAAGTAGTTGCCGATAACCTAATTATGTTAGATAAAAGGGCAGATGGAACTGCCGGTCCTGGCTCGGGAGAACCAGATTATGAATCTCTTCCATTTTAATTGTTGGAGAAACGATATTTTTGCTTCTTAATCAAAACCCTTGGCTTTGGATTATTATCCTATAAACGACTTAATTCTATCATTCAATTTATTAGCGGCATTGCAGGCACAGGGCACTACCATTTTGATTATGGTACTTGCATTGTTGTTTTTTTTATCTTTTGTTTTATCAGGTGCTGAAGTGGCTTTTTTTTCATTAACCCATAAAGACATTAATCTTTTAAGGTCAAAACAAATACCGCCTTACCAACGAATTGTTGATTTATTAGAAGAACCGAAGTCATTTTTAGCTTCACTTTTAATTGCCAACAGCTTTGTAAATATTGCGATAATTATTGTATCTAATTTATTGATTGATGATTTATTCAATTTTGAACAGTATGGTGCTGCTTGGGTAGAATTTATTATTAAAGTAGTAGCGGTTTCATTTATGCTCGTTTTGTTTGGTGAAGTGATGCCCAAGGTATTAGCTACGCAAAACAATATTCGTTTTGCAAAAGACTTTGGTGGTATTGTACAAGCGATGACTTATATGTGTTCAGGCTTTGGTAAAAAATTGGTTAAATATTCCGATAAGTTAGAGCGTATTTTAAATAACAAAAATGGAAATGCATATAGTTTGGAAGAATTAGACCATGCTATTGATATTACTACAGATAATACAGCTTCAGAAAACGAAAAAAATATTCTAAAGGGCATTGTAAAATTTGGAAATATATCTGTTAAGCAGGTAATGAAAACCCGGGTAGATGTTCATGGAGTAGACGAAGAAATTTCATTTAGTGAATTATTAGATGTAGTAAGAGATTTGAATTATAGTAGATTGCCTGTATATAAGGAAGGGTTGGACCATATTATAGGAATGATTCACACTAAAGATTTGCTGCCCTTTTTAGATCAATCTGCTGATTTTAATTGGAAGACATTGGTAAGACCACCATTTTTTGTGCATGAACAAAAAATGATTGAAGATTTACTACAAGAATTTCAGTTGAAGAGAATTCATTTTGCAGTTGTGGTAGATGAGTTTGGCGGAACCAGTGGAATCATCACATTAGAAGATATTTTGGAAGAAGTTATAGGTGAAATTAAAGATGAATTTGATGAAGAAGATGCTGGCTATAAGAAATTAGATGACTTCAATTATGTTTTTGAAGGTAAAACCATGATTAATGACGTTTGTAAAATCATGAATATCGATGCTAGTACTTTTGAAGCACAAAGAGGTGAAAGTGATTCCTTGGCTGGGTTGGTATTAGAAATTGCAGGAGAAATACCACAGGTAAATCAGGTTATTCCAACAGATGAATTTGATTTCACTGTATTAGAAGTAGCTAAGAATAGGATAATTAAAGTGAAACTGACAATAAAAGAGGGAACAGATGAATAAAATTTTGTTAGGCTTAGCGTTGATTGCCCTACTAATTCTCTACGCATGTAACAGTCCATATACCCCTAAGCAAACAGGCTATTTTAAAATTGAATTTCCAGAGAAAAAATACCAGTTATTTCAAGAACCAGGTTACCCGTATAGTTTTGAATATCCAGTTTATGCAAAAGTGACCAAAGACAGCACATTTTTTGGTGAAACAACGGAAAATCCATGGTGGATAAATGTTGATTTTCCTCAGTTTAGAGGAAGGATTTATATCAGCTATAAAGAGATTGGAACCAAAAATAACTTTGATACCTTAATCAGACACGCGTTTACTTTAACAGGAAAGCATACTTCAATTGCTTATTCCATTGATGATTCTTTGTTGGTTAATCCCTATAAAGTTGAAGGAGTATTTTTTAAAGTTGGGGGAAATGTAGCCACGGCAAATCAATTTTTTCTCACAGACTCTACCAGACATTTTTTAAGGGGTGCTTTGTATTTTGATGCAACACCCAATGAGGACTCGTTGAATATTGTAAACCAGTTTTTGATAGAAGACGTTAAACACTTAATCAATAGTTTTACTTGGCGCAAGCAGCTTTAGCATAATCGGAGTACCTTTAAAAATAAGATTGTATACATGATAGCAATAGACCATATTCTGATAAGTGATGAAGTAGTAGAAGAGCATTTTGTTTGTGATCTTACTAAGTGCAAAGGAGGATGTTGTGAAGATGGAGACGCTGGCGCTCCAATGGAAAAATGGGAACTAGAAAAACTGGACCAATATTTTGAACAAATTCTGCCCTATATGACCGAGGAAGGTAAGGCAGAAGTACAGCGGGTGGGCAAATACACTTATGATCGTGAATTTGGTTGGGTAACCCCAACTATAAATGGCGGTATTTGTGCTTATGGTAAAAAGGATGCATCTGGAACTATTATTTGTGGTATTGAACAAGCATATAATGATGGAAAACTAGATTGGAAAAAGCCATTAAGTTGTCATTTGTTCCCCATATTGATTAGAAAAAGTAAAAGAGACCCCGATGTAGAATATGTTAATTATCATCCAAGAGAAGATTTGTGTAAGCCTGGATGCAAATTGGGCAATAAACTAAAAGTGCCTGTGTATGTTTTCTTAAAGGACGCATTGATTAGAAAGTATGGGGAAGAATTTTATGATACATTGGCTGCTACTGCTGCCGAAATGAAAAAGAACAATAATGAGTAATACTGCTGCAACCTTTATAGCGAAGAGTACCATTAAAGCTGCTGACTTAGAGCATAGAAGAAAAATCAACTTCAATATTGGTAAGTATAATGCAGTTGTTCCAATAGGTAAAAAACAGTTTACCGATGTAATGCAGGCAAGGGAAATAGCAAAGAATAAAAAGTGGGAAGCTATTGAGCATTTAGATCAATACTTAATTGAGTTTGAGGAAAAAATTAAAGCAAGGGGCGCAAAGGTTTTATGGGCAGAAACTGCTGAAGAAGCATTATCTCAAATAGGGGCTATTTGTAAAGAAAAGCAATGCAAAACGCTTGTAAAGAGCAAGAGCATGGTTACCGAAGAAATTCACTTGAATAGTTATCTAGAAAAAAATGGAATAGAAAGTGTTGAAACCGATTTGGGTGAATATATCCAACAATTAGATGGAGAAGCTCCCTACCATATTGTTACCCCTGCAATGCATAAAAGCAAAGAAGATGTAGCGCGATTATTTGCAGACAAATTAGGCGTTCCAGGTGGATTAAGTCCGGAGGAGCTTACATTGGTTGCAAGACAAAAACTTAGGGAAAAATATGTACAAGCTGAAATAGGTGTTACTGGAGCAAACTTTATTTTACCAGATATTGGGGCAATTGCCATAACTGAAAATGAAGGCAATGGACGCTTGAGTTGCGCCTGGCCTAAAACCCATATTGTAATAGTAGGAATAGAGAAAGTAATTCCTTCAGTGCATGACCTTGCATTATTTTGGCCATTGCTTTCTACTTATGGCACCGGACAGAAGGTAACAGTATATAATACCATTATTTCAGGACCAAGGCAAGCAAACGAAACAGATGGTCCTGAAGAAATGATTGTGATTTTGCTCGACAATGGAAGAACCAATTTATTGGCTAATAAAACCGCTAGAGAAGCATTGTATTGTATTAGGTGCGGAGCTTGTTTAAATGCCTGTCCGGTGTATAAAAATATTGGAGGCCACGCTTATGATACAACTTATAGTGGTCCAATAGGAAAAGTAATTACTCCTTATTTAAAAGGATTGGATGAGTATAAGCATTTAAGTTATGCATCTTCACTTTGTGGAAATTGCACAGAAGTTTGCCCTGTAAGAATCAATTTGCATGAACTATTATTAGATAACAGACACGAAGCGGTTGTTCAAGGAAACAGTAATTTAGCAGAACGAATTGCTTGGAAGGTTTGGAAAACAGCTAGTTTAAACAGATCATTAATGAATGCTGGTAATGGTAAAATGAAAAATTGGGTGGTGAATAAAGTATTTCAAGGTTGGACTGCACATAGATCCGAATTGGATTTTAGCACTAAAACCTTTAATGAATTATGGAAAGAAGCCAATAATGAATAAACTATATGTTGGCCGCCAATCCCTTATTAATTTATACTGACCAGCAATCCATTCGTTTAGCATATATAATCTCTACCTTATTTCAAGGGCAAGCAGATATTACTTATGATTTGGTACATTTTAAAGATTATGATGGACTGCGCATCAATTATTCTACAACTGAAATTGCAGGTGTTAATTGTCATATTTACCCACATGGTATTTTAAGAGAAAATGAAATTAAGCCTCAGATAATTAAAATTTTTGAGTGGAAAAATAAGCCAGCATTTTTTGAAACAAGTGGTAGTATTCCATTTGATTTATTTGCCGCATCTTTTTACTTAATTACGCGTTATGAAGAATGGCTTCCTCATCAAAAAGATCAATATGGTAGATATTTGCCAGAACAATCTTTAGCGTATCAAAATGGTTTTTTACAATTTCCATTAATCAATTATTGGCTAATGCAATTGAAAGGAGAATTGAAAATGGAAATGGACCATCGTTTTTCTTTTAGACCAAGCTATGATATTGATATGGCATATAGCTATCTACACCATAGTAGCATTCGGAATATATTGGGATACTTTAAGCATTTATTGAATTTTAAATTTGCTCAGTTGACAGAGCGCTTACAAGTGCTTGCTGGTGTTCAAAAAGACCCCTATGATGTTTATGAGTGGCTTAATTTACTCCATGATAGTTTGCAATTAAAGCCCCTTTATTTTTTCTTGTTATCAACAAAGCGAAATGCACTGCATAAAAATATTTCACCTTACTCAACCGCTTTAAAAAACTTGATTGTTGGTATTGCAAAAAATTATACAGTGGGTATTCATCCATCTGTGGTAGAAAAAAACAAAGCGGAATATTTGAATAAGGAGAAGCAATTATTAGAAAGAATAACTAACGAGTCTATTATTCATTCAAGACAGCATTATATTCATCTGAACTTTCCTGAAACTTATGAAACCCTTTTAAATGAGGGAATAGAGGCTGATTATTCTATGGGGTATCCACAGTTAAATGGTTTTAGGACTTCTTACACTGAATCATTTAATTGGTTTAATCTGGCAACTAATCATCCTACATCATTAATGGTTTATCCATTTTGCTATATGGATGCAACCGCTATTTTTCGTGAAAAGAAAACTGTTATTGAAGCAGCTAAAAATCTTGATGATTTTTATACTTTATACCAACAATACGGCGGGGTTTTTATTCCAATTTTTCACAATAACTTTTTAACGAAGCAGCCTGCATTTATCGATTGGAGAAATCTGTATGCCGATTTTTTATTGAAGCACTGCATAAGATAAATTGTAAAAAGTTGACTTGATTCAACTCCTAAGTAGTGAACCTTATTAACTTAGGCTTTTTTATCAATATTGGGTTGTTGTTGAGCTTTCTGCTTTTTCAAACTTTGGTTAACCATATAAACCCCAATAATCGTAATGATAGATCCAATAATAATTTCCTTGGTAAGTGGCTCATGTACCAAATAAGAGCCAATAACAATCGCTACAATAGGGTTTATATATGCATATAATGCAGCAACAGAGGCTTCTAAGTGCTTCATGGTATACAAAAATGCAACTACAGCAATCAAAGACCCCATCACAACTAAATATGCAATAGCATACCAGGTTTGTGCTGGAAATTGAGAGAATGGAATCAGGTTATTGGTTACTCCTGCTGTCATGAATAATATTAAAGAAGCAAAAATCATTTCCCATCCAATGGCATAGTATGGATTTATATTGATTTGCTTTCTTGCTATAATGATGGTGCCAAAACTCCAGCTAAGCATTGCAATAACTGAAACGAAAACACCTATCCAGTAGTTTGGGCTTTGATTATGAAATGCATTATCGTAAAACACTATCGCAATACCACTAATGCCCAAAAGAATTCCAATAAAAGTAAATAACCCAATTCGGGTATTCTTAAAAAGTATTTTTTCTATAATCACAACACTTAAGGGATAAAGGGCTGCAATTAGGGCAGCCAATCCGCTTGAAATATATTTAACACCTACGGTAGCCAATCCATTTGCAAATACAAATAAAAGCACCGACATACCAGCTAGCCAAACCATTTGCTTTAAACTGGGAAGCTTTTCGCCTTTTAATAAAAAGAAACCTGCAAATAAAGTACCTGCAATTAATTGTCTAGTGGCAGATACTTGCAAAGCAGGTGCGTTTTGAACTGCATACCTGCTAGCCACCCAACTGGTACCCCATACAATACTGGTTACGGAGAGTGCTAAATAAGCTTTCTGTTTAGTGGTCAATACAATTAGTGTTTAAAATGTCTAGTGCCAGTCATCACCATGGCTAATTGGTTATTCACGCAATATTCTACACTGTCTTTATCTCTAACAGAACCTCCTGGTTGAATAAATGCTTCCATGCCTGCTGCGTGTGCAATTTGAACACAATCATTAAATGGAAAGAATGCATCTGAAGCTAATACTGCTCCCTTTAATTCAAAATTGAATTGCTTGGCTTTTTCAATAGACTGACGCAATGAATCAATTCTACTTGTTTGACCACAACCCTTACCTACTA
The DNA here is from genome assembly GCA_049242025.1 of Sediminibacterium sp. Lineage (GTDB taxonomy): Bacteria > Bacteroidota > Bacteroidia > Chitinophagales > Chitinophagaceae > Sediminibacterium. Next base: position 8,968 of record JBMLPQ010000164.1, read on the forward strand.
ATTGTAAATTTTTCACTAATGCAATAGCATTGCTCTTTAAATGTTTGCAAATGATATTGGCAAAAGCAAGGTTTTCTTTTTCTGATTCAGTACAAACTCTTCCGCCTACTTCTTCCCATTTTTCAAAGTTGCCATTATCTGTATCTTGGATAAGTGTGCCATTCAAAATAGATTTCTGCATGGCTGTGGTTTTAAAATCTTTTTGATTCAGCTGTAATAAAATTCTATTCTTCTTACTTTTTAAAATAGTTAAAGCAGCTTCATCAAATGAAGGCGCAACTAATACTTCAAAGAATATTTCGTTTATAGCTTCGGCTGTTGCTGCATCAATGGTATGATTACAAACCAATACGCCGCCAAAAGCACTTTCTGGATCGCCAGCCAATGCTGCATCCCAAGCTGCTTTAACAGTATTTCTTGCAGCAACGCCGCAAACATTGGTATGTTTAATGATAGCAAAAACTGATTCATTGTAATTGCTAAAATCAGTAATCAGTTGAATTGCTGCATCAACGTCTACCAAATTATTATAAGAGAGTTCTTTTCCGTTTAGTTGTGTAAATACTTTAGATAAATCACCTTTAAAGCTGGCTTTTTGGTGTGGATTTTCTCCATAGCGCAGTATTTGTTCTGCTCCTGGATTAAAATAATTGCTGATGGCAATATCATAATGCATGACTACTTCAAAAGCCTTTGCTGCAAAAGCTTTTCTTTGTTCAATGCTTGTTTCTCCTTTTTGACTAATCAATAAAGCTTCTAATTCAGCATAACTATCTTTTGCTGCAATAACGGTTACATCTTTAAAATTCTTTGCAGCAGCACGAATCATTGAAGGCCCGCCAATATCAATTTTTTCGATAATCAGCTTTTCTTCGTTGGTGCTTTTAAGGGTCTCCTCAAATGGATACAGATCTACAATAACTAAATCTATTTCCGGAATTTTATATTCCACCATCTCCTGCAAATCTTGTGGCTCATATCTTCTACCTAGAATGCCTCCAAATACTACTGGATGTAAAGTTTTAACCCTGCCACCTAAAATGGATGGGTAAGTAGTTAAACTTTCCACTGGTACACAGTTGATTCCTAGATTTTCTAAAAATGTTTGGGTACCCCCAGTGGAATAAATGGTAATACCTAAAGATTGTAATTGACGTGCAATAGGTTCTAGACCATCTTTGTAAAAAACTGAAATCAGTGCAGAATTAATTTTTTTTTGCATAAGTTTTGCTTTCAGCCCTAGGGCAGTTTAATGGGGCAAAAGTTAGAGATTGAACTCAAAAGCACCCTGCTCGGGTACTGAATGATGGCGCAAATGTAAGCGCTCTGCCTCTTTTTTCCATAGCTGTATTTTCCACAAAGGGTTACTACTGTCAAATACCAAGACAACTTTAGGATAAAGCATTGCTATCGTTGATAAGGAAAGGTTTTTAACACCTGATACTACTATCAAATCAACTTTTGGAATCATATATAAATCTGGGAATAATAGTCTAGGCTGGATTAATAAAACAGTTTTATTGGGTCCGATAATAAAAGATTCTTTAATATAGGTTTTTGTAAAACGCAATGAATTACCTGCTCTATAAAGTGTTCGGGTGGGACTGAGATAATTACTTTTTAAAATGCTGTTCCGCTCTAATGCAGGGTTTCCAATATACCGATGCCCCAATCCCTCAAAAATATCTATAGATGTATATTTAGGAGAATGATATACCATTATTTTTTGCTGTTGCTTGCAAACTGAAATACTCCATGAACGAATGGCTAAGAATGCAATTAATCCTACACAAGCAGAAAACAAAGCAGCTATTTTTTTTTCAGCAATAAAATAAGCAAGAAATAAAATGAATAGGTATAGGCAAATTGTTTGTACTAAGGATACTTGAATGTATTCGGTTAGTGCAAAGGGGAGACTTGCGCTATTCTGAATGAAGCCATTTAATTGTACAATCAACCATTCTGTTATTGCGCCTATTGGTTTTGCAATAAAACTAAACGGTGCAATCGCTAATAACCCTATTAATAAGTAAAGGATTAATCCAGAAACAGGAACTGCTATAAAATTGGTGAATAAAAATAAATTAGGGAAGCTATTGAAATAATAGAGCAGCATTGGAAGCGTTAATAATTGGGCTGCAAGGGTTACGCTACATAATTGCCAACAATGACTGAGTATTTTATTTTCGAGATAAAGACATTTCTCAATTGGCTTCGAAAAAACAATAATGCCAATTACGGCTGCATAGGATAACTGGAATCCAATATCCCATAAAAAAAGCGGGTTGAATAATAGTAGGCAGAATGCTGACGCAGCAAGGGTATTCATGATTTGATTAGGCCTATTTAGTTGATCTCCAAGTATTAAAAAACTAAACATTATCGCAGCCCTTAAAACAGAGGCACCTGCTCCTGTTAATAAAGTAAAACCCCATAAAATCAACAAGATGATTCCCCTTTTTAACCATTGCAGTTTTTTTAATCGATTCATGGGTTTAAAAAGCCATAGTAAGAGCGCGTAAATCATTCCAAGATGCAATCCACTAATCGCTATAATATGTATCACTCCTGTATTGCTATAAGCATTCATCAATTCTTTGTCTAAGTTTTTTTTATAACCTATCAGCAATGCTTCAGCTACACTTCTCTCTTTCGGTAACTGTAAATATTTTTCTAAAGCGTTTAGTACATAATATTTTGCTTTATTTAAAAGTGATGTAGAAAACGGCAATGGGGAATAATCGAGAATTTTAAAAGCAGATGGGGTTAAATAAACTTGATGAAATATTTTTTGTGATGCCGCATATTCTTTAAAATTAAAACCACCTGGATTATGTGCATTCGAAATAGGCAATGGTTTTTTCAATAATTGAATACTGGTTCCTGCTTTCAGTAAATCAATATTAGTAGATGGATTAAAATAAATCAATAAAATAGTCTCTCCCATTGCAGCAGTGGCTTGGTAACTATTGGCTTTTTTGATGGGTGTTTCTAACAGTAGAACTTTTGATTGTATTTGTATTTTCGGATGAGCGCGCATTTGAAATACTGCTATTCCTACACAAGTAAAAACCAGTAAAACTGCTAATCCACTAATCCATCTTTTATTAAAATAATCTTGTGAACTAAGCCGATCTATTAAGAGCCAAGTGATAAGGAACCCGCTTGAACAAAGGCCAAGCAGCCATTGTGGAATGGATGCGTATTTACCCAAAAGAATACCAACAATAAGTGCGAGGGTTATTCTGGTCAAGGTGAATTGCCACCAACTTTTCTCTTTAAAAACAGTTGCCATTGAATAAACCTAAATAAAAAGGCTGCAGTTTTTTGCTGCAGCCTCAAAATCAGGTATTAATACCTTATCTACT
>JBMLPQ010000165.1:0-5224 GCA_049242025.1 Sediminibacterium sp.
CCCTTTCGGAAGAATCGAGTAAACATTGCAGCATGGTATTGCGAATGAGAGAAGGTTCTGCTATTTTGTTAACCAACGGACTCGGCTTAAAATGCTCTGGTGAAATTGTAAGTTCTGATAAAAAAAAGACAGTTGTTCAGTTGTCGGCATTTGAACAAATTTCTTCACCGAATCCTCAAAATAGTATTGCCATTTCTTTTGTGAAAAATGCTGCAAGAATGGAATGGTTTTTAGAAAAAGCTACAGAGATTGGCATTGCTTCTTTTTATCCTTTGATTTCGGATAGAACGGAACGTACACACTTTAAAAAAGAACGTTGGGAGCATATCTTGGTTTCGGCCATGTTGCAAAGCCAACAAAGTTTTAAGCCAATTTTGCATGATCCAATTGCGTTTAAATCATTGATACAAAAACCTCTAAGTGGTCAAATGCTCTTGGCACATTGTGAGCCAGGAGAGAAAAAAGCACTTCAATCAGTTGATCGGTCCGTTAATACTTTGTTATTCATTGGCCCAGAAGGCGATTTTACACCCGACGAAATTAAGTTGGCAACTGAGTCTGGGGCTACTATGATCAGTTTGGGTAATACCCGTCTTCGTACTGAAACAGCAGGAATTGCGGCTGCTGTGCTTTTACAGAACAGATAATCCTACCACAATTTGTACCTTAGCAGTATGGGTAAATCGTTGTTTCCTTTTTTGGGCTTTTTGATTTTGATTTCTTTCTCTTGTGGATGGAACAATGCGAAAGATAAAATAGTTTCAAGGGACCGTTCAATCACATTGGCCACATCATACAATCCACTTTTTTTAGATAGTGTATCTCTCCAACAATTTTTAGCAACAAATGATTGGGTAAAGGAATTTGAGCAACAGTTTATTGATTTTTATACCGATCGAAATTTTGAATATGCTTGGTTTGATTCTACTGGTTTATCTGAACAAGCTCACCACTTTTATAATTTGCAAAACGATTATATCACCCGATTAGAAGACAGTGCTTTATTTAATCAACAATTCCATAATTTATATACTGTTTATTCAAAAAAACCAGCAAGATCAATCAAGCCATCTAAAGAAGTTTTATTTACTGAGTTATTGTTTACAGGACAATTTTTTAAATATGCTGCAAAAATGTACAAAGGAGCAGATATTGATTTAGCAGATTTAGGCTGGTATATACCGCGTAAAAAATTGAATCTCCACGCGCTTTTAGATTCTGTTATTGAAAAGAAACCTTCTGATATTATCAATTATGCGCCAATAAGTTTGCAATATCCAAGGATGGAACAATGGCTTTTTCGCTTGGTTGAAATGCAAAAAAATGAAGTCTTAGATTCCTTGCCTAACCTAAAAAAATCGCTGCGCAGTAAAGATTCGAGCGAACTAATTGTCCGAATCAAGAAAAGGTTACAGTTTTTGCAAGGCGATTCATTAACCAATACCCCCGTTTTTGATACAAGCTTGGTAGTAGCGGTTAAAAAATTTCAAGAACGTCATGGTATTGATGTAGATGGGGTTATTGGGAATAAGCTAATTGCTGATTTAAATATGCCGCTTAAAAAAAGAATTGAACAATTATTGATTAATATGGAGCGGGCTAGGTGGATGCCATCACAGCAAGACAGCACGTATGTTTTAGTGAATATACCTGAATTTAGATTACGTGTATTTGAAGCTGGCAAAAACGTGTTACAAATGAATGTAATCGTGGGCTCATCTGCAAACAATACTGTTATTTTTAATGGTAATCTTCAATATATTGTATTCAGTCCTTATTGGAATGTGCCAGAAAGTATCGTGCGCAAGGAATTGTTGCCAGCTATTAAAAGAAATCCTGGATACATCGCCAAGCATAATATGGAAATCACCCAGTATATTGGAGGGCTTCCGCAGATTAGGCAAAAACCTGGCGCCAACAATGCTTTAGGAAGGGTTAAGTTTTTATTTCCCAATGAGTTTAGTATTTATTTACACGATACGCCCAATCGAAATTTATTTGCACAAACCAATCGAGGCTTGAGTCATGGCTGTATCAGAATTGCAGAGCCTAAGCAATTTGCTGAGTTTTTATTACGTGATCAGCCAAAATATACCAGTACAGCCATTGATAGCTTAATGTATTTAGAAAAAGAAAAATGGGTTACTTTAAAAAAGAAAATTCCAGTTTTTCTGGTGTATTTTACTGCATGGGTAAGTCAATCAGGAGAACTTCATTTTAGACGGGATATTTATCAGCACGATCAAAAAATGGCTCAAAAATTATTTCAATAGAAAAGGGAACGGTATGCAAATAATAGAAGTAAATGATGCGCAACTGGTCAATGATTTTTTAGAAGTGAATGCAATGATGAATGCATCTAATCCGCATTATATTCGTTCATTAAATAATGAAGTAAATGAAGTATTTGATGCTGCAAAAAATAAATATTTCAAATGGGGGAAAGCCATAAGGTGGGTTGCCTATTCGGATAGTGGTGAGTTGGTGGGTAGAATTGCAGCTTTTACTAATGATAAGTATATCAATAAGGGAACAGATTATAAAACGGGCGGAGTAGGTTTTTTTGATTGCATCAATGACCAAGCAACTGCGAATTTATTGTTTGATACGGCCAAAGCATGGTTAACTTCGATGGGCATGGAAGCCATGGATGGACCAATCAATTTTGGCGACAGAGATAAATGGTGGGGTTTAATGGTGGAAGGTTTTGATAAAGAGCCCATGTATGGAATGTCTTTTAATCCATCCTATTACGAAGGGTTGTTTGAGGGATATGGGTTTAGAAATTACTACAATCAGTACTACTATTACATGAATGTAGATGATCCATTACCTGAAAAATTTCCAGAGCGATATGCCAAGTTTAATGCAAAGCCCGATTATTCAGCAAAGCATGTAAAGTTGAGCGAACTCAATAAATATTCGGGAGATTTTGCCACTGTTTATAATGCAGCATGGGCTCAACACGGAGAAGCTAAAGAAATTACCCAAGAGCAGGTGATGAAGCTCTTTAATAAAATGAAGCCCATTATGGACGAACGAGTAGTATGGTTTGCTTATTACAAAGAGGAGCCAATTGCTATGTTCATCAATATTCCTGATTTGAATCAATACTTCAAATATTTTAATGGCTCATTTGGAATCATCCAAAAACTGAAACTTTTATGGATGAAGTGGAGGGGAACCAATAAAAGATTAACCGGTTTAGCTTTTGGTGTTGTGCCAAAATACCAGGCATTGGGTGTAGATAGCTACTTAATTTATGCAGCCGGACTATTTTTACAAGGTAAAGGCTGGTACGAGCAGTATGAAATGGGTTGGGCAGGAGACTGGAATCCTAAAATGGTCAATATTTATAAAAGTTTGGGCGGAACACAAAGCCGAAGAATGGTTACTTTCCGTTATATATTCAATGATAAATATCCTTTTGAACGTCATCCTGAGATGGACTATAAATAAGTTATATTGCAGCAATTTTTATGGACAATTTCATCGTATCAGCACGTAAATATCGTCCCCAAAACTTTAATACAGTGGTGGGGCAGCAGCATATTACTACTACCCTAAAGAACGCCATTCGAAATAATCAATTGGCGCATGCATTTTTGTTTTGTGGCCCAAGGGGAGTAGGTAAAACCACTTGTGCCCGTATTTTGGCTAAAACGATTAACTGTACCAATCAAACTGCTGAGGGAGAAGCTTGTAATACTTGTAATAGTTGTGTTTCATTTGACGCAGGTACTTCAATGAATATTCATGAGTTAGATGCGGCCAGCAATAACTCGGTTGATGATATTCGCGCATTAGTAGAACAAGTACGTTTTGCTCCCCAAGCAGGAAAGTACAAAGTGTATATAGTGGATGAGGTCCATATGCTCAGTTCAAGTGCATTCAATGCATTTTTGAAGACATTGGAAGAGCCACCACCTTATGCCATTTTTATTTTAGCAACAACAGAGAAACATAAAATATTGCCTACCATTTTAAGTAGGTGTCAAATTTTTGATTTCAAGAGAATTACCAATAACGATACGGTTGAACACTTACAAGAAATTGTAGACAAAGAACAGATCAATGCAGAAAAAGCAGCTTTGCAAGTGATTGCACAAAAGAGTGAAGGCTGTATGCGAGACTCGCTGAGTATTCTGGATAAAATTGTCAGCTTTACCAATGGAACAGTAACTTATCAGAATACTTTAGAGCATTTAAATATTTTAGACGAAGATTATTTTTTCCAATTATTGGAGTGTATGCAAAAACAGGATATGGCGGGAGCGATGTTGCTGTTTGATCAAATTAACCGAAAAGGTTTTGAAGGTGATTTAGTAGTGAATGGATTTGCAGAATTTATTCGCAATCTCTTAGTATGTAAAGACCCGAAGTCGGCTGCTTTACTAGAAGTAGTAGAGGGCATGCAAGAAAAATATACACAAGTAGCAAAACAGACTTCTTTAAGCTATTTGGTAAGCGCCTTAAATATTTTAAACGATACGGAAGTTAATTATAAGATGGCTCGTAATAAGCGTCTTCACGTAGAGCTAGCATTAATTAAACTCAGTTTTTTACAGCAAGCAATTGAATTAACAACCGACAAAGGAGCGGTAGTTAAAAAAAAACGAATTGACGGTCCTATCGCTTTTAAAACAAAAATGATTCAGCCGCTGGCACCACCATTGCCGCCCGCATCAACTATTGCGAATAAGGCTAGCCTTGAAACGCAAGGCTCGGGAAATGGATCAACTACAGTATCTGCGAATGCAGCGGGTCCTAAATTGTTCGTAAAAGAAAATTCGGTTCCTGCTCAATCACCCGCACCTGTAGGTACCATCAAAACAGGACCTAAGAAATCTTTATTAGAAGCTTTAAAAGAAAAAGCCGGCAGCAATTACCAAATTGAAGAGGTAAAAGAAGCCATGCCATTAACGCAAGAAGGTTTGCGTGCTTTCTGGGATGCTTACATTCTACAATTAGAAAAGCAATTAAAACATTCTGCAGTTGGTACTTTTAAAATTGCCAGCCTAGAAATTGACAATGATATTCATTTTACGGTACGTGTTTCTGCTGTTACTGCACAAAAATTTATTGAGAGCGAAAAAACAGTTTTACTTGACCAATTGCAAACACAATTTCACAATCGTGCAATTAATTTTACCATTCTAGTAGAAGAAGGTGAAAAAGAAGATGTGCCTTTGCATATGCGATTGAATAGTAAGCAAAAATTTGA
>JBMLPQ010000166.1:0-1409 GCA_049242025.1 Sediminibacterium sp.
ATGGATGCTTGGTACAATGGATTGAATTGTCCTTTTTTATCGGCTTCTAATACAATTCCTCTTACTTCGTCGGTATTGATATTTTCTGCATCATGTGCTTTTTTATTTTCATCGCGATAATGACAACACTCGGGTAGTTCGTTGTACACATTGTCTTTTGCTTTCTTATTTAGTAAGTCGTGGCCTGCTTCTACAATTCTATTTTTGATTTTATTGATATTAACTAGTGCAGGAAAATAATGCAGGGTCAGCATTTTAGATGCAATGTCCCAATCTGCTTTTTGAACCCCTTTTCCTTTAGCTGCTTCTTCAATTCTTTCTTTACACATTTCGCAGGCGCCTTCTACTCTGAACTGTATGGTGGTTGCACTAGTGTCTGTTGTTTGTGCGTTTACGGTATTGGTAGTAATCAATAATAGTAATGCCAATAACCCGAAAATATTTTTTTTCATCTTCTTCTATTTTAAAAATATCCTGACACATTAAGTTGTGTCAGGATATAATGAATTAATGCTTGCTATGTGCAGGCTTTGCTTCTTTTAAAGCCATACCACATTTGCTGCATTTTGCATCTTTTTTAGTACTGGTAATATCTGCATGCATTGGGCATACATATTGTTTTACCGGTGTTAATGCCATTTTGCATTTGCTGCATTTGTCTTTTTCTGCTCCAGTAATTTCTGGATGCATAGGGCAAGAATGGGTAGCTTTTGTACTGTCTTGCTTAGGTTCAGTTTGTTGTGCATAGGTGGCAAGGCTTAAGAAACCTGCTAATACTAGCATGATGGTTTTTTTCATGTTGGTTTGATTTATATTTAATAAAGAAGATGCGGTAGAAAAACGCAAATAGATACTACATAAGAATGCGTAGTATCAAACTAAAGAAGAATATCAGATTCTGTAATTGCAATAAAATTGGTAGAGTGGTATGCTAGTTTGCAGTGGCGGCGGATTGCTTTGCGGCACTGCAATAACGGTTTTGTAACTAACCAATTGGTTGATCGAATAAAATGAAGTGATATTCGTATGCAACTCAAAAGAAGGTTGACTAGTCAAACCTGTTTTTGCAAAATGGGTATCCTGCGATTTAACAAATTTCACTTTGGTTTTGCAGCAATTTTTCATTTTATGGCTCATGCCACAACTGCTTTCTTCTACAGCTGAATAGCTGATGGTAGTAGACTTGAGTTGGTTGCAACAATAGAACTGCTTTATGCTAACCCCAAAACTGGCAGCAGCATATATGCAGAACAATAGTATTAATCCAAGTCTTTTCACATTGCAAAGGTAAGGAGCATTTCAATTTAGGGCTTGTTTTTAATGTTAAATCCAACCTTTATCTTCGCGGTTATGGGCCAAAAGAAACTCATCCGATTCGAAGCAATTAAATCTTTTCCTAATGTATTGGA
>JBMLPQ010000167.1:0-4745 GCA_049242025.1 Sediminibacterium sp.
ATGGAGATTGGTTAAAGCAATCTTGCTCAGCCGCAGGCGTAAAAATAGATGCCAGCATTACAAAAGAAGGTATTTCAGGAAGGTACACAGGTGTATTAAATGTAGATGGATCATTGTACGCAGCATTCTTGTCGAATGCAGCAGTAGAAATGGTTACACCAACTCATTTAGAAAAGCACGAAGACCTTTTATTAACTGCACAATATATTATGGCCGACGCCAATACCAGTGTAGAAAGTATGAATTGGCTGTTGCAGTTTAGCAAAAAAACAGGCATACCCTTTATTATAGAGCCCGTATCGGTACCCCCAGCCAGCAAGCTAAAAAATATGAATCTAGATGGTTTATATATGGTAACTCCCAACGAAGATGAGTTGCCTGTGATGTGCAGCGAAAAATCATTCTTAACCCAATTACAAGTAGAAGAATTATTAAAAAGAGGGGTGCAAAATATATGGTTGCACAACGGAAAGCAGGGCTCTGCCTTTTACAATAAAGACAAAGCTATTACCTTACATGCACCAGATATAGAAGTAGTAGATTGTACTGGCGCAGGAGATGGATCTTTATCTGGATTCTTATTAGGTAAAACCCTAGGAAAAACAGATGATGAATGTATCAAATTGGCACATACTTTATCTGCAGAAATACTACAAGTAAACGGAGCCATTGTAACACATTTATCACAGGAAGAACTATTGTCTAGGGTTAGTAAATATTATCCATCATAAAGCAACAATTCCAATGCATCCATCCATTCATTTACACCCAGCAATAGCCGCCGCTTTAAGAGAAGGAGAACCAGTGGTTGCATTGGAAAGTACCATCATTGCACATGGAATGCCTTATCCTCAAAACACCCTAACAGCAAGGGCTGTAGAAGAAATTGTAAGGAGCAACGGGGCAATACCAGCTACTATAGCCATCATCAAAGGAAAATGTACGGTAGGATTAACCGATGAAGAATTGGAATATTTTGGGCAAGCAAAAGATATCCATAAAGTAAGTTTGCGCGATATGCCCTATGTAATCAGCAAAAGCTTATACGGAGCAACAACGGTTGCAGCTACCATGCGCATCGCAGCCATGGCAGGCATACAAATTTTTGTAACAGGAGGCATAGGAGGTGTGCATAGAGGAGCAGAAAAAAGTATGGATATTTCAGCCGATTTAACTGAAATGGAACATACCAATGTGGCCGTAATTTCAGCAGGAGTAAAATCTATACTAGATATTGGGCTTACATTAGAATATTTAGAAACAAAGGGAATCCCTGTTGTAACCATGGGTCAAGAAGCATTCCCTAGTTTTTATTCTCAAACCAGTGGGTTTAAAAGTCCACTCCAATTAGATAGCCCAGAAGCCATTGCTGCCATGCTGAAAGTGAAGTGGGATATGGGTTTGAATGGATCGGTTTTAATTGCCAACCCAGTACCAGCCAATCAAGAAATTCCATCAGATATGATGGAAGAACATATAGTATTGGCATTGGATGCAGCCCAAAGAGCAGGAGTGACTGGAAAAGATATTACTCCATTTTTACTCAAGTACATTGCAAACCATACAAAGGGAGAAAGCTTAGAAGCCAATATAGCATTAATAAAAAACAATGCAGCATTGGGCGCAAAAATTGCAGTAGAATTATCAGCAATTACCAATTAATAAAGGGCTGATGCTAGAAGGATTCTTCTAGCGAATAAGTTTTCTTTTTTCGAAATCGTAGCGTTGCGGTTGAGCCAACATCATAAATGGTTTCAAGACGCGGCCCCATTGCTTTTTTTGTTCTTCCCAATTTTGGGCATCATATACCATCACATAAGATTTACCCAATACAGAAAACTGATTCCCTTCAACCACAATAGCAGTTGACTCATCAATAGCAATACCCAATAAATGAGGATGCTGTTCAATCACCGGAATTAAATCGAACTGACGATTTCTAGCGAGTACATGTTGATCAATAGCAGTATTCCTGAATAAATTCAATGCAGCTGGAAAATCAAAGGGCTTAGTCAAATCTTTTCTAGCATCACCTCCCACTAAAAGCGTACCCATGATAGTAGCACCAGCAGAAGTACCCATGAATACACCACCCCTAATATATAAATCTCGCATAGCAGCGTGAACGCGCGTACCTAGGAATGCATCCGCAATGCGGCTTTGATCGCCCCCAGAAAAATATATTCCTTTTGCATTGCTGATTGCATGAATAAACTCAGGCGAATCGGCAGCTTCTTTAGTACGTGCATGCACTGTTTTTAAATTGGTAAAGCCTTCTTTTTTAAAACGAGTTAAATGAGCGCCCGCATTAATAGCAGAGTCATTGGTTGCCGTGGGGATTACCACCACCGATTGATCTTTCCCTCCAATTGAATTTGCAAACAACTGATACATAGTATCGGGCATGGAGCCACCGCCAACAATAATTAGTTTTCCTTTAGGAATAGCATAAACTGTTGCTGTTTTAACAGTGGGTGTTTGTGCAATAATAGATGAACCATTATGCAAGAACGCAATAACGAATAAGCCTATTAAAATTTTTCTCATTATATCTATTTAAATAAAAGGAATTCCCAATAAAGACTGAACAGCTAAAGCAGTTACGAAAGCAAAGTATATTAAAGCTATCATCCAAACATACATATTGGCTTTGCGCTCTTCATTGATTTTTTCAGCAATAAAATATCCTGCGAACGGAATGACTTGTAATGCATGTATACCAAAGAAATGGGCCACGCGTAAATCACCATATAAAGTACTCCAATTTAAAAGAGGCAATCCCGAATCACCCATTTTTCCACCAATATTATGTGTGTTTAAGACGCTCATATAGCCACCAAAAAAACTAAAGACAACAAATAAGAACAAACCTATTTTAATGGATAAAGCAAATGGTGCAGGTATACTAAACGTTTTTTGAAAAATAAAGCGCAAGGTCAAAACCAATGTGGCAGTTGTTAACCAAACAATAAACACACCCATGAGTGCATATAAAATACCTCCAATAGAAGCGGTTTGATTAAAATGCGAAAGCCCTCCTAAAAAAGCCTGACCAATAATAACGCTTAGTTCAAAAACCATCACAAAAACAGACAAATAAGCATACCATTTTACCCTGTTTTGATTGTTTACATAAAACAGTAAATAGGCCATTGTCCATTGATAAATCCAAATACTCAAACAGAATTTAATTGGCTTAATCATTGAATTCAAGCCAAGCACTTCAATACTATTAAAAAGAGCATAAATGCCTAGTACAATGGCAACTACTAAAGAAATCAAGCCAGCATAAGCCAAGAGCTTATTTCGCTCAAAAATTGTATTAATTAGATTCATTCAAGGTTTTTGTTTTGATGGTCTTGAAAATGAAAAACAACAAATAACCCATTGGACCAAACATAAAAGTAAAAGGCAGGGTAATGGTATATAACACTCTCGAAAGACCTATCTCCCTTGATTGTTTGACTATATAAGTACCAACAAATAAATCAAAAGCCAAATAGTGAATCCAACCAGCAGCTAGTGCATGATCATTTTGGAATAGGGCTTTAACGTTGGCTAAAGTGCTAAAACTTTGCGGATTAAAATTGCCAATATCTTTTAAAATCAGGAAGGCATAAATGCATGCAAACAAAACCAATAACCCATTTAAAATAATGGTTTGCGTATACTTCCAATTTGGTAGAAATATCAACAGAATCCATCCCAATAAAATCACTTGATTACAAATGGAAAAAATTTGAGCTGCTTGCATAATGATTAATTTTTCGCGGGCAATTGCCCTTTTATTTCGCAGGCGTAATAATAATATTGCGATACTCTACCGGACCGTGATCGCCTTGTAACATAATAGGACCTGGTTCACCTTCTTTGCTATTGAGTGCACCACCTGTAATGCCTGGAATAATTTGATCAACAATAATTGCTTTACCATTGGCAACCACCGTTACTCTGCGACCAATTAAAGTAATATCATAGGTTTGCCATTCGCCTGGGGCTTTAGCAGCCATTTCATTGGGTGTGATGAAACCATAGATGCCACCAAACAAAGTAGAACTAGGCTCTTTACCCATATTGTCTTCTACTTGTACTTCGTAACGGCCTCTCAAATACACGCCACTATTGCTTCCTGCAGGATACCTGAATTCAATATGCAATTTAAAATCTTCAAAACTTTGATCGGTAATAATATTGGCACCGCTTTTAGGGCTGGTTAATACGCCGTTGATATTCACCCATTGATTGTTTTTTCTGTCTGCATGCCAACCTTCAATGCCCTTGCCACTTAACAAGTTAATAGGCGTACCCCAAACAGGTGCTTTGTCTCTTTTTAATAAAGGAGCACGCTCACCCGTGAAGGAATGTACTTTACCGTAAGACTGTGTGATGGTTCCTTTTAGTTGATCGTTTTCTAACACTGCATCAAACTCCATGTATTTGTCTAAGCGATCCCACTGAGAAGGAATGCTGAAATGAATTTTACCATCTTTCACTTGAACATGACTGATGGGTCTTGCACTGCCGCCATCGGCCACAAAGTATCCTACTAAAGTTTTCACTCCAGATAGTTTAACTTCTAACCAAGAAGGCGCAATGCGGCCATCCATGTTTACGGTTAAATCCCAACGACCAATGATATCGTTGTCGGCAGCAATAGCATTAGTGAAAGCAAAAAATCCAAGACCAAGGAACAAACAAATTTTTTTCATATCGGCAAGCTTTACTTTTTAATAGTAAGCTTGAAG
>JBMLPQ010000168.1:0-4689 GCA_049242025.1 Sediminibacterium sp.
AATGAATGACCTAATTCATGTGCCAATGCTCCATAAGGTGCTTTAGACATTCTTACAGCAGGCGTCCAAAGCATTCCAATCTTATTTTCTGCACCACCCCCAAAAGCAGTAGCACCGCTTCCACCTATTACATAAAGAATCATTTTATATTGGTCTGTAAGTGACTTCCCTTTAATAACCAGTTTTAATTGATTTACATAATAATCATAAAATCGCTCAAGCTCTTCTAACGCGTTGTATACATCAAAACGTTTCTGTTCATTTGGATTAAGCATTGGATCTTTTCCAAATTCCTTTGACCAAAAAAGAACAATATTTTTTGATTCAGCCATTCGGCTAAAACTAAATTCGCTGGTATCACTTAGGTAATTATTATTATCAGGCGTACGAAAAACCTTACCTGGTATATAGATTTCTTTTTCTCCAGTTCTTTTAATCTGAGCAAATGGTTCAGGATTTTTAGTGTTGTTCGGTTGTGCAAAAGCAGCAAAAGAAAAAGAAAGTGATAGTATGAAAACAGAATAAAATTTTAGCATCATAAAAAGTTTATTTGAAAATGTACATATGACCTATGATTTCAAATATACTTTATATGAATACCCAAATAGGAGCAGTTCACCTATTGGTTAAGATATGTATAAACTTGGTTAATTCATATACTTCTAGATGAGGTAATCCACTCTAAATAATTGTCTTTGTTTACGATTGAAAATTGTGCAGCGGGATATGCTTTAGCAAAAGCAGCTGGAATTTTAGCTTTAGCATTTTTCCATTTACATTCTACTGCTTGTAAATGCCCATTATTTAATTCAATCAAATCAATTTCTTGTCCATCATAGGTTCTCCAGAAATAGTATTGAGGTTGATAGTTATTGTAGCGATTGAATTTAATACGCTCACTTAAAATATATTGTTCCCATAATTGACCAATATCATTCCGTTGGCTCAATGGACTAAAATTATTAATCAAAGCATTTCTAATTCCATTATCAAAAAAATACCACTTCTTACTTTTAGTAACTTCCTTTCTAAGGTTATTGCTATATCCTGTTAATGGATAAATGATAAATACTTTGGAGAGTAATTCTAAGTAACGCTCAACTGTAGCTTTATTTATTTGCAAATGAGAAGCTAATTCTACCGTACTTACCTGACTTCCTACTTGCCATGCAAGCATTTGCAATAATTTAAAAAGAATATCTGCCCCTTTTATATTTTCAAAAGAAAGCAAATCTTTCAACAAATAACTATTGACCATTTGTTTTAAATAAGTTTCTTTTTCTTGTGTAGTATTCAAATGCCACAACTCAGGATAACTTCCATACACAAGCCGCTCTTCTAAATTTTGATTGGTTGCAATAAAATTTTCTATGATGGACAATTCAACCTGCGCTATAGGAAATAAATAAAATTCAAAATTTCTTCCTACCAATGGTTCTCCGGTACTATTTACTAAATCAAAACTGCTACTGCCTGTTGCTATTACTGTAATGCCTTTTATTGTATCAATTAATAATTTTAAGATTTTACCAATCTCGGGAATGGCTTGTGCTTCATCTATAATAATGATTTTCTTACCTCTAGTTAGCTGTTGATAATTCGAAACTGTTCTATTTTGTAAGATGGCTGATATCTGCATATCTTCTCCATGTAAAAGCATTGCATCATTCGAATATTTTTGAACAATCTTCTCAATAATAGTTGTCTTTCCTGTACGTCTTGTGCCATACAATAGGATCACTTTTTGTTGTCCAATTTTGGACTCAATTTGAGTTTGTACTATGCGGGGAATGTCCATATTTATATAAATTAGGCTAGTTGACTGTCGCAATTTACGTAAATTAGGTCATTTAAATAGCCTAATTGTCATTTTTAGAGAAAATGTATGTAAACGGAGCAATAAACAGGGAATTCACCTATCACTTTGTTACAAAAATTAGAAATTAATACCATCATTTTGTTACATTTTTTTCTAACTTTTACCCTAACTTTGTAACATGTTTAAAAGGGAGCTATTATTCGAACTTGAAAAATGGAGACAAAGTAAGTCTCGCAAACCTTTAGTAATTAGAGGGGCAAGACAAGTTGGTAAGACTACCCTTGTAAATCAATTTGCAGCACAGTATGAACAATATATCTATTTAAATCTAGAACTATCTGAAGACAAGGAACCCTTTGAAAATTTCACGTCAATTGAGCACTTAATAAGCGCTTTATTCTTTCTAAAAAATAAAACATTAGCTAAAAAAAATAATACGCTGATATTTATTGATGAGATACAAGAAGTACCAAAGGCATTAAATACACTTAGATATTTCTATGAGTCTGCACCTGATATTTCTGTTATTGCTGCTGGAAGTATGTTAGAAACTTTGTTTGATAAGAATATAAGTTTCCCTGTAGGACGTGTTGAATATAAAGTGATCAGACCAGTTTCATTTCCCGAGTTTCTTTCTGCAACGGGTGAAAAAGCTGCCTTAGAACAATTAACACGAGTACCAATAGCTCCATTTGCTCAAACGAAACTACTAAGCTTGTTTCATACCTATGCTTTAATAGGAGGTATGCCTGAAATTGTTCAACAGTTCGCAACAACAAAAGACCTTGTATCATTAGGACCTATTTATGATTCACTCATAAGTGGATATATGGATGATGTTGAAAAATATGCAAAAAACAATACGCAAATTTTGCATATAAGACATTGCATTAAAAGTTCTTTTACACAAGCTGGAAAACGAATAAAATTTGAAGGTTTTGGCAATGCAGCATATAAGTCTCGTGAAATGGGAGAATCATTGCGCACCCTAGAAAAGGCCTTACTTATACAATTAATTTATCCATGTACCACAGCTACTGTACCAATGGTACCTGATATAAAAAAATCACCTAAACTTCAACTTTTGGATTCGGGCTTATTAAATTACTTCGTAGGAATTCAGAAGGAAATTATTGGTACAAATGATTTAAATAGCATTTACCAAGGAACACTGATTGAACACCTTATTGGACAAGAATTATTAGCTTTTCAATATAATGCACTAAGTGCCCTTCAGTTTTGGGTTAGAGAAAAAAAAGAATCAACAGCTGAGGTAGATTTCCTATTTCAGCATAATGGATTAATTATACCAATTGAAGTGAAGTCTGGTAAAGAAGGTACCTTAAAATCGTTACATAGTTATATGGACATAGCACCACACGATTTGGCTATTCGATTTTATGCAGGAGCATTAAATATTACAGATGCTATCACACAAAAAGGGAAGCAATACAAAATACTCAACCTTCCATATTATCTATGCTCGCAAATAGAGAAATATATTGCTTGGTTTATCAAAACAAAATAAACTTGTAAGAGGATTAGCTGCGCTACTCTATGGATTAGCTGCGCTGATTCTGAGGGGGATTAGCGCAGCTGATCCCAGTGTGGGGGGTAGCAATTTTATAATGAAGCAAAACCCGGGGCATAGAATGCCCCAGGTTTTTTATGTCCCTCTTCTCGCTTTGGCACGCGAGTGCCAAGACTCGATTCAGGACATAAAAAAACCTGACTTCGTCAGGTTTTTTCTTTCGTTACTTGTTGCAGAGAGGAAGGGATTCGAACCCTCGAAACAGTTTCCCGTTTACACACTTTCCAGGCGTGCTCCTTCAACCACTCGGACACCTCTCTGTTTATTATGGGGCTGCAAATATAAGCGCAAAATCCCAAATCAGCCTTTGAATATAGCTGCTGCATTAGCTGTTGTAATGCTAGCCAACTCGGCAACCGTAATCCCCTTGGCCCCAGCCAACACTTCTGCAATATGCACTAAGTAAGAAGGTTCGTTGCGCTTACCGCGATAAGGCACGGGGCTTAAATAGGGCGCATCGGTTTCTAAAACCAAGTGCTCCATGCCTATATTTTCAAGCGCTTTTGGCAATCCTGCATTCTTATAAGTTATAACCCCACCAATCCCCAATAAAAAACCCATATCAATTATTTGCTTGGCAGATTCATAGGACCCGCTAAAACAATGAAAAATTCCCTTCAAACCCTTTGCTGCAAATGGTTTTACCATTTCAATCGTTTCTTGCATGGCATTGCGGGTATGTATCACAATAGGGAGTCCTCTTTCGAGTGCCCAACCCATTTGGGTTTCAAAAGCCTCCTGTTGTTGGGTTTTAAAACTGGTATCCCAATAATAGTCTAACCCAATCTCGCCAATTGCGGGAAAATCTCTTTGCTCCAACCAATGCTGCACAATATTGAGTTCTTGCAAATAATTTTCTTTTACATAACAGGGATGCAATCCCATCATCGCTTTACATACATTCGGATAACTAGCTTCTAAAGCCAACATGGCTGGTATAGATTCACTGTCTATTCCAGGTAAATAAAATTGTTCCACCCCTTGCGCCTGAGCCCTTGCTATTACTGCATCTACATCATTTTTGAATTCTTCTACATATAAATGGCAGTGCGTATCAATCAATTTCATTCGGTAAAATTCCACATTTTTTTTATCGCTTTTAAAATAAAGTTCTTGGCAGGGCGTTTATATATGCACGAAAGGCAATTAACCGAAAGACGATTAGTAAAGATATTGAATGCATCCCTGCGAATGTTGAAAAACAGCAGCAGTAACCTTTGTTTTCATAGGGTACGGATTAAAAACAGGCCGGGGTTTCTACCCTGGCCTTCCATTTTTA
>JBMLPQ010000169.1:0-17620 GCA_049242025.1 Sediminibacterium sp.
AATGGGTCGGATTGCCTGATAGTATAAGGGTAGTACAACTGATTTTGGTTCAGTATGTCTTGGTTCGAATCCAGGTCGGGCAACAAACGCCACTCGCGAAGCGAGTGGCTGTTTTGTTTTAGGAACGTGGCGAATTCATTCGCTTAAGAGACTAAACAAAACAGCCTAGTTGCCGAAGGCAACGAGAGGCGTTTGGGTAATGCAAAGCGGGAAGGATGGCCGAAGGCAATCCGTTTACGCGGTGCGAAGTTTCTTGGGTAATGCAAAGCGGGAAGGATGGCCGAAGGCAATCCTTCAAACTACCCCCCCCACCTGCCCCCTACACCATTCTATCACTGC
This sequence comes from Sediminibacterium sp., assembly GCA_049242025.1. Classification (GTDB taxonomy): domain Bacteria; phylum Bacteroidota; class Bacteroidia; order Chitinophagales; family Chitinophagaceae; genus Sediminibacterium. Next base: position 340 of record JBMLPQ010000169.1, read on the forward strand.
AGGATATAAATCTTCAATCGTTTGGCCCTTCATTCTATTTTCATAAAGCGCCAGCAGCATTTCATAAAACTGCTTAAACTGAATATACTTTCTAGCATTCACCATACTATTCGTTTTAGACTTTAATGCCAACGCATAAGCAGCAGCATCAAAATGGTCTTTCACATACAGCAAATACACTGCATGAGTCATGTATTCATTAAAAACCGCATATCCGCTACCATACATAGACGCATCGCCACGCTCATCAATCCATTTGCCGCGATGAATACCACCCATGATTGAATTAACAGCAGTCTTATATTGATCAGTTACTGGATTCACATAATTATGATCAATCTCCGTAAATGCCACGCTGGTATACAATGCTGCAATCTGTTGTTGCGAATAAATCAGCGTATCATATTGAGCAGGTGCTGAAATCCAAATCACATTTGTCTTTTGCTGATTCATGGTAAATCGTTGGGTAAAATGAAAACCACCAGATAAAGGGCTAACCACAATTTGATATTGATCATATTTTGTAGAAAACCGTCCTTCAAGCCAACGTTGAATCTCAGGAACATTCAGTTTCTGCTGTACGTTCTTCAATAATGCACCATAAAAAGGAAGTTGGCTTTGATAAAACGCTCTAAAGCCAATAGCTGAACCAAATTGCTCAATATCTTCCTTACTTACACTATTTAAGCCAATCCATAACAATCGCTCGGTTGGCATTTTTTTCTCTTTAATAATTTGATTACTATCATAAACAGCATTGTACGCATTTTGCAATTGGTATACATAATTCATAGCCGATTTAGCAAAAGACTTGTTTAATTTTTTTACCAAATCATGCTCACGATACCCACCAAAACGATCTAAAATCAATTGATAATAAGTGGTATTTGTGCGCACATTGTTGGCATGCATTTTTATATTATTGGTAACAATACTCGTATCGGTTAATGCAATGGCAATTTGCATTAACTCATACACTTCTGGAATACTGTAAATTGCTTTTGCTTCAGTGATAATGACTGATTGGTCTTTGCCAGACTGTGCAAAAACATCATTCAAAAAGATGACCATACCAATCAACACCACAAATAAGGTTCTTTTTAGGCTGTAAGAATATTTCATATTGAAAGTTTTATCAATCAAAACTCGCAAGAAGGTATTTCTACTATTTATATTTTATCTTACTTGTATAAATTACTTGCTAAAAAGTAAATTGTATTTGAGCATGATTTTTTTGCAGTTGAGCAAGAAACAGACCAACAATCCAAGGATTGTTTAATATTTGGAATATGAAACAAATCTGGGAACAGCTAAAGCATTATCGACTTCATTATTTTCTAATGGTCATTAGCATTTTCTTTTTCGGCTGGTTAATTACTACCAGAGATACAGCTAATTGGGGACAAAATTTTTTTACATCAATACTGTATGGACTTGGAATCTCCATCAATGCATTTATAATTGAAACAAAGCTCCTTCCTAACCAACTATACCAGAAGCGCAAACAAATTTTTACTGTAAGTATGATTGGTTTGATCCTTACCACTGGAATAATTATGCTTGGTTTACAATTCGGATTTGGTCAATTCAAATACATTTTGAATGTAAAAAATAGTGCCCCTATTAGTTTTATACTTAGCTATTTTTTCCCTTTATCCTTTGCAGCTGCATTCACTACAGTTATTGCCATCTTTCGAAACCAACAGCTGACCATACTCAATATGGAAAAAATGCATAAAGAAAAACTTCAGACTGAATTAAATTTTTTAAAAGCTCAAATCAATCCACACTTTTTATTCAATTCATTGAACAGTGTTTATTTTTTGATAGAAAAAGAAAATACAGTCGCCAGAAATGTATTGATGAAATTCACTGAAATGTTGCGTTATCAGTTATATGATTGCAATGTAGAACGAATCAATATTGAAGATGAAATTAATTTTATCAATAACTATATAGCCCTACAAGAACTAAGAAAAGGTGATAAATACAAAATCAAATTTGAAGTGGGCAACAACCTCACTGGATTTAAAATTGCTCCATTAATCTTAATTACCTTCATCGAAAACGCGTTTAAATACGTCAGCAACCAATCAACAGGTGAAAATTATATTCAGCTGTCCTTAACAAAAACAGATGGGATTTTATATTTCACGTGTTTTAATACAACCGACCAAACAGCTAAACCCGATATTATCGACTACGGTGGAATTGGGGTAGCTAATACCAAGAGAAGATTAGATATATTGTACCCGAATCATCATGAGTTATACATCCAACAAAAGAGCCATGATTATACGGTCCATTTAAAATTAAAGCAGCTAATATGATGAATGTGTTAATTGTAGATGATGAAGCCATAGCCAGAAAAGGCCTAAAAGAATATATTCAAGAAATTCAATTTCTACAATGCGTTGCAGAAGCAGATAATCCTGTGATGGCAATGGACATTTTAAAGAAAGAAAAAATTGACCTCTTGCTCTGTGATATTCAAATGCCTTTATTGGATGGGGTTCAATTTGTAAAACAATTGAAATTACCCCCTTTGGTTATTTTTACCACTGCATACCCCAATTATGCTTTGCAAGGCTATGAACTAGACATTGTAGATTACCTTCTAAAGCCAATCAGCTTTGACCGATTCTTTAAAGCAGTTTCAAAAGCTTTTGACCTATATCAACTAAAACATAGCTTGTCAAATCAACCCATTGACTTGATTAAATCTTCCGAACAAGCTTATTGCTTCATTAAAACAGACAAGGGTTTTATCAAACTACAATACGCAGATATCTTGTTCATTGAAGCCATGCACAATTATGTTGTATTTCATACCACAACAGGGAAACAAATCAGTTACCTAAAATTACAGAACGTAGAAGATTCTTTACCAAATAATCAATTCATTAAAATTCATAAAAGCTTTATCATCCATACCATGCATATTCAAAAGATTGTAAGTGACAGCATTTGGATCAACGATTTAGAGTTACCAATCAGTAGGTCCAATAAAGAAGAAATACTAAAAAAAATACTAGCTTCTTCTTTAATTCAAAGAAAGGCTGAATAAATAAAGCATCTTAATTCACATACACTTCATCCACAAAAACCCAACCCTTGTCTCCTTTTCCTGGATGCCATTTAGGCAAAATCGAAATTGGGACAGCAATCACTTTTAAATATTTTAAACTGGCTGGTGCAAAATTAATTTCATATCCTTTTAAATACCCCTTTGATACCGCTGTGGGTTGTGGAGGCGTTAGACGACCTAACAATTTCAATTGATTCAACTCATTACCTCCCCAAACTTCAATAGATTTTGGTGGCATAATATAACTACCAATATCTATTAATGTACTGAGGGTTACACTTTTGATATTTACAGCAGAATTAAACAACAACAACGATTCCATCCGATTAAGTTTATACCCCAACCATTTCCGAGTTTTGAAATTGTTCAACTCTCCTTTAGCCAAGTCAATTAAAGTGCTTGGACCATCTCCTCTATAGTTATCATCAGCACGCAAAATATTCACAGCTGAATCGGGCTTATATTTTGAGCTGAAAAAATAAGTCTCAATGGTATTGCTACTGATCCAACCTTTTTTAAATGCTTTGGCCTTAACTGTGGTGTTGCCAGCTAAAATGATATCAGCAGTATATTCTTTGGCATTTATACTATCGGGTTCTGTTCCATCTAATGTATACCGGATAGACGCTCCATTAATATAGTGTTTTAGTTTTAGCTTAATTGGGGTAGTAATTACTTGTTCCTCATTTAATAAAATAGGTGGAGTTAACTTAATGATAGAAGTATCATCATTAAAGCCATTTTCAATCAATACAGTTTTCATATTCTTTTTCAAATCAACTATATCTTTTGCCGAAATATTTGTGTTCCAAATAAACAACTGAGACAGATTTTTTAAAGAAGCCAATGCCAGCAAATCCTTCTTTTCTACTTTAGTACCAGAAAGCGACAATTGTTGCAAAGATGGCAATTGCTTAAGTTGGTCTAAATTCTTTCCTGTTATTTGCGTAAAAGAAAGATTCAATTTTTGCAAGTTGTTGAACTGTGCAATAATGCTTAAAGCATCATCTTGCACGGGCATTTTATTTAAATTCAAGCTAACAATCTGCTTCTTAATAGACAATAATTCTTTAAGCTGATCGAAAGAAAAAGCGCTAGGACTAAAAAAATCGACTTGTAATGCTGGAGACAATTTTGTTATTGGAGACACTACTCGATAATCTGTATTTAATTCTTGTACGATTTCTTTTGAAGCGGGTTCAAAATCAAATTCAATAATCGCTTTTTGATTGAATTTTTCTTTTGCAATCAAATACAAATCATCGTTTTCAGGCAACGATGCAATTTTGCTTTTAAAATTTGCTCCTTTTTTTATCCATGCTGCTAAAATTTGAATTTCTGTTTCAGTCAATTGTGGCTTACCAATTGGGGGCATATGCTTTTTATCTTCTACAGGCAAATGCACTCTATGCATTAACAACCCTAAATCGGAAGCTGCACTATCCCAAAGCTTTCCATTCTTACCACCCTTTAGCAATAGCGATTCAGTATCCATTCTCAATTCGCCTTTTGATTTCTTATCGTTATGACAACTGTAGCATTTTGTTTGCAAAATCGGCTGAACCAAATGGGTATAAATTTCGGCATCAGCCAACAATATAGGCTGTTCCGTGGCATTAGATTGTATAGGGGCTAACAAAAAGTTGGGTCCATGGGTAATTGTTCCGCCCTGATGACCTGTAAATAGAATAATGCCTGTGCTTAAGCCAGCGATTGTATAATGTAACCAAGGAATTTTTTGTACACATTCACTGTATGCATACCACACAGTAGTTATAACTGCAATAGCTATTCCAGACCATTTGTGCAATTGTAATGCATTAACATCATACCCGTCCTCTTTAGACAAAAACAAGCCCATTAATGCGGTAATGCTTGCTGTAAATGCGGTAAACAGCAGCAACCAACGATCAATATTGACTATCCATTCATTCCCAACAATTTTCTTAACCACTACAAAATGCCAAAACAGAAATAACAACACCAACGTAATGGGAAAATGCAATAGCAATGGATGCATTCTACCTGCAACTTGGAGCCAAACAGGAATAGCCAAACTGTTTTCAAAGACCACTAAAAAAAGCAATAGTATATTGATTCCAAAAACAATATTGAAAATATATTTCTGTGTTACGCGCATACTAATACACTTTTATTTCATCAATGAACATCCAAGCATGTGACCCTTTTGCCGGGTGCCAATCAGGGATACTTTTTTTAACCAAAATATGAATCAACAATTGACTGGTCATTACTTTATCAGTCACTTTAATCACTCGATAATTGCAAGTACTACCAGTTGTTTGAGGAGCGTCATCAATCATTTCTTTCCCTAATAACTCATATTGTCCAATTTGGTCATTATACCATTGCACTAGAATTTGATCTGGAAGAAATATCCAAGCATTTTCACTCTGTAAAAAATTAAAAAGTAGTTCGCTTATCAATTGCGATTTGGCTAAAGTTAATTGCAGTGTTACTGTATCGCAATTATAGCCCAACCAAGTTGCAGCGCCTATTGCGGGATTGCCTCCCTTTAAATCAATTAAGGTATTACTGCCTGATCCAATATACTTTGGGTTGGGAGGAGTTTGAACAATGGATACTATTTTCTTTCCTTCTGGTATAAAAGTGGCAGAAGCGGTTTCGGATGGTATAAATGGATCACCAAAAACCTTTGCTTTGATAGTAGTGAGATTATTTTGAATGCGGATGGGCTTTTTATAAATAGGACTAGCAATAGTGGGTTCTTCTTGATTAAGCGTATAATGAATGGTCGTATTAGGGTATGCAAATGCCAATTCTACATCCGTCTTCTTCGAAAAGAAAATGGAATTATACTTAATCAGTGGTGGGGTTAACTGTATACTATCTTGCGCAAATAAGCTACAAGGCAATAACAAAATCATTCTACAAATCAATTTAACCATCAGACAACGGGAGTTAATTTATAAGGAAATACATGCCCTGAGTTCCACTGTGCCACATATATATTCTCTTCGTCATCAATGCATACATCATGTGGATATTTAAAAGCATTCAGGGTTTGATACATATCAGTTAAGACCTGACCTTGGTAGGTTGGGGTACTACCCGCAAGATTGGATATCACTTTGTTATCCTTATCTAAAATGGTTACAAATCCTGATTCTTGACCTTGTCTATGCTGACTTTGTAGTACTGCAGCATATAAATAATCACCTTTAATAACTGGTCTGCAAACCCAAGCCCCCGGTAAAGGAATGGTATCAATATATTGTCCTTCTAGTGTGAATCTTTTAAAAGCATTCTCCTCTCTTGATGTAACAATAAGTAATGGATTTTTCTTGTCGCGATGATCATAACAAATGCCATGCGCATTCTTTAAATGTTTAGCCTCTGCTCCTCTACCACCCCAATGTCTGATATACTCGCCTTTGGCATTGTACTGTATGATGTAATCTTTGCCATATCCATCTGCTACATAAATATCCCCATTGGGTGCAATTGCAGTTTCAGTAGGAACAAACTCAGTAGCACTTTGATAAATACCTGCTTCTTTGGGATATCCTATGGTTAATAATACTTTACCGTCAATGGTTGTTTTAATAACTTGATGTCGGTTGTTATCTGAGATGAATAAACAATCTTGTCCATTTTCATCAAAAAGTGTAAGGCCATGCGCACCAGGGTAATCGCTCCCCCATGTGGTAACTAGCTTTCCCTTTTTGTCGTAAATAATTATATTATTTCTTGTTTCATTTGTTAACAATATAATTCTACCTAAACGATCTTGTACCATTTCATGACAATCCTTAACTGGATAACGATTAAAATCAAGTTTCCCCCATTGGGTATCTAGCCGATATCTCTTTTGGTTATGTCCAAGAATGATTTCAGGTTTCTTAGCTGAACTGATTAATGAGGGAAAGCCAGTAATGCCAGCAGTTAAAATAGACGATTGTAAAAGAAATGTTTTCCTATTCATATCTATCAATTATGCAATTAATCCATCAATCACTTTACCAGCCACATCAGTTAAGCGATACCTTCTACCCAAATGTTTATAAGTAAGCTCTTCATGGTTTAATCCCATCAAGTTTAAAACTGTTGCATGAAAGTCGTGTACATGCACTTTATCTTGGATAATATTGTATCCAAATTCATCCGTTTCTCCATAAACCCCCGGTTTAACTCCACCACCCGCCATCCAAATGGTAAAACACCTTGGATGATGATCTCTCCCGTAATTTTCTTTAGATAAAGCACCCTGACAATAATTGGTTCTTCCAAATTCACCACCCCAAATCACCAATGTTTCATCTAGTAAGCCCCTTTGTTTTAAGTCGGTTATTAATGCAGCACTAGCCTGATCCACATCTTTACATTGACCTTTTATTTCGCCCGGTAAATTATTATGTCCATCCCAACCCTGATGATAGAGTTGAACAAATCGAACCCCATTTTCTGAAAGCTTTCTCGCCAATAAACAATTGGCCGCATAAGTACCTGGCACCAAACATTCTGGCCCATATAATTTTACAATACTCTCTGGCTCTTTGCTCATATCGGTAATTTCAGGTACCGCTGTTTGCATTCGAAAGGCCATTTCATATTGTTGAATCTTGGTATTGATTTCTGGATCTCCAAACTCTTTAAACGACTCTTCATTGAGTGCATTAATTTTATCCAACATTTTCCTTCGATCATCCCTACTAATTGATTCTGGATTATTTAAGTATAGTACAGGATTATCGCCACTGCTGAATTGTACACCCTGATGAATGGAATCTAAAAATCCATTGGTCCACAATTTGGAATAAACCCCTTGCCCATTGCCGCTTCCTTTAGATAGCAGAACACAGAACGCAGGTAAATTTTTATTCTCACTGCCCAAACCGTAACTCAACCAAGACCCCATACTGGGTCTGTTCCCAACCTGAGCACCAGTTTGAAAAAAAGTTAATGCTGGATCATGATTAATGGCTTCTGTGTACATTGATTTTACGATACACAAATCATCTGATACGGAGGCAATATGCGGCAAGAGCTCACTGAACCATGCACCATGTTTACCATGTTGTTTAAAATTAAAAACCGTACCTGCAAGGGGGAATTGTTTTTGATCAGCAGTCATACCTGTTAACCGTTGTCCCATCCGAATAGATGCTGGCAGGTCTTGCCCAAACATTTCTTGCAATTTGGGCTTGTAATCAAATAAATCTAATTGAGATGGAGCACCATTTTGAAAAAGATAAATAATTCTTTTTGCTTTGGGTGCAAAATGTGGAAGGCCAGCCATTAATGCTTCTTCATCAGGCTTACCACTAAACAAATCGGGAATTAATAAAGAACCCAATGCAACACTTCCAATACCTAAACTAAGCCTAGACAAAAACTTACGTCTGTTAAAACTTAAACTATGTTCTAATAATTCTTTATTCATGTTTAGCTTTTTGTAATGCACTCTTCCAAATTATAAATGGCATTGATTGTTTTCATTAAAGCCGCAAGCGCATTTTTATCTGCTATCTCTTTTTTCGGGTATTCACCTACTTGAATGGTAGCAGTTGCATTTAATATGCCTTTTTTAAAAAGCGCTAGTTGATCATTATAAAAAGTTGTTAGCAGTTCCAATTCTTTTGCAGAAGGCTTTCTACAAATAATCATCCTAAAGGCTTTTTCATATTGCTCTTTTGATGATACCTTTTCCAACATTAATTGCTCTGCAAATACCCTTGATGCTTCTAATACCATTGGATCATTCATCATAATCAGCGCTTGCAATGGAGTATTTGTTTTTGAGCGTTTCACTTCGCATTGATCACGATTACTTGCATCAAACAATGACATACTGGGCGGCGGTAAAGTCAACTTAATAAATGTATACAAACCGCGTCTATATAAATCTTGCCCTCTATCTTGTTGATAAGTGGATAGCAACCCTCTACCAGAAGTGGCGCCTTCCCACAAGCCTTTAGGCTGATAAGGTTTAACACTGGGGCCGCCTATTGTTTTAACTAGCAATCCACTTGTGCTTAATACCAAATCTCTAATAAATTCTGCTTGCAATCTATTACGTGGTCCTCTTGATAGATATATATTGTCTGGATCCGCTTTTAATTTTTCAGCATTCGTTTTAACCGATTGGCGATAAGTTGCAGACATCACCATTTTCTTAACTAATTTTTTGATATCCCAACCTTTCTCTACAAAATCAACTGCTAACCAATCAAGCAACTCGGGATGAGAGGGCAACTCTCCTTGCATACCAAAATCACCTGCAGTTTTAACAATACCCTTCCCGAAGATTTCTTGCCATATTTGGTTCACAAATACCCGAGCGGTCAAGGGATTATTTTTGTTGGTAGTCCATTTGGCTAATCCAATTCTATTTCTTTCAAATTGTTTATCATCAAATTTCATTACTGCAGGAATTGCAGAAGGCAATAAAGGATTCCCTATTGGCTGATCATAAACCCCTCTGTTTAACAAATAGGTTTTACGCATCGTATCTTCTGCCATTACTGAAATGGTAATTTCTCCTGTATCTTTCTTATTGATGAATGATAAGTATTGTTTAACTTCTTTATCGGTTAATTTTAAAATGGGATGCTTTGCTGGCTTTGAAATACTAACATCTCCCTCAAAACCTTTTTCTTTGGTATTATTAAAAAAAGCAAGAAATGAATAATAATCTTTTTGCGAAAAAGGATCATATTTATGATCGTGGCATTGAGCGCATTCAAGCGTAATTGCTTGAATTCCTTTCGTGAATGTTTTTGTTTTATCAAATAAATATTCCATCCGGTACTCTTCTGGAATGACGCCTCCTTCTTCAGTGTATTTGTGATTCCGAAAAAAACCTGTTGCTAAAATTTGTTCTTTCGTTGCATTGGGCAACATATCACCAGCAATCTGCCAAGTAATAAATTGATCGTAAGGTAAATTTTTATTGAAAGCATGAATCACCCAATCACGCCATGGCCATTGAGTACGAATATTATCATCTTGATAACCATAACTATCGGCATACCTAGCTATATCTAACCAATTTACCGACATTTTTTCTCCGTACTGCGGCGAACTAATTAATGCATCTACCACTTTCTCATACGCATTCATTGATGCGTCATTCATGAATTGATCCATCAATGAAATGGATGGTGGCAATCCGGTTATATCTAAAGACAACCGCTTTAATAATCTTTCTTTATCTGCTTCTTCATTAGGCGTAAGCCCAATCTTTTCTAATTCAGCAGCAATAAAAAAGTCAATTTCATTTTTGGTCCAATCCGTATTTCGTATTGCAGGCAAAGGTTTTTTTTGTGGAGGAATAAATGCCCAATGCTTTTCATATTTAGCGCCCTGTTCAATCCACTTTTTTATAAGTTCAATTTCACTTTCAGAAAGAGCCCCTAAATGTGATTCAGGAGATGGCATTAAATAAGCAGTATCCTTAGATATAATCCTTTTGTAAAGCTCCGACTCTTCTGGTTTGCCCGCAACTATGGCAAAAGCCCCCTTGGTTTCTGTAAGTGGAGCAAAAGCATGTTCAGCAATATCCAGCCTTAAATTGGCAGCCCGCTTATTTGCATCAGGGCCATGACAAGAAAAACATTTGTCAGAAAGTATGGGACGGATATGAAAATTATAGCTTACCTGATCTGGCAATTTAACTCCACTACTTCCTTCAAAACTAAAACATGAAATAAAGCCTGTTATAATAATAACAAATACAGAAATGACTATCGAAGTTTTTTTCATAATGGCCCAATCTGATTTGAAATTATAAAAAAAAGACCATTTTACAACGATTGATTCCTGCTCAATCAATTATATTTAAAGTATGAAAATAATTGCGCTTGTTTGTCTTCTACTCCTATCCCAATTGTTGCCGGCTCAAACAAGTATAATTGTTCTAGGAACCATTCAAGATGCTGGCTCACCACAAATTGGATGCACCAAAGACTGTTGCAAAAACCTATTCATCAATCCCGATCATTCAAGGCAGGTAGTTGCATTAGGGCTATTTGATCCCTCCACAAAAACCAGTTATTTGTTTGAAGCTACCCCCAATATAAACACTCAATTACGTCAACTAAAAAATAATAGCAAATCATTAACAGATTTACCCAACGGCATTTTTCTTACACACGCCCATATAGGGCATTATACGGGATTAATGTTTTTAGGTAAAGAAGCACTCAATGCAAAAAACCTACCTGTGTATGCAATGCCAAAAATGAAAAATTTTCTTGAACAAAATGGGCCCTGGAGTCAATTGGTGAGTCAGCAAAACATTTTGATTCAACCCCTAGCCAATCAGCAAGCAATCACATTAAACGATTCATTGTCTGTTACCCCTATTTTGGTTCCTCATAGAGACGAATATTCGGAAACAGTGGGTTACCTGATTAGTGGACCTAGAAAAAAACTACTCTTTATTCCAGATATAGATAAATGGGAAAAATGGAACCAAGATATTAATGCACTTATTAATCAAGTAGATTATGCATTAATAGATGCAACTTTTTATGACGCATCCGAAATCAATAATCGACCTATTAGCGAAATACCTCACCCATTTGTTATAGAAAGTATGGATCAATTTAAAATGATGTCTTTAAGAGACAAAAAGAAAATTCATTTCATCCACTTTAATCATACCAACCCGCTGTTAAATAGCCATAGCGAAGCTTTCAAAAAAGTCATCAAAGCTGGATTTAATATTGCAAAAGCCGGACAACAATTTACTTTATAATTCCTTTTTTCATAAATAGGATTTCCCGATTGCTACTTGTGAGACCATATTAAAATAGATTCTTTGCATAAAATATATATTATGCAAAGCTTATTAAAAGAACAAACAGCAGAGAAACACCGAATTGCAGAGAGAAAGCCCTTTAATATGCGAATGTTTAAAGGAGAATTGAATCCACAAGCTTACCTGCATTATCTGGAACAACAACTCGCCATTTTCACAGCACTTGAACAAAACCCATTACCACATTCTAGTTTGAACAGAACTCAACCCATTCTTGAAGACATGCATGAATTAGAAGCAACTGGTGCTATTAGAAAAGGTGAACTAGCAGCTACAACCACTTACAAAAATTATTTAAGCAACTTAACTGCAACAGAACAATTACCCCATATTTATTTGCATTATTTGGCCATTGCATATGGGGGACAAATCATGAAAACTAAAGTGCCTTCAAAAGGAGCATTATATGAATTTAGCAACTTTGAAGCATGCATATTATCCATCAGAAAAATACAACAAGACAGTTGGGTAAATGAGGTAAATAAAGGATATGACGCCATTATTGACATTTTTGATGCACTTGAGGCAACCCTATTAGAAACAACAAAAATCATTGAAAATGCTTAACTGGTTACAAGACATCGGCATCATTGGCTTTTGGTTCTTCTTTATTAAAGGTATTCTTTGGTTGGTCGTTTTTGCATTATTGTATGCAGGCGTTATTAATAAAGCAACATTTGAAAAAATCAAATCTAAAATGAGGTTTTTTAGAAAATCAAAAGCGTAATAAAGATTTGAAAGTAATTGGATCAAGAAAATAGCCCAACTCAGTTTAATTGATGAAAACTTTTCATATATTACTGATGCTATTTTCATTTTCTAACACTTTCAAATTATTTTATGCAATTAGTCATTTCCAATCTTTCTAAAAGATATCCTAATGGCGTTCAAGCGCTGAACAATGTAAGCTTTACAATCAAAGAGGGCATGTTTGGACTTTTAGGTCCTAATGGAGCAGGTAAATCTTCTTTAATGAGAACGATTTCAACGCTGCAAGAAGCAGATAGTGGAAGCATATTTTTAGATGATTTGGATGTATTAAATGAAAAGGAATCCGTAAGGAAAATTTTAGGATACCTCCCCCAAGACTTTGGAGTTTATCCTAAAATCAGCTCTGAACAAATGTTAGACCATATTGCTTGCTTAAAAGGCATCAGCAATGCGAAAGAACGAAAAGAAACCGTTGACAACTTATTAAATAGAGTAAACCTCTTTAATGATCGCAAAAAAAACTTAGGTACTTACTCAGGTGGGATGAAACAACGCTTTGGCATTGCGCAAGCTCTATTAGGCAACCCCAAATTAATCATAGTGGATGAACCTACTGCAGGTTTAGATCCAGCAGAAAGAAATCGATTTTACAACTTACTAAGTGAAATAGGCAACAATACGATTGTCATTTTATCGACGCATATTGTTGAAGACGTAAGAACACTTTGTAGTGATTTTGCAATAATATGTAAAGGAGAATTACTGAGACATGACCAACCCGACGATGCAGTAAATGAATTAGAAGGAAAGATATATACAAGGTCCGCTGATAAAGCTACAGTTCAACAATTAAAAGAACAGTATCAAGTAATTAGTGTGCAAATGAAAAGCGGTAGTTTAAGTGTCCGCATATTCAGTGATACGGATCCTGGAAACGATTTCAAGTGTGTATCCCCTGCACTTGAAGATGTTTACTTTCACCAGATTGCATCTAAAATGGATATGGCAACAATATAAACTAACTCAAAAACCTTACATATGTTTTGGCAAATTTTTAAATTTGAGTTGGTCTATCGCTCTAAAAGACCAGCTTCTTATATTTATTTTTTCATCTTCTTTTTGCTGGGATTTATATCCATAGCAACAGGCTCTTCTCCGGCATCAGAAAAAGTATTTCACAATGCCCCTTGGACAATTGCAGATGGAACTATTACTTTTAGTTTACTCATGATGTTGGTATGCTCTGCTATAATGGGTGTTCCCTTGTATAGAGATGTTGAACACCAAACCAGACAATACTTTTTTAGTTACCCCATTACAAAAGGTGGATATTTCTGGGGGAGATTTCTAGGTTCATTTTTTTATGTACTAGTTGTTGGCACTGCATTTAACTGGGGCTGCTATTTAGGAGCTTACATGGGACCTATAATGGGACAAGTACCCGCCGAAAGAATTGGAGACTATGGTCTTTGGAATTATTTAGAACCCGCATTTTTATACGGGTTTAGTAATTTGTTAATCTCCTCTACGATATTTTTTGCGCTTGTTGCTGTTACAAGAAATGTAAAAGTGGTATACAGTGCTAGTATACTACTATTAATTGGCTACTTTCTTTCCAATTTCTTAGTACGAGATTTAGAGAAAAGAGATTTGGTGAAATTATTAGACCCCTTCCTAATCAATACTTTTCAGCTTGAAACAAGATACTTAACTCCTTTTGAAAAAAACCACTTGTCATTACCCTTTACTAAGGTCTTTGTTTTCAATCGTTTAATTTGGATGGGCATTTCTGTTGCCATAACACTTTTTGCTTATTGGCGATTCAGCTTTTCTGCATTTCTAAATGCGGATACAACAAAAGACACTAAGAAAAAGGAAACAACAGAGAAAACACCAATTAGTCAACCGTTAAAAAGGGTTGCACAAGATTTTTCTCAAGGATATATGCGAAGAATTTGGTGGAGACTTACTAAAATTGAATTTTTAAATATCATTCGGGATAATTATTTCAAAGCAATTTTACTAGGAGGATTAATTTTTTTAATCCTTGATTTCTGGATTGGCAATTTGTTGTACAGCGTACCTGATAGACCTTTGACCATTTTCTTAATGGACTACAAAAGCTATGATTATAATTTATTCATTTTTATCATTTTGCTTTTTTATTCTGGCGAAACCATTCATCGAGAAAAAACAACCCGGTATAATATTATTAATGATGCAATGCCTGTATCGAATGTTGTTTTCTTGTTTTCGAAATTTTGTAGCATGGTAGGGATTGCAATTATTCTGGTTACTATTCCAATGGTACTAGGTGTAATCATTCAACTATTGAAAGGACATACCGATTTTAATTTTTCAGTATATTTTATTGAATTATATGTTTTGACTTTACCAGGATTTATACAAATGATTCTTTTATCGTTTGCAGTGCATCTATTAGTGAATAATAAGTTTGGCGGGCATGGTGTTTCCTTGATTATTTGGGTTTGCTTATTCTTATTAAGATCATTTGGCGAAATGGATTATAACTTATTCTTTTATTTCTACACACCAAATTATCGCTGGAGTGATATGAATGGAATTGGGCATTTTCTTGAGCCGCAGTTATGGTTTAATTTCTACTGGATTAGTTTAGGTTGCTTATTAACAGTCATAGCGTTCTTATTTTACCAGAGGGGTATTGCAGGTGGATTTAAAGAAAGATGGAGGGTTGCATCAAGCAGATTTAATGGCACACCAAGAAATCTGATTGTTCTATTCTTTTTATGCTGGATAGGATCTGGATCATTTATATACTATAATGTAAGCTATTTGAATA
This sequence comes from Sediminibacterium sp., assembly GCA_049242025.1. Lineage (GTDB taxonomy): Bacteria > Bacteroidota > Bacteroidia > Chitinophagales > Chitinophagaceae > Sediminibacterium. The sequence goes on from JBMLPQ010000169.1 coordinate 15,766, forward strand.
ACTATACTAGTAGTTCAACATCTGAAAGAAATTCAGCTTTATATGAAAAGACCTTAAAGAAATATGAAAAGAAGTTACAGCCAAAAGTAACGCAGGTATTAATGCATGCAGATATTTTTCCTGATGAAAGAAAAGTAAAAATCTATGCTAAAGTATCTATCAAAAATAAAAATGCTTCTGCAATAGACTCTTTGCATTTGTTAGCAGATGATAATATTCAATATCGAATTCTATACAATGGAAAACCACTTGAATACAAATCACCATTATTGTTTAAGCACGCTGCGTTTAATTTTTTAAAGAAAGGAATGGATACGGCAAACTATAGAATTTATGGCCTTCCAACACCCATGCTTCCTGGCGACACTGCTTTACTTGAAGTATACTCTGTAATTGAAAACAAAGGATTTCCCAATAGTGGACTATCAAGAGAGATTCTTCAAAACGGCACATTTTATTCAGGAGGTATTCCTTCTTTTGGCTATGACCCTAACAGAGAGTTGAATAGTGACGAAGACAGAAAGAAATACAAATTAGCTAAAAAAGAAGATGAGTATCCAGACCAAAATGATCCCGAAGGAAAAGCTACTATGTTGTTTAATGACGATGCAGACTTAATTCATTTTGAAGCAACTGTGAGTACATCCAAAGATCAAATAGCTATTGCACCTGGTTACTTACAAAAAACTTGGGAGAAGGATGGTAGAAAATATTTTCAATATGTTCAAGACACCCCCATTGATTATTTTTTCAGTATTTTATCAGCCAAATATGATGTATTAAAAGATTCGGTGACTATATCAAATGGCAATAAAATAAACATCGAAATATTTCATGACGCCAAACACAAATTCAATTTAGACAGATTCAAAGCAGCCTATAAAGATGGCTTAGAATATTTCTCTAAGAGTTACGGTGATTTTCAGTTTAGACAAATGCGTTTAATGGAATTCCCACGCTACGCAGGATTTGCCCAAAGCTTTCCAAACACAGTGCCCTTTGCAGAGAGTTTTGGATGGGTTGCAGATTTTAGTGACCCTAATTCATTTGACTATGTCTACTATGTAACGGCTCATGAATTGGCCCATCAATGGTGGGGACATCAAGTTGTTCCAAATAAAACCAGAGGATCGAATTTAATTTCTGAGGCATTAGCAGAATACACTGCATTGATTTTGACCGAGCGTAAGTATGGGAAAGACAATATGAAAAGATTCTTGAAAGATGAATTAGATGGTTACTTAACAGGAAGAGCTAATGAATCAAAAAAAGAAAATACTTTCATCAACTGTAATCGGTCTTATCAATGGTATCAAAAAGGCAGTTTAATCTTATATGGTTTACAAGATTTAATTGGTGTAGATCAACTAAATAAAGCGCTTCATGAATTCAGAGATAGTTTTGCTTTAAAAGAAAATCCACCTTTTGCTGGCAGTACAGACTTATATGCGTTTATTGATAAATACACCCCTGATTCTGTAAAATACTATTTAGTGGATACTTGGAAGAAAATTACTTTATACGACAATAAAGCCATTAGCGCCAAGTCGGTAAGCGTTGGTAAAGATTTGTATGATGTAACCATCCAAATAAATACCAATAAGTTTTATGCAGATAGTGCCGGAAAAGAAACGCTTACAAAAATGAATGACTATATAGACATTGGTGTATTTGCTGCTGAATCAACAGACAAAAATGGAAGAAAAAAAGTGAACCCCATTTTCTTGCAGAAATACAAATTAACACCAGGACAAAAAAGTATCAAAATAAGAGTGAAAGGAAAACCTGTTAAAGCAGGAGTTGATCCTTATAATAAATTGATTGATAGAATTCCTGATGACAATACAGTAGATAT
>JBMLPQ010000170.1:0-32777 GCA_049242025.1 Sediminibacterium sp.
ACTTCCGCAGTAGTTAAACCACGCTTATTTTTCTTAATAGGCACATAGAGTTCAGCACCTGGCACTAATTTAGGATAAGTTCTAAAGAATACATAGCTATTAGCAGTTCTGATTTTTCCATCTGGATAAAGAATATAAGTACCTCTTCTATTGGCATTTTCAGCAAAACCGCCTGATTCCTTAATGAGTTTTCTGGTTCTTAAGCCAGGATAGAAATTTACTTTCTTTTGAATGTTAACCCCACCAAAAGCTTGAACGGAAACAGGTGTTTTAGGTACAGTAATCATATCACCTTCTTCCAAAACAATATCATCAGAGGATCCAGGATTAGAAAGGGCTTTTTGTAGATTTACAGACATTAATACCTTTTCTTTAGACAGAGTACTATCTAAGAATTTTTGGGTTAAGGTATCATTACTCAATTGCTTAGCTAATGATTTCTTTATTTCTAATACCTCTCCTTTTAGTGCTGCTTGATAGGTATTTCTTAGGAAATATCCAGAAGAGAGTGAGCCAGTTGATAAAATACCTCCTGCTCTGTTAAACAAATCACTTACTCGGTCTTTTTTGGTATTTAATAAATAAGTGCCTGGGAATAATACTTCCCCATTGATAGTTACTGAACCTGCGGCTTGATTACGTGGCAAGTTCTTTACATTCACTACATCATATGGCTCTAATTCTATGGCTGCCTGTCCATTGGTTAATGCCAAGCTATCTTGTAAATTGAATCTTAAAATGGTATTGTATACACTTGTATCGCTCAATGTTGCATCTTTTCTAATTCTGCGCAAAACTTCCACTTCTTTTAAAGAAGCTCGATCTTTTAAACCACCTGCTAACAATATTAAATCTTCTAAACGTAAACCAGCAGCATAGCTAAAACTATCAGGTCTATTTATTTCTCCTGTAATAATTACATAAGAGGGTTCTTTCAAAGAATTTTTACTATAAACATGCAAAGAGTCGTCGTTGCGAAGACTTATACTTAAGTCTGAACCATTGTTTAAATTAATTGCAGTAATAGTAGTGTCTTTGCTTTCGTTGGTTCTAAAAAGTAAAGCACGGCTGGTAAACGCATTTTCTTTTAATTGTGCTGCTTTAATCAAATCTCCCAATGTTGGGTAAGCAGTACTAGAATAGTTATTTGGATAATAAACTGCCCCAGCAATGACCACTCTATTTTCAAAACGTTTTGGAATGGCCCCCACTACAATAGAATCAGAGCTTTTCAAGTTAAATGTATTGATACTCTTAGCATCTACGTTTAATATAGACTTACCCAATTCTCCAAATCGTTGAATGGTAATCTTATTTCTATTGGCACTATCAGCAAAACCACTTGCATATTTTTCAATAACAGTGCCTAAATTTTCACCTGGTTCTGACTCATAAATAGCTGGTCTTTTTACAGCACCTGTTAGTGCCAAACGCACAGCATAGGGGTGAATCTTAATGATATCATCATCCTTCAATAAAACATTCTTTGTAAGGTCTCCATTTAATAAAAAATCATATAAATCGAATGTGACAATTTTTTTACCATTTCTGATTAAGTCTATTTTTCTAAGTGATCCATTATTAGATGGGCCTCCTGAAGCATATAAAGCATTAGCTAATGTAGACAATGAAGATAGTTCATAAGTACCTGGTTGGTTCACTTCCCCAATTAAGGTTACTCTGATACTTCTGATTTGACCTAAACTTATTTGCAAAGAAGTATTTCCACTATTTAACCCCGGATAGGTTCTAGACATTACCGATTTTAGTTTGGTCTTAGCTTCTTCAATGGTTAAGCCAGCAATAGTAACAGGTCCAATATTTGGGATACGGATTTGACCTTCGGTATTGATCTTGTATTTAGATGTTTTTTCAGAGAAACCAAATATATCAATGGATAATTCATCATCTACTCCTAAAACATAGTTGCTTGGGGTTGCAATACGCATATTGGGTTCGAAAGTAAGATTGGCATTAGAGAAGAATTCTGATCCAAAAACTTTTAATCCTTCTTTCTCTTCTTTTTTAAAATCGTTTTTAGTATTAATTGGCTTTCTAGATTCATAAGTAGCATTATTGGTCTTTTTATCCCCTGTTGAACCTGCATTTAAAGAAGCCATTCTATTCTTAATTTGTGCAATTTGCGCAGGGCTAAGGCCCCTTTCTCTAGCTTTAGCTTCTAATTCAGCTTCAGACAAACCGCTTAATTGGGCTTGTTGCACATAGGCTTGGAATTGAGCATCTGATAATGCGTCAATGTTAATGCTTGAAATTTGTGGGAGAGATGGCAACTGAGCCCCCGCTAAATGAGTAAATCCTACTAAAACCAACAATACCATGACACTTTTCCAAATTGTCTTCATAAACTTTATTTACTATTTAACTACTTGTTTTGGGGGAATCAATTGCGAAGATAGCTTTTAATGGACTTCATTCAAAGCGATAACATATCCCTACTGCTATTTTCTAATACAAATAGCAAATTATAAGATGAGTTTAAGTTACATCCTTACTACTTTTGCATTAAATTATATTTGTAATCTAGGTATTCTGAACATATATTTGCATTTTTTCAGACAAATTGTTCCTAGTATCCCCCACTAAATATTTTGAGGAACAATTAGTTACACGCCTATCTTCGCCGTTTTAACTCTCGTAAAACTAACTAGTTTTTTTATATTTATGTGAGTTAGGCTGGCAGAGCCATATTCATTAATTTAAAAATTATTATTATGTCTGACAATAACAATATAAATAAAATTACTCCCAAAGAATTCATACTTAAACTTAAAGAGTGGTTTAAATATCTTAAGCAAAGTTGGTTATTACTGACGGTTCTGGGGATTATTGGCGGGGTGATTGGGCTAACCTATGCCTTTTACAAGCCAATTAAGTATACGGCTAAACTTACATTTATATTAGAAGAAGGAAAAAGCAGTATGTCTGGATTAGGAAGCTTAGCCTCACTTGCTGGTCAATTTGGAGTAGATGTTGGATCTGGGGGAGGTGAAGGTGTTTTGTCAGGAGACAATATCTTATTATATTTTAAAAGCCCTACACTGGCAAAAGAAGTATTACTTACCCCATTTGATGATAAAAATCAGACGTCTCTAGCAGATAAATATATTGAAGTTTATAAGTTAAAAGATAAATGGTTAAAAAATGAAAAAGTTGGAAAGGTCCAATTTAGTCCATTCAACCCAAAGATTATTTATTCAAGAACTCAGGATAGTTTATTGCAGGTCATTTCGGATAAAATCATTTCCGAAAATTTTACTGTTGCAAGACCCGACAAAAAGGCAAGTTTTATAGATGTTTCAGTTGAAATGGAAAATGAAAATCTAGCTAAATATTATTGTGATCGAATTGTACAGCGTGTTGTTGAAAGGTATGTGAGTACAAAAATAAAGCGTCAAAAAGCTACAGTTGATAAATTACAAGCAAGGGTTGATAGTGTAGCTGCCTTATTGAAGCAAAGAACTTATTCGGGTGCTTCATTGCAGAACAAAGCTAGTTTAATGGATATTAATCCTTTATATAGAACTAATTCTGCAGTTGAAGTTGAATCAACTCTTCGTGATAAAACTTTATTAGCAACAATCTTCGCTAGTGTTACTCAAAATTTAGAATTGGCAAAATTTACTTTGAGCCAAGAAACACCGGTTATACAAATTATTGATGAGCCTGGGTTTCCTCTTAAGATAGAAAAGCCATCTAAAATTAAATTGGCAGTTTTATTTTCTTTAATAACAATACTTTTTGGTGTCTTCTATCTCTTTTCTAAGCGGTTCATAAGTAGAATAATGAAATAAGACAGTTTTAAATTACTTTTTTTAATCAAACACTAGATGAAAACAGCTTTAATTACAGGTATAACCGGACAGGATGGATCATATTTGGCAGAATTTTTATTAGCTAAAGGTTATATTGTGCATGGGGTAAAGAGAAGAGCTTCTTCATTCAATACTCAACGTATAGATCATATTTATCAGGACCAGCATGAAGCGAATGTTAATTTTAAATTGCATTATGGAGATTTGACTGATTCTACAAATATTATAAGAATCATACAAGAAGTACAACCAAACGAAATTTATAATCTTGGGGCAATGTCTCATGTTAAAGTTTCTTTTGATTCTCCTGAATATGTGGCAAATGTGGATGGCATAGGTACACTTAGAATTCTTGAAGCAGTTAGAATTTTAGGGTTAACAAATCATACAAGAATCTATCAGGCTTCAACTTCAGAATTATATGGTGGAATGGCGGAAAATAAAAATGAAAATGGGCTATATGATGAGAAATCCCCTTTTTATCCTCGTTCTCCTTATGGGGTAGCAAAAATTTATGGTTTTTGGATTACTAAAAACTATCGTGAAGCTTATGGAATGTATGCTTGCAACGGAATTCTTTTTAACCATGAATCTCCCAGACGTGGCGAAACTTTTGTTACAAGAAAAATCACTTTAGCGGTTGCTGCTATTGCCATAGGTAAGCAAGAATGTCTTTATTTGGGAAATTTGAATTCACTGCGTGATTGGGGTCATGCAAAAGATTACATTGATGCAATGTGGAGAATATTGCAGCAAGATATTCCTGATGATTATGTTATTGCAACTGGGAATACAACTTCGGTAAGAGATTTTATTATTATGGCATTTCAAGAAGTTGGTATCAAATTATCTTTTGAAGGAGAAAATGAAAATGAAATTGCAAGAGTGGCTTCTTGTAGTAATGAATTGTATCAAGTGGAAGTTGGGAAAATTGTAGTAAAAGTTGATCCAGACTATTATAGACCAACAGAGGTTGATGTTTTGATTGGAGATCCTACAAAGGCAAAAACTGTTCTTGGTTGGGAGCCTAAGTATGATCTCTTAAGTTTGGTTAAAGAGATGATTCATTCAGATTTAAAAATATTATCACTTAATAACTAAAATAGTTATTATACTAGATTGATGGAAAATTCTTTAAGGAGTCAAACATTAAAAAGTGTTGCTTGGAGTGCAATTGAAAGATTCTCTGTTCAAATATTCCAATTCTTATTTAGTATAATTCTAGCTAGATTAGTCTCTCCATCTGAATTTGGATTGATTGCGATGTTAGGTATTTTCATTGTGATTGCCCAATCTTTTGTCGAAAGTGGATTTTCTAATGCACTAATACAAAAAACAAATAGGTCAGAGGAAGATTATTCAACCGTTTTTTATTTTAATATAGCTATAGCAGTAATCATTTATATATGTTTGTTTTACGCTGCTTCAAGTATCGCTTTATTCTATAAAGAACCCTTATTAGAAATTGTTTGTAAATGGTTTGGGCTCAGTGTAATATTTCAGTCTTTTTCTGTTGTTCAGATAGCAAAATTGACTGTTTCATTAGATTTTAAAACACAAGCAAAAGCTTCTTTTATTTCTGTTTTAATAAGTGGTATAGTTGGAGTGGGTTTAGCTTATTATGGATTTGGAGTATGGGCACTGTTAGTTCAGAATTTAATTAATACTTTTTTCAATACACTTTTATTATGGCTGTTTTCTAGATGGGTGCCTTTATTTTCTTTTTCATGGAAAGCATTAAAAACACTTTTTTCTTTTAGTTCAAAATTGTTGTTATCTGGATTGTTGCATACATTATATGTTAATCTTTATAGTTTAGTAATTGGTCGAAAATACACTACGGTAGAAGTAGGTTTTTTTAATCAATCCAATCTTATTTCAAGGTTTCCCTCAGTTAGTTTGATGGCTATTATTTCTAGGGCTATTTATCCTATACAATGTAATATTCAAGATCAAAATGAACTCTTAAGTGAATCTTTTAAAAAGTATCTTAGAATGTCGTGCTACATTATATTTCCTATAATGATTAGTATTGGAGTATTGGCTAAGCCATTGATATTGGTAGTATTAACAGCAAAATGGTCTCCAATGTCTACTATACTAACTATTCTATGCTTTTCCTATATGTGGATACCAATAATGGTTGTTAATAATCAGATATTAAATGTGACTGGTCGTTCAGATTTTTTTTTAAAGGCTGAAATAATAAAAAAAATTTTTGGACTATTAATTTTATTTATCTCAATTCCATTTGGTATCACCTGGATTTGTATTGGAATATTTATTTACAACTTTATTGATATTTTGATAATTACTCAATATTCAAAAAAAGTAATTCAAACAAATATACTGATCCAGTTAAAGTCAATCTTGCCCATATTATTATTGTCAATTATCATGGGTATAGGAATTTATGCAACTATGCTTTTGCAAAAAAATCCATATTGGCAGATTTTTTTTGGTTCTTTAGTAGGTATACTAACTTACATTTTTTTAAGTGCTGTTTTGAAAGTAAAGGAATTTTACTTTTTAAAATCTATACTATATAAGTTCATTCACAAAATATGAGTATCCTTTTTCTCTATAATGAAGCAATAAATCCTAAAGTTGGCGGGGTAGAAAAGATAACTTATTTACTTGCAAATTACTTTGAGTTAAAAGGCTTTAAAGTCTATTTTATTAGTGGATTCAATAAATATCCTACAAACGATATTCGACAGTTCTTTTTACCTGATATTTCTTCTTTTAACACTCAAAAAAATATTGATTTCTTTATTAAGTTTATTCAAGAGAATAATATTAAAATTGTTATTAATCAAGGTGGAACTAATCCAGAAATTTCAAAACTGGCATTTAACGCATCAACTGCAGGAGCAAAGTTGATTACGGCAATACATAATTCACTCTTGGCAAATATTATTCACTATGCCGAATCACATAAGGTTTCATTTAAACAAAAAAGAATTGGATTTTTATTGCCATTAATTGATCTACGACCTATTAAAGCGTTGTTGCTTTTTATATACAAAATAAAATATTCAAAACACTATAAGGATGTTTATACAAATAGTAATTATATCGTTCTTGAATCTAATCAATATAAATCTGAGCTTAATTTTTTAATAGGAAACCTGGATTTAGATAAGGTTTTGGGTATTTTCAACCCAATTCAATTAAATGATGCCATATATATAAACAAAACAAAAGAATTATTATATGTTGGCAGAATAAATACATCTCAAAAACGTGTAGACCTATTAATGATGATTTGGTCTAAACTCTGTATAAAATATCCTGACTGGAGACTTAATATTGTTGGAGGAGGAGATGAATTAGAAAGCATCCAAGAACTCAGTAAAAAGTTGAAATTAGAAAATATAGCTTTTTGGGGCTTCCAAGATCCACAACCTTTTTACAATTCTGCATCAATTTTTTGTATGACATCCTCTTTTGAAGGTTTGCCCATGACACTTTTAGAAGCGATGCAAAATGGATTGGTTCCCATAGCTTTTGATTCATTTCTTTCTATAAGTGATATAATTAATGATAATGTAAATGGGTTTTTAGTTGAGCCTTTTAATGTTGAAAGCTATGTAACAACAGTAGAAAAATTAATGACAAATATAAATTTGAGAGAACAATGTTCTGATGCTGCTAGAGAGAAATCTAAAATATTCGATTTGTCTGTGGTTGGAGAGGAATGGGTAGCAGTTTTTAAAAATCTCAGTATTCCTGTATAGCATGCTTTTTCCAATAATTGTTTTACTTTTCTTTTTGTTAATCCAGTTCATTTCGAACAATGTTGACTTTTCAAATGAAAAGTATTTCCCTTTTTTTATAATTTTTCTTTCATTTATAATACTAGATATTTTAAGGGTTTATTGTCAAATTTATTTTCCTGATATTCCAAATTATCTTCAAATTTTTGAAGAAACACCATCTCTTACTTATCTAATAAAACATGGATATGGTGTTGAATATTTTGATTCTGTTGTAGAAATTGGTTTTAGTTCATTAATTTCTTTTTTTAAAATCTTTTCAAATAATTACTCTTTATTTCTTTTTTGCATTTCTGTAATAGAGTTAATTACTTTTTATTTCTTTTGTTCAAAATTTAAATTAAAGTTAGTAAATGCTATTCCAATATATATAGCTTTTACTTTTTTGACTTTTCAAATTGGTATGCTAAGACAAGCTTTAGCATTTTGCCTTTTCTTGGTAGCTCTTGTTTATATCCACCGAAAAACTTTATTTCTTTTCTTAATTCTTCTTGGTTTAGCCTTACATACTTCTATAATCTTTTGTTTGTTGTTATTTTGGGTAGATAAGTTTATTAATCGAAAAATATTTTATGTCCTTTTTATTATTTCACTTTTATTATATCTTTTTAAAATTGATTTAATCGGCTTATATCTTCCGATAGTTCAACTTGGAGATTCTATTAGAACGGCAAAAGTTGGCTATTATTTAAACGTAGATCGACCAAATTCTTACTTGGGTGTAGGGTTTTGGGAAAGGTTAATATCATTTATTTTGATTAATGTAATTTATTCTAAGTTAGCATCAAAAAATAAAATAACTAAATACAATAATATCATTTATAATCTAGGAATTGTTGTAATTCTAGTACAAATGATCTTTTTTTCTTCGCCAACAATAACAAGCAGGCTCAGATACTATATTGTCATCTTTCCTGCTTTATTTATATCTGAATATATTTTCACCGAACTGTTTGATGATTTTAAGTGGGTATACCAACTTTTATTTTCAGCATATTTGCTCATGTATTTGGTTTCTCTAGCAACATATCTAGTTGAATAGATATGAAAAAATTTAAGTTAATCTGATTTATAAAAACTGATGAAAAAAGTAATACTTGTATTTGGAACAAGACCAGAAGCTATAAAAATGGCACCTCTTGTAAAAGAATTTCAAAAGTACACTGATAAGTTTAAGACAATTTGTTGCGTTACGGGTCAACATAGACAAATGTTAGATCAAGTACTTGACATATTTGAAATTGTTCCCGATTATGATTTAGATATAATGCAAGAAGGACAAGATTTATTTGATGTTACTTCCCGCGTTTTATATGGCATGAGAGATATTTTAGCGAAAGAAAAACCTGATATGGTTTTTGTACATGGCGATACTACTACATCAATGGCTACTGCTTTAGCTGCATTTTACAAGCAAATTCCCGTGGCGCACATTGAAGCGGGTTTAAGGACGTATAATAAATATAGTCCATGGCCTGAAGAAATCAACCGTCAAATTACTGGTCGCATTACTTCTTTACATTTTACTCCAACTGAATCCAGTAAAACAAATTTATTAAACGAAGGTGTTGCAGATAATCAAATTCTCGTAACTGGTAATACGGTAATTGATTCATTGTTTTCTGTATTAAATATAGTACGTAATAATAGAGCACTTCAAGATAAAATTTCAAATTCTTTAATTGCTAAGGGATACAATATTAATGGCTTAACTATTTCAAAGAAGCTAATTTTAATTACTGGGCATCGCAGAGAAAATTTTGGAGAGGGGTTTATTAATATTTGTAATGCAATTAAAACGTTGACATTGAAATATCCTGATGTTGATTTCATTTACCCTATGCATTTGAATCCAAATGTTCGACAACCAATTGAGCAGATTTTTGGAAAAAATGATATAAATAATATTTACTTTATTGAGCCATTAGATTATTTAAGTTTCATTTACTTGATGGATAAAAGTTATATAATCTTAACGGATAGTGGCGGTATTCAAGAGGAAGCTCCAAGCTTAGGTAAACCTGTTTTAGTAATGCGGGATACTACCGAGCGTCCAGAGGCAATTGATGCAGGTACAGTTGAATTAGTTGGAACAAATGAATCAAAAATTATTAATAGTGTTTCTAAATTGTTAGATGACGAAATTTATTATGAGAAAATAAGTAAAGCAAATAATCCTTATGGGGACGGTTTAGCCTGTGCTAGAATTGTTGATTTTCTAAATAGATAAGATGTATGAAAGTTTGTTATTTTACAACAAAAGTAGCTTCTGATATTCGAGTATTCGAAAAAGAATGCACTTCCTTAGCAAAAGCTGGTTATTCTGTTTATTTAGTTTCACCAAATGCTACAAATGAAGTTAAAAACGGAGTTTCAATTATTGGTGCTGAATTTCAACCAAAAAATACTTTTGCTAGATTATTTATTTTACCCTTTAAATTGTACAGAAAAGCCTTATCGATTGATGCAGATATTTATCATTTTAATGAGCCATCAGCTTTGCACTATGGACTTCTTTTAAAGCTAAAAGGCAAGAAAGTTATTTTTGATAGTTTTGAAGATCACCCAACTTTAATTTTAGAGCATAAGACTTTGCCCTCTTTTATAATGAAGCTTATTTCTAAAGTATATGAATTTTATGAGTATTTAATGTGTAGAAATTTTGATGCTGTCATTTTATGTTATCATTGGTCTCAGGAAAGGCTAGCTAAAGCATGTAAAAACAATGCATTAATTTTTAATTTTCCAATTGTTAAGTCTGATTCGGAACTTCTTTCTAATAGAAACGCTGAAAGTAATACAATATGCTATGCAGGATTATTTTCTGAAATGTGGAATATAGAAAATATTTTATCTGCTATTTCTAAGATAGACGATATTAAATTCAATTTGGCAGGTCATGGAACTGATCAAATTATTGCCAAGTTTAGATCAAATATTGGTTGGGAAAAAGTTAATTATTTAGGGCAAATAAAGCACAATCAGGTTTTTGGTTTAGTTTATTCAAAGTCCACTATAGGAATGGCATTACTAGATTATATACCCTTATGTAAGGGTAATATAGGGAATATGTCTAATAATAAATTCTTCGAGTATTTATTAGCAGGTATACCAATCATTTGCACTGATTTTATTCTTTGGAAAGAAATAGTTGAGAATAATAATTGCGGTATTTGTGTTAATCCTCGAAATATTGATGAAATTATCAAAGCTATCGTCTTTTTAAAAGAAAATCCTGATGTAGCAGATACTATGGGTAAAAACGGAAGAAGAATCGTAATAGAAAAATATAATTGGCAACAAGAAGAAAGGAAATTATTAGATATTTACGCTAAAATAACCAATTGATTTTTACTCTATTTATATAAGATGAGAGCAGCAATAGTAATTATTTCTTGTGATGCCTTCAGTGATTGCTGGGATCCAATTTTCTTTTCTTTTGAAAAATTTTGGCCAGATTGTCCATACCCAATATACCTAGTAAATAATTTTTCAAAAATTAACAACAGTAAAGTCAATGTTATTAACGTAGGAGAAGATAAAGGATTTGCATCTAATTTAAAATCAGCTCTTTCAACATTGAATTATGATTATGTTTTTTATTTTCAAGATGATTATTTTTTAAGTCAAAAGGTAAATACTCAGTTTATAGTTGATCATTTAAGTTATTGTATAAACAATGATGTTGATTTTTTAAAAATCCACAAGAATGATTACATGATTCGAGACAAATTTCAAATTGCTGATACTGATTATTGTATTAACCCTTTAGATATGAGGTATTCAGTAAATACATCTATTGCAATTTGGAAAAAGAAAACACTTGAACTTTGTTGTATTGATGGATACTCTGGTTGGGAATGGGAAAGAGCAACCATTTCTATTATTAAAAACTTGAACATAAGTTTTAATTCTCAGATTCTTCATTCTTCAGTAATGATTACTAAGGGTATCACTACTTTACCGGGGGGGGCTGTAGCTAAAGGAAAGTGGACATTATCAGGTAAAGACTTCTTACTAAAATATGGTTTTGAAAATGTATTACCCAAAAGAAAAATAGAAGGTGTTATTATTGCTAATTTGACTAAACTTTATAACAGATACCCTAAGTCTATACTGAAATATCCTATTGCATTGGTTGTAAGAATATTATTAAAGTATAGAATCAACATTTGATTATATGGAAAAAATAAGATTGATTAGTCTACCTAAAATTATTGATGAAAGAGGAAACTTGTCTTTCATTGAAGAGTTTAATCATATACCATTTAAAATAAAACGATCTTATTGGATTTATGACGTTCCTGGGGGAGAAACCCGTGGTGGTCATGTTTATAAAGAGAATCAAGAATTTATTGTTGCTTTATCTGGTAGTTTTGATGTGGTCTTACACGATGGTACTAATAGAGAGGTAATCTCATTAAATCGTTCTTACCATGGCTTATATGTGCCACAGGGTATTTGGAGACAGATGGAAAATTTTTCTACCAACTCTCTTGCGCTGGTGTTAGCGTCAACTTATTTTGACAAGAACGATTATATCTATGATTTTGAAGAATTTAAAAATTTAAAAAAATGAGAGAGTCAACCGTATATCAGTGTTCTGTCATTGAAATAGATAAGCATCATCATCAAAAAGGCAATATTAGTGTAATTGAAAATGGAATTACTATACCTTTTGATGTAAAGAGAGCCTACTATTTATACGATGTACCTGGTGGTGAAGCAAGAGGAGGACATGCTCATTTAGCATTAGAACAGCTAATTATTGCTGTGAGTGGCAGTTTTAATGTAAAGCTAAATGATGGTAATGTTACCCGTACATTTACGTTAAACAGACCCTATCAAGGCTTATTAGTGGTGCCCGGAATTTGGCGAGAACTAGACGACTTCTCTTCTGGTTCTGTATGTTTGGTATTGGCTTCTCATAAATACGATGAAGCCGATTATATAAGGGACTATCAAGATTACTTAAATTATAAAAAATGATACACCAGCTAGCAGATTGCTTAAATGAAAATATTCATGAAACCACCAATATTTGGCAATATGTAGTAGTACTTAAGAATGCAAAGATTGGCAAAGGGTGTAATATTTGTTCTCAATGCTTTATTGAGAATGATGTAGTGATTGGCGATTATGTTACCGTGAAGAATGGGGTTTATCTTTGGGATGGCATTACTATTGAAGACAATGTTCAAATAGGTCCAAATGTCACATTTACGAATGATAAATATCCTAGAGCCAAAATGCCCTATACACTCCAACGTACTTTAGTAAAACGGAATGCCTCTATTGGCGCTGCTTCAACTATTTTAGGAGGGGTTACCATTGGTGAAAATGCAATGGTAGGAGCTGGGAGCTTAGTTACCAAAGACATCCCAGATAATGAATTATGGTATGGAAGTCCAGCAAAATTTATTAGAAAATTAGAATTATGATTAAGTTTTTAGACCTTAAAAAAATTACGCAGAAATACGAAGCAGAAATTCATGAAGCCGTACTTAGGGTGGTAGATTCTGGTTGGTATTTGCAGGGCAATGAGAATAAATTATTCGAAGAGAATTACGCAAAATATATTGGTACAAGCCATGCAATTGGAGTGGCAAATGGCTTAGATGCATTAAGATTAATATTAAGGGCCTATATTGAATTAGGCGTAATGAGTCCTGGAGATGAAATTATAGTTCCAGCTAATACATTTATTGCTTCTACAATGGCAATTACAGACAACGGTCTTGTTCCTGTAATGGTTGATTCTAAGGAATCAAATTTCCAAATGGATGAAAATTTAATTGAAGCGGTTATAACTCCGAAAACAAAAGCGATCATGATTGTCCACTTATATGGACAATGCACATACTCCAATCAAATTGGTGATTTATGTAAAAAAGCCAATCTTAAATTAATTGAAGACAATGCGCAAGCACACGGGTGTAAATTTAACGGGCAAGTCATCACTGGTTCTATTGGTGATGCCGCTGGCCATAGTTTTTATCCCGGCAAAAACCTTGGTGCATTTGGTGATGCTGGGGCAGTTACTACTAATGATAGCCAATTAGCTGAAGTAATTAGAGCATTGGCTAATTATGGTTCTAAAATAAAATACGTTAGTGAATATAAGGGATTAAATAGTAGATTAGACGAAATTCAAGCAGCTGTTCTTGGGGTTAAGTTAAAATATCTTGATATCGATACCAATCATAGAAGAACAATTGCAAAGCTGTATCAATCATTAATTAAAAATCCTTTAATACAGTTGCCTGAAATTGCAGATTGGGATGCTCATGTATTTCATTTGTTTCCCATTTTAACAGCAGATAGAGATGGGCTGCAAAAGTACCTTAGTGATCTTCAAATTCAAACCTTGATACATTACCCAATACCTCCACATAAGCAAGTATGTTATCATGAATATCAGTATTTAAATTTCCCGATAGCTGAGAAAATACACAATCAAGAACTAAGTTTGCCAATCAGTCCTGTGATGGACATTGAAGAAGCGATGCAAGTTGTTGAAGCTTTAAACAATTGGAAAACTGGCTTTAATTAAAAGTCTTATCATTTAGGTAGAATAAAATGAAAAAAACAATTTGGTTGGTTAATTATTATGCTATGCCTCCTGAGCATGAAAGCAGGTTGCGTACCATTAAATTTGCCCAATATTTAAAAAATATTGGGTATAACACCATTGTTATTTCATCTAGTAATTTGCATAACAAAGAGATTAATTTAATTGACGACAATAGTAAATTTAAGTTTGCTAACTATGATGGAATTGATTTTATCCTTTTAAATACGATGAAATACAAATCCAATTCTTTGAAAAGATTTATCAGTTTATTTCTTTTCCATTTAAAACTTCATTTAGTTAGTAAAAAATTTCCAAAGCCAGATTTTATTGTTCATACATGTTTGCCTCCTTTTGGAAACATCTCTTTCTTTACGGCAAAAAAGTTGAAAGCAAAGTACATTGCTGAAGTGCTAGACTTATGGCCCGAGTCTTTTGTGACTTTTGGGTTAATCAAACCATCGAATCCTGTTTTGGGTTTATTGTATTATGCTGAAAAATTCATTTATAATAAAGCAGATGCTTTAGTGTTTTCTATGGAGGGTGGAATCGATTATTTAAGGAATAAAAAATGGTTGAAAAGTCAAGGCGGTAGCATTTCCGATGACAAAGTATTTTATATTAACAACGGGGTTGATTTAACAGATTTTGATTATTATAAAGCCAACTTTAAAATTGAAGATCAAGATTTAGAAAATGATGCTTTTTTTAGAGTGGTCTATATTGGATCTATCAGACATGCAAACAACGTACAAAGATTAGTAGAAGCTGCAGCCATTCTACAAAAGCACCCACAAGTTAAAATCTTAATTTATGGAGATGGGGGAGAGCGACAAGCTTTAATTGACTATTGTAGTGAGAATAATTTGCAAAATGTGCTGTTCAAAGACAAATGGGTAGAGCCTAAATATGTTCCATATATTCTTTCGAAAAGCAGCTTGAATATATTGAATTATTTTCCTAACGAAATATTTCAGTACGGGGGGAGTCAGAGCAAATCGTTCCAGTACATGGCTAGTGCAAAACCAATCTGTTCAAATCTTAGAATGGGGTATTGCCCTATCACAAAATATCATTTAGGTATTTCAAAAGAATTTAATAGTGCAGGGGAATATGCCAATGCAATTGAATATTTTATCAGTCTAGATCCAAATGAGTATCAACTGCTTTGTAAGAACGCACGAGAAGCAGCAAAGCATTATGATTATCCTTATTTGGTTGAGCAATTCAATCGAATTTTAGATCCAAAACTGAACTAAGCAGTATGAGTGATTATACCTTCAGAAAAATGCAAGAGTCTGATATAAATGAAGTTAGTTTGATTCATACAAAAGCATTCAACAATTTTTTTCTTACCAGTTTAGGAATCAGCTTTCTTAAAACATATTATAGTGCTTGTTTAAAACATCAACATACGATTGCTTTTTGTGCTGAAGATAAACAAGGCAATCTAATTGGGTTTGCAACAGGCAGTAGTTGGGCGAAAGGCTATCACAAGTCTATTTTTCTAAATAATACATTTAGTTTTCTTGCGTCTTTAGCTTTTTCTATTTTAAAAAGACCTCAAATATTAATTAGACTAGTAAAGAATTTGGAAAAAAACGAAAATAGAAATGATACTGGTGAATACGCAGAGTTGTTGTCTATTGGAGTAAACCCAGAATACAAAGGTGCAGGAATTGGCAAAGAATTATTGACCGTATTTCATGGAGAAGTAAGGAAGCGAGGGGGGGCAAAAGTGGCTCTAACAACAGATAAGTATAATAATGAGGCTGTTTTGAGTTTCTACAAAAAGGCCGGATATGAAACCTTTTATGAATTCAAAAGCTACCCCAATAGGGAAATGTACAAGCTAATAGCGATTATAGATTAATAAGATGAAACGATTATTTGATTTTATTTGTACGGTGATGCTTTTATTTCTCATAGCTTTACCTTTGTTGTTGGTTTCATTTTTGATTAAGCTGACCATGCCAGGCCCAATTTTCTTTGTCCAAGAAAGAGTTGGGAAAAATGGTAAATTATTCAAATTAATTAAGTTTAGAACCATGAAGGTAGCAGATGGAAAAAGCAAAGGAAGTTTTGACGCAGGTGATACTTCTAGAATTACTCCAATTGGGAACTTTTTAAGAAAAACCAAAATTGACGAATTGCCCCAATTATTAAATGTAATAAAGGGAGATATGTCACTAGTGGGGCCAAGACCTGAAGTGAAAATTTGGACTGATGTTTATCCAGAGCAGTGGGCAATTGTTCACAAAGTAAGGCCTGGTATTACTGATGAAGCTTCTATAACTTTTAGGAACGAAGAAATAATATTAAAAAATTCAAAAAATCCAATTGATACGTATCGAAATCAAATTTTACCTCAGAAATTAGCGTTATATATTCAATATGTACACAACCAAAGTTTATTAGGGGATCTTAAAATTCTTGTAAGAACAATTGGCCATGTGCTATTTAAATAAATTCCATGAAAAACATTCCATTTTCTAAAGTAGACATTGGTGCAGCTGAACGTAATTATTTAAAAGAAGTATTAGATTCTGGGTGGCTTACTACTGCAGGAAAAACACTTGAATTTGAGAAAAAATTTGCAGAATACGTAGGTGCGAAATATGCATGCGCTGTCAATTCATGTACCTCGGCCTTGCATTTGGGTATTGATGCTTTAGGAGTAAAAGCTGGAGATAAAGTTTTTGTACAAAGCATGACATTTACTGCCTCAGCAGAAGTGATCAGGTATATGAATGCAGACCCGATTGTATTAGATATAGAATATGGAACGAATTTAATTACGCCAGCAATTTTAGAAAATGCCATTGATCAATACCCTGATGTAAAATACTTGGTAGTAGTACATTATGGTGGTCAAGCTGCGCAAATGGATCAAATTGTTGCTATCTGCAAAAAACATGGTATCAAAATATTGGAAGATGCCGCCCATGCTTTCCCAACAAAGCTAAATGGACAAATGGTGGGTACTTTTGGTGATATTACCTGCTTTAGCTTCTATGCCAATAAAACCATTACAACTGGTGAAGGGGGGATGCTCGTTACAGAAGATGAAGCAATTTATAAGCGAGCCAAAGTGATGCGCTTACATGGAATAAATAGAGATATTTGGGATCGTTTTACGTCTAAAAAACCTTCTTGGGAATATGATGTAATTGAAGCTGGTTTTAAATATAATATGACCGATTTAGCTGCTGCAATTGGATTAGGCCAACTAGAACAAGCAGAGCACTTAAGAGTAGGGAGGCAAAAAGTAGTCGAATATTATTTTGAAGCGCTCAAAGACCTTGATATGATTGATTTACCGATTGTAACATGTCCATTCGAAGATCATGCTTGGCATTTATTCCCCATTGTATTAAACGATAAATCTAAAGTTTCGAGAAACCAATTCATTGAAGCATTAGCAGAAAATGGTATTGGTACTTCGGTTCATTATAAGCCAATTCACCAATTAACCTATTACAAAGAAAGATATCATTTGAAATCAACGGATTATCCAAATGCTGAAAAAACCTGGCGTGGTAATGTATCATTACCGCTTTATCCTTACATGTTAGAGGATGATTTACAGTATATTGTCGAAAAAATTAAGAAAATTTTAATCTAAGTTATAGATTCTTTGTATCTTAATTTATATTTATTCCATTTAGCTATATGTTCAAACGTTACCGGTTAAGAAAAATAAAAAATATGTCCATCTTACCGAGATGGATCATTTTTTCTTTAGATGTTGGGATTAGTCTTATTTGCTTCCTTATTGCTTATTTAATTAAAGCTGAGTTTGATTATGCTGTTTGGAATAAGCTAGAAATCTTAAACAATACGTTGATTTTACTAGCTTTTAATATCTCTTTATTTACCTTATTCAGGGTGTATGCGGGGATTATTCGCTTCACAGGATTGCAAGATACTTTTAGAATTTTCTTTGTGGTTTTCTTTGCAAATGCGGGATATGGTGTGTTAGACATGTTGTTTCGTTCATGGACCGGCCAAAGCTTGATTGCCCCTTCTATTCTTGTAATTAATACTTTATTGTCTTTTGTTGCCCTAAGTTCTTATAGGGTAGTGATCAAGTATTTTTTTAGTTTTATAACTACTGTGAATACTACTAAAAAAAGAGTAGCCATTTACGGGGCTGGTGATGTAGGCATTTCTACTAAAAGAGCTTTAGAGCACGATATGACTGCCAATGTTCAAATGGTTTTATTCCTAGAAGATGACCAACGAAAAGTGGGAAAAAACCTAGATGGCATTAAAATCTTTTCTTCAGTTCAATTAGAAGAGCTGCTAACAAATTATTTGATAGATGAGCTCATCATCGCAACAAAAAGGCTCCCTTCAAAGAGGAAAAATGAAATAGTTGATTTCTGTTTAGACCATAAAATTGAAGTTTTTATTGTACCCCCTTTAAAGAATTGGATCAATGGTCAATTAAGTACCAAGCAATTACAGAACGTAAAAATTGAAGATTTATTAGAGCGGGAACAAATCAAAATTTACAATGAAATTTTGTTTAAACAACTTAATAATAAAACGGTTCTTGTTACTGGTGCCGCTGGTTCTATAGGTAGTGAAATTGTAAGGCAACTGTTACAATACAAACCCAAATGTATTGTTCTAAATGATCAAGCTGAAACGCCTTTGCACGATTTAAAGCTAGAATTGGAAGAATTATCTTGTAAGCAGTATAAATTAGCTTTAGGGGATGTTCGGAACGAATTATTTGTGGAGAAGATATTTCAAGATTATCAACCACATTTTGTTTATCATGCAGCTGCGTACAAGCACGTTCCTATGATGGAAGACAGTCCATTGGAAGCAATCTGTACTAATGTTGGAGGTACTAAATTATTAGCAGATTTATCCATCAAATACGGAGTAGAGCGCTTTGTAATGATTTCGACTGATAAAGCAGTAAATCCTACCAATGTAATGGGTGCTTCTAAACGGATTGCAGAAATGTATGTTCAGTCGCTTTATCAAAATCAGGAGCTGCGTTTTCAGAATGATTTGTCTATTAAAAGAACAAAGTTCATCACTACTCGTTTTGGAAACGTATTAGGTTCAAATGGCTCTGTAATACCCCGTTTCAAAAAACAAATTGAATCAGGAGGCCCAGTTACGGTGACCCATCCTGATATCACTCGATATTTCATGACGATCCCAGAAGCCTGTCAATTGGTATTAGAAGCTGGTTCAATGGGTAATGGAGGAGAGATATTTGTATTCGATATGGGTCAGCCCGTTAAAATTGCTGACTTAGCTAGAAAAATGATTAAGCTTTCTGGCTTGGAACCAGATGAAGATATTAAGATTGAGTATTCTGGATTAAGGCCAGGTGAAAAGCTATATGAAGAGCTATTAAATAATGCAGAAAATACACTCAATACTTACCACGAAAAAATCTTGATTGCCAAGACTCGTACCCTCGAGTATGCTAGCTTATCTGTTCAAATTGATTCTTTAATTATTCCCGCACAACAACAAGAATCAGTTACTGCTGTAGTTCAAGCGATGAAAGAATTGGTTCCAGAGTTTATCAGCAATAATTCTGAATTCGAAAAATTAGATTCCCCCAAACAAGCTGCTGTAGTTAATATGAAATAAGTTATCTTTTTCAATTAATGCAATTAAATGCCCGTTACCTTTCTAACTTAAGCACCACCTTTATTTCACAGGCGGTTAGTGCTTTGTCTATTTTACTATTAACGCCTATTTTATTGCAGCAATTGGGTAACACCCAGTATAGCCAATATGGGGTGTTGGTCAATATGATTTTGTTTTCGGCCATTTTTGATTTGGGCTTGAATATTGGTTTATTGCGTAAGCTGATTCACAGTCATCCGAATAACCTCGCTTTAATCAATACGATTTTTTTCTTTTTTGTTGGGTCCTTAATTTTACTCATTCCCTTATTTTGGACCCTGTTTACGGTTAGATTCGTAAAAGTAGAATCCAATTTTCTCTACCTCAGTGTTTTTGTTTCCATCATTATAGTTCAAAATTTTCTCGCACTTTTTTTTGATAATATTATTCAGAGTGCCAATAAAATTTATATTGGTAGAATTATTCGCATGATTAGAACGGCTATTGAAGCCATTGCACTTTGGTGGTTGGCTCATACTGGTTCTATTCTGTATTTATTCATTGTATCGGCTTTAATTAACACCCTTTATCTCTTCATTTTATTTTTGTACGCCAAAAAAGAATTTGATTTTTATATTTCTTGGGCCAATTGTAAATGGTCTTTACTTATTGAGCATATCCGTTACAGTTTTTGGTATTTTCAATCTGCACTAGCAGGAGCCATTGTATTCAATGCACAAATTGTGCTAATCAGCAACATTGCTCCCCCCATTCAAGTAACCCATTACTTGTTGATTACTCGCTTTTATGATGTAATCAGAACTGGCTTGGCCAATTTTGTGGGCGTGATGATACCTTCCATATCTAAAAGTCAGGCTAATCAACATTGGATAGAGATTACGCGTACATATAAAAAACTGGTACTGCGGATGGGTGGATTGGCAATTCTAGTGATGCTTTTTTCTGTAAGCATTGGGCAGTATTTTTTTAAATGGTGGAGTGGTGTTCAAGATGCCAATGCGTTGATGGCTTTTAGTTGCTATGGTATTTTATTAGGACTTTTATTGATTGAAAATGTACCCATTGTTTTTTTAGCGGCACTTAAAAATAATAAATGGCCTTCGGTAGTTTCCACGATTCAAGGGCTGATTGGATTAGGGTTAACTTATTTCTTCTTACCTATTTATGGAATTACTGGTGCCATCATTTCTTTAATTACAGCATTTTTGTTTACGAGTGGATGGTTTAATTTGATTTATATGCGCCATCAATTAAAGCAGCATATATCTTAAAAGCCTATTTTTAGGTATCCTCATAATTGGGGTTGTTTTTTTCTTATGATTAAAATCTTATTGAATATTCTATTTATTTTTTTACTCCTGTTGAATGGTTCGGGTCAGTCGTATCGGTTAGAATTACTTAATTTGAACCAACAAAGAGATCTTCAATTATTGACCAACGCAGATTCTTCAAGCTCATTTGCCGTTAATTCCAATTCAATTAGTTTGCCCCAAAAAAAAGATTGGAAAAAACTTTCATTTAATTTATTGCCGCTGATTATTACCCAGCAATTTAATACCACAAAACCTTTCGGTTGGAATGATGGACCAATGATTCAAGCCAAAGGATATCAGGCATTGGTTAGACCGGGCGTTAATATGAAATATGGTTTTTTTGAAGCACAGGTTGCTCCAGAATTGGTTTATACTAATAATCAAGCTTATACTAAAATTTTCCCAGGACAATCCTTTCTAAAACTACATATGGGGCCAATCTCTATAGGTGTGAGTTCGGAGAATTTATGGTGGGGACCTGGTATAAATAGTTCTTTGTTAATGAGCAATAATGCACCTGGTTTTCTACACGGATTTATCGGTACTAATAAACCAATCAAAACACCCATTGGTCATTTTGAATTTAATTTAATTGGAGCAAGGCTTAATTCTAATAAGAATTTAACTTACGAGAATGGATTTATCAGGTATGGTATCGAAAATGATGATTGGAGATATCAAAACGCTTATGTAATAAGTTGGCAACCTAAGTGGGTAAAAGGGCTATTCTTAGGTGTTACTCGTTCCTTACAACAATATGGTCAGCCCTCATTCAATCGAACTAGTAATTTGTTTAGTAAATATTTTCCTGTTATTCTTACCCCAACTTTAAAAATTAACAATTTAGGAGATGATACCCTTAACCGTGACCAATTGGCTTCCTTTTTTCTAAGATGGATGTTTCCTAAACACCATGCAGAGTTTTATGTTGAATATGGCAAGAATGATTATGGAGTGAATATTCGAGACTATATTAATGGACCATCCCATTCCTCTGCTTATACGGTAGGGTTCAGAAAACTAATACCCCAAACAGAAAAAAAATATATTCGAATAGAGGCAGAATTGACCCAAATGTCACAGTCCCCTGATCATTTAGTCCGCGATGCAGGTAATTGGTATGTTCACTGGCAAATTTATCAAGGGTATACCCATTACAACCAAATCCTAGGAGCTGGTGCTGGCTTTGGTACCAATGTGCAAACTTTTGGTGCCACTTTTGTAAATGGAAATCTGCGTAATGGATTTTTGGTGCAACGGTTTGAACAAGACCCAGTAGGTAAGCCTGTAAAATGGACGGATGTTAGCATTGGTTGGATGCCCCAGTGGGAGTATAAGAATCTATTTATTGGTGCAAAACTTCAACTAATTCGTTCCAATAATGATGGATGGGTAAAGGGGAATAACTCTTTTAACCTTCACTCTAGGGTCATGGTACAGTATAATTTCAATAAGCCATGAAGCAATTAGTCATTTTTTTACTCATCATTAGTACTGCAGTCAGGGTTGATGCCCAGTCTGGTCAATTCCTAGGTGATGGTATGCAAGATATAGTAAGGCGAGATCAATTATTGGGGCGTGTTTCTCCATCAGCATCCTTATTAATCAACCATTTCTCCAATATCAATGATGCAATCGATTCTTTATATCCAAGAAAAAGAAAACAAAAAACCAATATTCAATTATTACCCGTAAGTATCATCAACCAGTTCAATAGCAATTATCCGCAGGGCTTCAACGATGGACCCATGGTTCCTGCAAAAGGTTATCAGCAACTATTTGCAGTAGGGTTCAAAGGGAACTTGGGTAATTTTTCTTTTCAGTTTCGTCCTGAATTGGTAACCGCAGAAAATCTAGCTTTTGAAACTTTTTCTCTAGAGCAATACCCTAAAATTTGGGAGAACTATTACCAATGGCTCAATAAAATAGATGCGCCGGAACAAATGAGCAATGGGCGTTATAATAAACTATTTGCTGGTCAATCCGCCATTCATTACCACTTTAAAAATATTGCAGCTGGTATTTCTACAGAAAATATTTGGTGGGGGCCAGGGCGCTTCAATTCGCTGGTCATGAGCAATAATGCTCCAGGGTTTTTACATTTCAACCTAAAAACCACTAGTCCCTTTGAAACCGCCATTGGTCGTATTGAATCACAAATAGTGGTGGGTAGTTTGCAAGGCTCGGGTATATTACCTCCAGACCGTAATCGTTTTGATAGTGTTGGTCAACCCATCTATAAACCCAAGCCTAATAATGCTCGCTCTATGGTGGGGTTAATGATGAGTTGGCAACCAAAATGGACCAATGGTTTATCCTTGGGTTTTACAGCGGTTTCTTACGGCTATTCAGGAGCTGCCGCTCCTCATCATAAGAATGCCATTATAGGCTCTTTATTTGCCCGCTATATTATGCCTGCTGAAAATGCAGAACTCTATTTTGAATATGGTCGCAACGATAAAATTCCTACTCCTTTAAACCTGGCTTTTGAAACAGGTTATCCTCGTGCTTATGTGGCTGGGTTTAGAAAATTATTTGCGACCAAGAAAAAGCACTTCTGGGAATTTGCTGCTGAATTTACCCAATTACAATTACCCACAGCTGAATTAGTGAATACGACCAATAGTTGGTACACTAGTATAAATGTACCACATGGATATACGAACCAAGGCCAAGTGATGGGAGCGGGCATTGGTCCGGGAAGCAATAGCCAACTAGTAGATATTAGTTATGTGAGTGGTATGAATAAAATAGGCATCCGCTTCGAGCGATTAGTCAGAAATAATGACTTCTATTATTATACTTGGCAAGGCCTAGATGAATTTGCCCGCCGTTGGGTAGACCTATCTACCACACTACATGCCAATTTACAATTCAAGCAATTTATTGTATCTGGTCAAATGGGTTTGATTCGATCACAGAATTATCAATGGAGAACATTAGAAGCACCCCTCCCTTTCTTTAATAGAGGATATGATCGTATAAACTTTCACAATAAGATTGCATTGACTTATCGGTTCTAATTTTTTTGTTTTTTATGGGGTACATTCAATAAATAAAGGATTCCCAGAAATCCTCCAATAGCAGCCCCTGCCATTAAACCCATCCACCATTTTAATTTATTTTCCTTTAAGGGTAATTCAGGTTGATCCACTACTTGTACCGTTGGAGTTTCTTGTATTAAAACCGTTTTACTTGCTTCTAAGTTTTTGGTCAATTCTGCAAATACAGTTGACTGTACCAATTTATCCCTTGAACTAATTTCTGCACCAACTTCCGGTGCGGTGAACGCAGGATTGCCATCTAGTAATTGTCTATTGGCATTTGCCGCTGAATAGGTTTTAATATTCAAGATTCTTCCGATACTATCTACCCGGTGTTGCAATCGGTCTACATTCCCCTTTAATCTTCTTGTTTTGGTATCTACATAAAAATCTGTGGTCACTTTTAATAAGCGCTCGCAAATTTGTTGGCTTACGGCTTCATTACGGGTGGTAATTTCCAATGCAAATATGCCCAGTTTTTTATCGGGCTTGGCAATTGATAATTCTTTCTCTATAATGCGTTTCATGATTACTTGCAACAAACTATCTTCTGTTCTGCTAAATTTTCGAATGCCTACACCAAATTGAATGGGGATTCCTACTTTACTGCTCTTCAACCATTTTTCTTTCCAATCATAACTATTGGCATATACATCGGCCAGTGAATTTTTATTTGAACTATCATATGCAGTAAGCAAGGCTTTCTTTAATAAGCTCTTGCTCTTCAATAATTCCAATACATTATCTCCCTGTAACACCCCTGAGCCGCCCGTTAATCCGCCAATATCCATTCCCAATTGACCAGCTAATACTGAAGCCAATCCACCTCCTGCACTCTTACTGTCTTCTACTACAAAAGTTAAGCGAGCCGTATAAGTAATGGGCTTGTACCAAGTATAACCCAGCCCTGCTAATGCACCAATCACTGCAATTACAAGAATCAATTTCCATTGTCCTAATAAATAGGGGATTAATTGTTTCCAATTTTGCAGCATGACTGCGAAGGAATAACTCGATTCTTCTTCGTTAACTGAATGTATTTGAGTGCTCATATTATCTGCGTAATACACTGATTAAACTAACCAATGCGGTTAAGGATCCGGTAATGGCTGAAACTTCTAAAATAGACAAGCCCCTTCTTTCGGTCCCTGATTTTTCTGGTACAATAATTTTAGATCCTGGTAATACTGTAGGATACTTTCTAAAAAATAAGAACCGCTTTATCTGCTTATTGATGCCATTGCTATATTGTACATAAGCCCGCTTATTATCTGCTTTCTCTGTAAATCCTCCTGCATCGGAAATATATTCCTTAAACCTTCCTGTTTCATAACTTAATAACTGAGGGTTAAATACTGCCCCCTTTACTTCAACAAATGGTTCATTACGAGGTATAAAAATACTATCTCCTGGTTGCAATAAAAACGGTGCATTATTTTGCCCTAAAACATTGGTGCCTACCCTTAATTGATTTCGGAAAATTTGAACATCATTTAAAGATGCCAATGGGGTAATGCCTCCTGCTCGGCTAATCAATTCTCGCAATGTTTCGTTGCGTTTTTCTAATGCATATTCACCCGCATACAATACTTCACCACCCAATTTTACATTACCCAATTTTTTATAATTTACCAATCGAGGAACAAAGATATAATCGAGCGGTTCTAAAAAAGTGCGGCTATTCGTGTTCACCAACATAGAGTCTACCCCTATAGTAAGTACTGTTAATAATTGGTTGGCTAAGGTATCTGCTTTGTTTTTTTCTAGTCTAGAAATTTCTACTTTATGATTGGCAGCATCATTGGTAAATCCATTGGCCATCAACAATACATCTTCTAGTTGCATACCCCTGCTATATGGGTAAACACCTGGATTCTTCACTGCACCACCAACAGTAACTTGTAAATTGGCTTGTAAGTTTTCTCGGGAAGCTATTACTACTGAGTCTTCCCGCTCTAATAAAATATCTGCATTAGTGCCAGATAAAATGGCACTCACATCAAATGCCAACATGGTAGGCTCAGTTCCTGCATTGCGTCTATTAATAAACCCACGGTTGGCATATGCTTGTAATTTTAAGCCGTCTGCTTTTTTAATTAATTGAGATAAAGTAAGTCCCTTGCTTAATTCATAATTGCCTGGTCTATAAACAGCCCCCGATAATACCACTCGATTAGTAAAACTATTGAGCACTCTGTCAACAAATACACTATCACCATTACGTGGTATGGTATATCCAAAATCGTTGGCAGCAATATCTTTTATTTGTAATTCTCTATTGCTGATTTGCACCATTTTTGCCTGGTCCTTCAACGCCCATTCAGAAAATCCGCCTGCATAATTAATCCCATCTGCCAAGGTTTCTTGTGGCAATAATTCATAAATCGCAGGTCTTTTTACTTCACCACTTAAAATCAATTTCTTCTGATACAAGGGGAAGCGAATAATATCTTGGTCTTCTAAACGAATATGTTGATTGAGTATACCTTTTTGTAAGAACTGGTAAAAATCAATTACCTGAAACACTTTGTTATTTCTGATTAATTCAATCTGTCTTAAAGAACCGCTTATAGTGGGCCCTCCTGATAAATACAATACATTGAATAAGCCTGCCAAGCCATTCACTACATAGTCTCCAGGTATTTCTGCTTCCCCAATCACAGTTACTCTAATGGAGCGCACTTTAGCCAGTGTTACATATAGTTTGGTTTGGCCACTACCCAATGCTGGATAAATCGCTTTTAGTTGATCCTTAATTTTTTTAGTGGCTTGCTCAATGGTTAATCCATTGACTGCCGATTGACCTGCATATTCTAAATCTATTCTTCCTTCAGGGCTAACAGTGGGTTCTAATGATTTAATATTAACGCCTGTTAAACTGATCGATAATTGATCACCAGGTCCAAGAATATAATTCTGTGGTGTTGCTACCCTTGTATTGGGTTGTAAAATGGCATTGGGGTTACTAAAATATTCGTAACCATAATAACGGATTCTTTTTTTCAAAAGCGGCACTTCATTCACCCATGTACTATCGCTCAAAAACAAAGCAGAGTCGGTAACCAAAGCCTTAGACCCTGAATTATTCAGTTTAGCCATACCCTGTATTTTCAACAAGCGTTTCTTAAAATCATTTACATCGGTAGGGGCCATGCCGCCTCTTACCAATTGGCTAATAGCTTCAGATTCAGATAAGCCAGACTGTTGGGTTTTCTGCCAATATTGTAAAATTTGCTGGTCGCTCATTTTACCCAATTGCATGGGCGCTCTTCCTGTATTATTGAGCTGTGCAAAACCATTGTTTGCAAAAAACACCAATAACCATACGAAAATGTATCTAATCATCCTATTCATCATTTAACAAATATACATTAAAGGCCGTAGCTAACTCCTAGGCTCCATGTCTTGCCTGTAGTATTCCAGCTACTATACCAGCCTGTGAATGTGAGGTTATTCAACCATTCATAAGAAGCTCGCATAAAAAACTCTCTTTGGGTGGGGCCTTGGTTAAACAAGAAACGAGGCTGTGGTTCTGCAAAATACTGGTCTGCCAATGTGCCCGATCCCCCCTTTCTAATAATTTGGTACCGCATTTGTAATTTTAATTTTGGAATAGGGGTATGCCTTACACTCAAAATTAGTCGATCAAAATTATTGCCCATCCAATCGCCCATTACAAACCCTTGGTGGGTATAATTTTGGGCTTGGTATAAATTGCGGTAAACAAATGGATTTACACGGGTATATTCTATGCCTGCTGTTAAATAGGGTACAAACAAATCGGTAACCGATGCCCCAATATTTATGCCTATTTGGTTCCTGCTTTTATTACGGTTAAACATGGTGCTTTGTCTTATTTCATCAATAAACAAAGTACCATATAAATGCGTGTTCTTAATTTGGTTTCTACTACTAGCCATTAAAAACAATTGTCCATTTGAGCCAGCTCTTATATCGGAATTGTTTGTCAAATTATCGTAGAGCTTAAAGAACATCACGGGTATTAAATAACCCGCATCCATTCTATCGCTGTAAATAATTGATTCCCCCAGCGAAATATCCAAGCCCTTCATGGCTTTGATTTGTATGCTATGGGTGGCAAAATATTTGGGCACAAATAATATTCGATCGCCTCCATAAATACCCCCATTTTCTGATGGGTAACTATTTGTGGAATCAATCATTCTTGAGTTTAACCATGCATGGGTATAGTGAAATTTCAACCACGGGAATAATTGATAATCTAAACGAATAAAGGGGAATGCAGGGGCTTTATCCGATAAAACGGTTCTTCCATTTTCGCCATAGCCCCATAATAAATGGTCTTGCCCAATTACAATTGATCCATTTTTAAAATTATACGAAATGCTTCCCCTGAATTGAGAATAATTCAAAGTGTTGAATGCTGTGGTATCTTTTCTGATATAGCCTGTTTCGGGTCCTAAAACGCCTGTAGTATCATAGCCATTACCCTTGAGCATAACATCTTGATAAGCAAAATGAAAGGCAAATCTTTTTCCTGCCCTTCCCCAAAGTCTTAATCCGGTGCTTCTGGTGGTATAATTTTTGTTGGTGCCACCTACTTGCGCACCGGTAATTGTTGGGTCAAAATATAAAGATGCGTCTTTACCAATTGCAGTGGCCATTCTAAAGCGCCCATTGGCATCTTTTTTAAACCATTTCAATTGTTCAGTTGCTTTTGCTGGATCGGTATCCAATTGGTCTCTAAACTCTTGTAAATAAAAATTCAATTCGCTTTTTTCTATAGAGCTCAATTCGTTTTTATTTTGCCGCAAACTGTCTAAACAAGCGCCAATATATACCCTGCTGAGTGGTCGTATATGGTCATCAAATTGAATCAAACCCTTTTGTGCCATACGGCTCAGGTAATTGTAAATTTCACTTCTATGATTCTCGTAAACTGTTTGAGCTTGCAAACTGGTACTTCCCAATACCAATAAGAAGACGCATTGGCAAATAATTATTTTAATACGCATTTTGGTCCCCCCTGATAATATTAATAATAGTTTGTAGTATTATTTGACAATCTAACCAAAATGTCCAGCGATGGATATAGTATAAATCAAAATTGATTCGTTTTTGCATAGAGCCTTTTACTTTGGTTTCTCCTCTTGCTCCATTCACTTGCGCCCATCCGGTAATGCCAGGCAATACAATATGGCGCAACATATAATTGTCTACGGTATGCATAGATTCTAAATTCAATGGAGTGGGGTGTGGTCTGGGTCCTACTACCGACATATTTCCCAATAATACATTCCAAAACTGAGGCAATTCATCCATATTAGTCTTGCGCAAAATTTGGCCTATCCATGTTACCCTGCTATCGTGCTTGGTGGCTTGTTGGTAATGGCCATTGGCATCCAAATCATGGTTGCCAGCTGTCATGGTTCTAAACTTATAACAAATGATTTGTTCGTTCTGCAATCCCCATCTTTCTTGCTTAAAAATAATTGGACCCTTCGAACTTATTTTTATGGCTAATGCAATGATGGGCATGATCCACCAACCTAGTAAAAGAAAAAAACTAATAGAAAAGGCGATATCAAAAATCCGTTTTAAGATTTTGTTTTCCACTTTATCTAAAGGGAGTTCCCGTATATTAATTACAGGCATCATTCCAATATTATTAACCTGTATACTACTAGCGGTGTACTGATGTAAATTGGGTATGATGCGCGTTTTAACCGAATAAGTATCACATACGTCTAAGCATTCTTGTATTTGATGAGAATACTTATTGGGTAAAGCAATTACTACTTCATCTACTCTTTGTTTTTTGAGTACTTCTGCCAATGCTTCGGTTTTACCAAAATATTTGCAACCATTCATTTTTGCATGTTGGTTGTCTAAAAATCCAATGCATTTATAGCCATAATAATAATATTTATTGATGGTTTCATAATAATCCATTGCCGCTGGTGTAGCGCCTACTATTACAATATTATCATACAGTTTTCCCTGGTAAATTGCTGAGTGTAAATATTTGCGAACTATATATTTGGTAAAAGTGAGTAGGGTAAATAAAGTGCCTAAATAAATAGGAAAAAAATTGACGTTGAACTGGTAATAATCCCGCAGAAAAAAAGAAACCGAGCTCAATAGGATGGTAAATAAGATTAAGCTGTAAGTGATAAATATGATTTCTTCTGAAAATTTATTGGACCTTCTATCTGTGTACAATTTGGCAAAGGATGCAGTTATATACCATACCGATAATAGAATTAATAAGAATCCAAAACTATTGATGCTATTTTGACTAATGGTTCCATTTTGAGTAAACTGCAGAGCTAGCAAATACGAAATACCTACTACAGGAGCATCTATAATGTATCTAATGAGTGTGTATCTGTTGTAGGCTTTCTTGGCCATGCTGCTTTAATACTTTGAATACGCTAATATATGCTTCCGTTACATGATCCCATTGATACCGAAGGCCTATTCCCTCCCTGGCGTGCAATCGAAGCTCTTTTATTAGAGCGTCATTTTGTTCTGCACGTTGCATCAATTGTGCAACATCTTGGGGGGACTGCTGAAACAAGAGCCCAAATATACCATTTTGTAGCATTTCTTGGCTAAATGGCGTATCAATTGCTAGAATTGCACACCCATATGCCATTGCTTTTAACAGTGTTGGGTTGGTGCCTCCAAATGCATGGCCATGTAAATAGGCAAAACAATGGTGGTATAATTCGGCCAATTCGTTTGGGTTATTGATGTAGCCTAAGAAAATGACCTGATCACTGGCTTTGGCTTTCATGCTTTGTGCATAGCTGTCTTGATAGGGCACATCGCCCACTATCACGAGTTTTTTGTTAGAATTGGATTGCAAAAATCCTTCTAATAACAAATGGCTATTGTTATCGGGAATGAGTCGGCCCACAATCAAATAATATTCTTCTGGGGCTAGGTTAAAGCGCTTGATTAATGATGGATCTTGGCTGTAGCGCAAGCTGGCCCCATATGCAATAACCGTTGAGTCTTTTTTGAACTCGGTTAAATACACTTGTCGCATGGCTTCGGCATCGGTTACAATGATATCATACAGTTTGGTACTGAGCCATGCTGCCAACTTAAAATATTTGGCACCCAATCCCTTCCATTTAGGTCTTAACCACTCCATGCCATCCACATTAATAAGGGTGGGCTTTCTACAAATTTTGGAAATCAATCCCCATGGACCGTTGGCTGCATTCACTGCTAAAATGATATCGGATCCTGTGGTACAGGCATGCCACATCGATAAAAACGAATGAATCAATTGGCTTAAAGATTTGGTTTCAATAGTAGGAATATACACCAACTCAATGCCGTTAACTTGTTTGGGTTTTTCTTTAAATAAATTCTTATGGCAGTAAACTCTTACTTTGTAACCTTTTTTAACCAGCCGTTCCGACAACTCTTTTACAAAAGTTTCATAACCGCTGTATACATAAGGATACCCCCTTGAACCTATAATTGAAATGACCATTACAATAGTTTTAAAATCCGCTGTTCAACAATTTAACGATTCGTTCTTCAAAGGCTTCTAGTGAGAATTCGACGCGCACTTTTTTTGCTGCAGCCGCTCCCATGGCTTTTCTTTTAGCATCGTTTTCTATAATGGGTTTCATTATTTCAGCTGCTGCTTTTGCATTATCCCATGGTATTAATAGTCCTTCTTTATCAAACTCAATCATTTCGGTTGCTCCACCATGGTTGGTTGCTACAATTGCTTTGCCTGAGGCCATGGCTTCTAATACCACCGTTGGAAATGGGTCTGGTAATATGGAAGGCAGTACAAATATATCTAATTGCTGCAGGATTGCTGGTATATCGGTTCTATAGCCTAAATCGGTTACGGCATTTACAAGGTTTAGCTCCGTTTTTAAACGGTTGATTTTTTCGTATAAATACTCGTTACCTGGGAAAGCATCTCCCACCATGATGAATTCTAGATGGGGATTGGTTTTAATGAGTTCTCCTGCAATTTGTAAAAAATAATCCTGTCCTTTCCAGTGATGCACTCGGCCAATCATGCCAATGCGCAACTTTGCTCCATGCGTGCTTTCGCGCTGAGCGACTTGCAACTGGTATTCGCTGTAATCGATGCCATTATATACCAAAAGTATTTTACTGATGGGTATATGTTTTGCCCAATGATCTTGAACCGCTTTAGACACCACGATAATTTTATCTGCATAATGTTTGAGCAAATAACTCAAGCCCCTAAATAAAAAATTAGGCCGCAGAATAATTTCGTGTACATGCCAAATATGCCTGATGCCCAATTGCTTAGCCGCGAATGCCCCTGCCAATACCGCTGTAGTATTAGAATAAACCAGCGTAATTTTTTCAGCAATAATAATTTCTTTGATGGCTTTGATTGCTTGGCGAGTGGCTTGCACTCGATTTATCAAACCTTTTGGGTTCATATACTTTCTGCGAATAATGCCTAATGGCATGTAAACTACCCGAACATCCATTTGTGCTAACCGTTCCGATAGTTCGCCCTTTGCACTCAATACTACAATGGCTTCATGGCCATGTTTCTTGAATATAGCCAAACTGGTCAACAATATTTTACTGGCTCCATATAAGTCGGAGGAACT
>JBMLPQ010000170.1:32787-45094 GCA_049242025.1 Sediminibacterium sp.
ACTATGCAAAATCAGCAGCTTCATTTGTTCCGCTGTTTAATTACTTTGGCAGGAACACCTGCTGCTACACTATAGGGTGGTATATCTTTTGTAACGACCGATCCTGCTGCAATAACCGAGCCTTTTCCAATGGTTACCCCTGCTAATATGATGCTATTGGATGCAATCCAACAATCGTCTTCTATAATAACTGGTGCTTGTGTTACCCCTTGCTCTTTCATTGGGATATTCGCATCTTCAAATACATGATTTTCTGCATAAATACTCACCCTTGGTGAAATCATTACGTTATTTCCAATGCTGATAAAACCAGAACAACCGATATAGGCGAATGGCCCAATATTAGAATGGTCCCCCACTTTTAAACCTGCACCAATGGCACCTCCATAAATATTCGATGGCCTTATGATGGCATGTTTGCCAATGGTAACTCTATTGCCCAGCACAATATTTTCTACACTTAGGCAATTGATTTCTGCGTTGTCTTCTATAATTAGGTCTTTGCCTGCCATTAGTTGATGGGCATATCGAACAGATGCACTGCGGCCCACCAATACCAACCCCTTTGATCCCCCAAAAAATAATCGATGCCAACAGCCCCTAATAAACATAATACCCAGTCGAGCGTAAGTAATCAACTTATTGCGCTGGGTGTAGTTTCCTTGAAATCGGTTTGATATGGTTGGATTCATCTCGATTATGCAAATATATTATTTAATGGGCTCTACTTTGGCAACGGGTTTCCCTTTCATGCTTTCACTCACTAAGTGACTGATGAATTTAGCAAAAGGCAAGATATTCAAGTTTACACTTGCTTCTTCTAATGCATGCATGTATTGTTTTCTTTTTTCAACAGGGATAACCGTCCATGGATAACCTCCAGATGCCAACATCAGGTTCATAATAAATCTGCCCATTCTTCCATTGCCATCCATATAGGGGTGAATGAACACAAAAATAAAATGACCTAAAACGGCTCTCACTGATGCTTCTGTTTCTTGCTCTAGTAGTTCCATTAATTCAGGCATCGCATCTCTAATGGCCTCTTTGCTCAGAGGAACGTGCATTGAATTGCTGATATACACCTGGTTATTTCGATAGCCCGCTAAGTCTGCAGGCTTTAATAAACCTGATACAACGCTAGGTCCAAACAAAGCCCTATACCAGTCGCCGTGGTCATCATCCAATATTTTACCAGCATTTTTCCCCGACAATACTTTGCGTATACTTTTTTCTACAATTTGAAATGCATCCCAATAACCCCTTGCTGCCATGGCATCCCTTTGTTTGCGGTCGGCTTCGTTATTTTTGGCATTCCAACTTCCGCTTCTGACGCGTTCTATTAATGCTGGAGTAACTTGGTATCTTTCTATAGACAATGAATGATAGGCATCCGTTACATAAATTTCTTTTACCGCTTTTATATAAGCATCAACCT
Source organism: Sediminibacterium sp. (assembly GCA_049242025.1). Taxonomy (GTDB): domain Bacteria; phylum Bacteroidota; class Bacteroidia; order Chitinophagales; family Chitinophagaceae; genus Sediminibacterium. The sequence continues at coordinate 34,226 of JBMLPQ010000170.1, forward strand.
TTTTCGGCAAACCTGGTGCTTTTGGAAATTGATTAATAATTATTTGTCTGCATTCCGACCAAATAAGCCTGACTCTGTTTGCATAGGGAGATACGTCTTTTGAATTGAATAAAACAGGCAGTTGATCTTCAAATGGATCTGATTCGCGAACAGCGTATCCTGCGTCTTTCATCGTTTTAATGATCTCATTCGCTATTTTATCTTTTTTAATATTTCTAAATGCGCCTGCTAGTCTACCTGCAACAATGGAATGCCCTCCGTTTAATAGGATGGCTAAAATATCGGAAGATGATTTTATAACAGATATCGCAGTGCGCACATCCGTAGCATTTTGCGTGAAAGTGTTGGGTGCGGCATTAACTAGCGCAGTCGACACACTCATCAGCCTTAATCCATCTATAACAACAATCTCTGATTGTTGAGGCAGGGTAGATTTTATTTGAAAAAAAGATGTGTCGAATGGTAAATCGGTCTTGAAATTGTTTGCTTTCGCTGATTTGATAATTAATTGTTTTGGGACAGTCCAATTACCAGCATGAATCATCAATGATTGTTCAGCAGAAATGAACCACTGATTCTTGAATTTATGATTTAAGTATTCTGCACAAAATTTCCAATAAGAACTATACCAGTAAGTGCTATCTCCATCTTGTTGGTCAGGCGACGAAATAATATACCAGCCGGAATGCACTTCCTTGATGAAGCCATTTTTTAACAGCCGTTCCCGATGGGTACGCGTTAATTGGCTTGTTCTTATGGCTACAATATTTTTATCTTGTAAGCCTTTTAATATTTCTAGCGAACTAGCTAGTTTTTCTGAAGGGGTGGCCATTTACCAAAATTATACTTTTTTGTTATACCAAAACTATAATTTTGTGTTGTACGTAAATTATAATTTCATGTTGTACTAAAACTATAGTTTTGTGTTGTGAGCCTGCTTAAAAAGGCCTTTTAGTTCTGCGGCGGCAGATTCCCATGTAAATTGTTTCATTCGCTCTTTTCCTTTGGCAATAAGGGTTTCACGTAGGCTTTGATTCGTTATAATAGCCCTAAGAAGCGCAACCAATGCAGCCTGATCAGTTGGGTCAAAGCTTAATGCAGCATCGCCCGCTACTTCAGGTAAACAACTGTTATTGGCAATTAATACGGGTGTTCCATATTGAAATGCTTCTAGGATGGGTATGCCAAATCCTTCGTTCATTGATGGAAATACATAACATGCCGCGTGTGTATAATACGCTGGTATGGATTCGTCGGGCAAATAGCCCGTCAATATTACGCGTTCTTGTAATCCAAGTGCTTCAATGGTTGCCAAAATGGTTGGTCCATCGTTCATGCTGCTTTTATTGGAGAACTGTCCTACCAAAACAAGACAAAGATTAGGGGGGATCATATCCGCCGCGGTTTTAATCAACTCAGCAAATGCTTTGATTAAGAATGGTAGGTTCTTTCTTTTTTCTGCCGTACCAATATGCAAAATATAGGGCTTGCCAATTGGATTAACGGTGTCTTTGGCGGAAAATCGTTTGGGTCCCTCGTGAATGGGAATGATTTTGTTCGGGTTGATGCCCGAATAGTGAGCAATTTGTTCTTGGGTATATTTTGTTGGTGTAACAATAAACGCTGCTTTTTTAGCTGCCCTCAATCCTAATTGAATAAATAAGGTTCTCCAAAATTTATTGTAATGTTCGGGATACTCCCAAAAAAAAGCATCGTGAAATACAGGAACCGTTTTGATTCCCCAACTAAAAACTGGCACAAAAAAATCAGTACAGAACAATACATCACATCGGTTAATTTTTGCTTTCAATGGAAGTATGATTTGCTTCCAACCTTGAAATCGTATATGCTCTAATAATTTACCCCATGGATTTTTGCCAGTATAAACTGGTATGTAATTTTGAATAAATACAAATTCAATGGAGCTGTCTGGTTTTGCAAATTCTTTACACAATTCTTCCAAATAGGTTCTAACCCCTGTTTTAGAAATTTGTAAATCTCTCACATCAACACCTACAATTGTTTTTCTTTGCATATTCTAGGTTTCAGTCCTTTCTTTTTTGCGCAATGAGTACTTGATTAACGGGCAAAAAAGTTTGAATATAGCGAACAATTTTTTTTCTTAAGCTCAGGTTACTTTTAAAAATCGAATTAAATCCATCATTTACCCGCTCGTTCTTTTGTTCAATAATATTGAATCCATTACTAACAAATAATTGCTTTAAATTCTTTTTATTAAATACTACTGTATGTTCTAAACCATCTACAATAGGTGGTATCCTGCCTAACAGCAAATTCATCTTTCTAAAAACTCGATAAGCCCAGCTGCCACTATCGGGCGTACCAACCACCACTAATCCACCCGGCATTAAAATTCTATGCAACGCTTGTACATATTCAATGGGTTGTATTAGGTGTTCTATCACATGGTACAGGTTAATCACATTAAATTGATTGTTTTGATATCCTGCATGCAATAAGTCGCCATTAAATAATTGGGCTCCTGCAATTTCAGGTTCAATGAATGCGATGCAGTCTGAATCGTACTCGGTACCATATACCGAAAACCCTAATGCTGCATAAGCAACCAATTCTTCTCCTAGCCCAAAACCAATATCTAAAAATTGTCCACTAGGTTGGTATTGCAATACCAATGCTTTAGCTAACTTAATTTTTTCTATTGGGGTTGCCTTTATTTGGATGATTTTTTCTTTGATCTTTTTTTTATAATCTAGCGCACCAAAATTTCCTTTATTATAGTAATTGCTATAAAATTCCATCAGCTCTTTTTCATTGGCCATGGGATTAGCAAATTGCACCTGGCATTTTTTACACTGGGTTCTTGAAATATGTGGAAAGCCCGCTTGGTATTTCATTGAGAAAGGAACAATCTGTTCGCTTTTACAAATAGGGCATTGGTGCAATAATTCCATCAGCGCAAATTAATCTTTTTAATTGTTTGGGCTTTCATGTTAAAAAACAATCCTGTTAAAAACCAAGTAGTATAACTGATATAAATATAAGATTCTACTTCGGCTGTAAACAGCGGAATAAATAATCCAATTTTTACTAATAACACAAATAATGCCAGTCTTCTTATTTTTCCTGTTTGGGTTTTAATGGTTTTGATAGCATGTTTTATTGTCAAGATATATGCTGCCAAATAAAGCCCCAATCCTACTAACCCCAATTGCACACCAATAATAATGAATTGATTTTCGCCACCAGTATTCAATCCCTCAAATGCAGACATTCGACCAGATTCTCCTAAACCCATTCCAAGCGGTTGTTTGCTGATTGCTTCCATTCCGTTGATCCATTCTAATACATGGCCAATACTAGAAGCATTAGAGAACGTAATAGTATCTATTGCAAACTCTACCAAATCATTTTGAATTGCGAATAAAGTAATGGCAAGTACTACAATGATTATTCCCCAATGAATGTATTGGACCAATTGTTTTTTATTGGTTACCCAGGCGTACATATAAATGATGATACAATAGCTAACAAAGGAAGCTCGAGACAATGCAAAGAAAATAGAAGCAAGGGTGCTAATTAACACCAATTGGGTGAATGTATTAAACCTAAATTGATTATTGTTATTGGTGATTAGCGCTGCCAGAGCGGATGTTGCTACCAGTGTGGCAGCTGAAAATTCTAAAGGGGTTGAGAAAAAGCTGGCAAATCGTTTGATACCGCTTTCTATTTCGAATGTCCAACTCAACCCATGATTTCCGGTAGGATCTTGGTTGTAAAATTGTTGGTTATAGAGTGCATAGCCTGTTTGTGTTTGTATATGCGTATAAGTCACCAATTCATAGGCCAATAACAATGCGGCGCCAATGGTTAATAAACCAATAAAACTGAAGACCTCGTTTAGATTGATTTTCTTAAAGTTGATGAGTCTTCCAGTAAAATAAATAAACGGAAAAAAGCTAATGCTCTTGAATGCTAATAACTTTTGCATGAATCCATAAGAACCAATGGGTAGAAAAATATATAAGCAGGCATAAAGGGCAAATCCTGCCATTATTTTATCCATCCATTGCCAATGAAATTGTTGTTGAATATTCAAAATAGCATATCCTAAAAAAAACAGGATGGTTAATTCTTTAAAAGCTTGCAAGTAAGGAATCCAATCTGTAAATCCATACAAATGTGTTACCGATAATGCAGTGGTATAAATGGGTAATCCAAAAATAATAAAGAGCATGATTCCCTTCACTTTATCGGCCATAAGGCTTCTAAGTGTAGCAATAAAAAAGCTTACATAAAGTATAGGGAATACAAACATGCGCTACAAGTTAAGACTTATCAATGCTAAAGGAATGCTTCCTTAATTATTATTTAGCACTGTGATTTTTAGATTGTCTACAGACCAACTTCTGCTGCAAGTGTCATTTAAGACGCCACCTGTATCACTAACATCGAATTTGAAACTGCTTTCGGTATGTGCCATCGAATGAATCATTTTATAATGGTTGGATCCTCTTGGTATATTTTTACCGCAAGTGCTTGGCAAGTAAAGCTCTTGTGCCAGATTACCAGCTGGATACATGGTTGAGCCATTTCCTATCCAATTTGGATAAGATTGTTTTACAGTACTATCGGTTGAAAATCCAGTAAGTAACCTAGTCTGGTCATTAAAGCGCATTACAAAAATATCGTTCCTCCAAGTTTCGTGAATATATAAATCAAACTCTACTCTTACTACATCGTGTTCGGGTAATGAGTCTACTGTAAGTTCTACTCTGCTATTATTAAGCCTTCCAATCATAGTTGAACCCAAATATTGGTGCAGTTTTGCACCCGCTGGAAATACCCCGGTGGAAAAGTTGGTTACCCAACCAACTATTTGTATATCTTTTAATTTGCGATCATTAAAATCGTTCTCATAAACAGTGGTTACCTCAGTTAAATTTTTGGTACAGGCACTTAAAAAAAAGATGGCCACCCCCCAAACAATTAAAAATGAAGTTTTTCTATAGCAGCTTTGCATACTCAAAAATAAGGAATGTTGAAGCAATCCTAACTATCTTTACCGCGTTTTGTATAAATACCATTGCATGAAGTTGATTGTAAAAAAGGTTGCTTTTAAAATATACGATATCCTTTTGTTGCCTCTAACATGGATTTACTTGCCTCTTGTGAAGAAAATGCGTTACCATGATGTAGAGCATTTTCCTTTACATGTACGCAGTTTTGAGCGATTGGGTGTTTACCCACTCCGCAACCACTATTATGATCCTCGTTTTGTGTACGATAAAAATTTTGATGCTACTGTTGAAAGATCACTACATATAGATTTTAAAGTTCCCCAACAGTTAAGCCTTTTAGCTGAGTTAAAATACACCAATGAATTGGCAGCATTTCCTGCTAAAGGGAATGTTAAACTCCCCCAATTTTTTTATGAGAACCCTGCATTTAGTTACGGGGATGCAGAAATGTACTATTTGTTTATCCGCAATTTTAAACCCAAGCGCATTATTGAAATTGGCTCTGGTTTTAGTACCCTTATTGCTGTAGAAGCCATAAAGAAAAATAAAGCTGAGGGTTTTGTAACAGAACTTACCTGTATTGAGCCCTATGAATTTACTTGGTTAGAAACCATACCTGAAGTAACCATTTTGCGTCAAAAAGTAGAAGATGTTTCCTTAGATTTTTTTGCAGCATTAAATCATGGAGACTTTTTATTCATTGATTCTTCGCATATTATTCGACCAGGTAACGATGTGTTGTTTGAGTATTTGAATTTATTGCCGGTACTTAAAAAGGGCGTCATTATTCATATCCACGATATTTTCTCGCCCAATCATTATTTAGCAGATTGGTTGGTAAATAAGAAGCGTTTTTGGAATGAACAATATTTATTAGAAGCTTATTTGTATTATAACAACGCTTTTGAAATTAAAATGGCATTGAATTTATTAAAGAACCAACACTATGACAAATTGAAGAAAGTTTGTCCGGGGTTAAAAGATTCTACTACACCTGCTTCTTTTTGGTTAGAGAAAACCAAGTAGTTTTTTTAACGTTTAACTTAATTTAAAGAATACGGTTTAAGCGTTTTTAAATAGAGTCTGTAAGCCCGTCTTTAATAGCTTTGAATGCTGTTTTTAATTTTTTGAATCGACCCCTCACCGTGAAATAGGCCATCAAACTGAGATTATAAGCAATACTCGTAAGTATAACAGTAGGTGCATGGTACCAGCTCGTATATTTTTTTAGCAGCCAGATTTTATTCCGAATATTTAGGTAATGCACAAATGGTGTTACATATCCTTCTTTGCCTTTTACTTTTGATTTGTTAGACATGCCTGCTATATGATAAATCACCGAATCTGGATGATAAATCAATGAATAGCCTAATGCTTTTATTCTAAATGATAGGTCTACGTCTTCGCTATAAATAAACATTTTTTCTATCAACAAGCCTGATTGTTTTAGTACCTTGTTTCGAGTAAGAAAACCACAACCTGTTATCCAATCTACTTCTTTAATAGTTAAAAATTCTTCACTAGGTTTTTTGTTATATCCTTTGGTATAAGCGTATCCCAGCCATTTAGAAAAATAGGAGCCCCCATCCCATAGCAATGTTCGGTCATGATTAAAATGTATCCTTGGTTGAATAATGCCCGTGTTAGGGTTTGCTTCCATGTAATTGACCAAGGGCTCTAAAAAATTGGGAGCTACAAATGTATCATTGTTGAGCATCATGATATAGTCAAACCCTTGTTCAATGGCATACGCTAAACCTGTATTATTTCCTCCAGTGAATCCAGTATTTTTTTCATTATACAATACAGTTGCTGTTGGATGGTCTTTTTCTAAAGCGGCACCTGATCCATCCGTTGATCCATTGTCTACTACAATAATGGTAAAGTTGGAATAAGTAATATGGTATAAGGATTGAATGCAATCGTTTGTAACAGCATAACTATTCCAATTCACTAATACGATGGCTACAGTTGGTTGCATAATGGCTGTCTTAGCTTATTTTCTTGATATAAAAACTTGTAATGGCAATTGAAGCGATTTCGATAATGAGCATAAATAATCCAAACTGAATGGGTTCTATGCTTTTTATAAAAAAGCTGCCCATTATGAGTGCAACCATTAATAAAAATCCACTGCAATAAAATAATCCTTTGTATTGATTTTTGATTAGCAACTCTACCATATTCAATGTATTCAAAGCCATGAAAAAGGGAACCAAAGAAGCGGTTTTAATATAAGTAGCTGCTAATTGGTTTTCGGTTCCAGTTAGCAAATGTACAATGAGATTACTCCCAAAAAATAATCCCACTGCAAATAGTAAGAAAAAAATTGCTAACCATTGGTTCACTTGTTTTTTGTATTGAATCCAGCTATTTCGATTGGCTTCATATTGGATGGCAACGTTGGGATATATGGCAAATGTAAATGCCACAATCATCATCCGAACCGATGCCATTATTTTATCGCAAATAGAATAAGCCCCCAAAATTAATGGGGTACTAAATCCTTGCAAGAGGAATAAAAAAAAGGACTGTTGTAAGTGAACAGTAATATTATTGCTGATTAAGAAACTATTTTCTTTCAAGATTTTTTTCATTCCTTCCTTGACAATTGGCTGCCATTGAAGTTGGTATTGACGAATGGCATACACTAGCACAATGGCATATAAAACCAAGTTGCCCATTCCCAAATAGAAATTTACCCACCAAGCACCTGAAGCTGGATTGAATAAAAAAATAATCATGCAGGCCGAACTAATTTTTGCCAATAGATTGGCAGTATTGTATAAAGTCAATTTTTCGATTCCTGTAAAGAAAAAAATAGGGTTAATGGTTTCAGCTAAAATAATAGGGATGGCAAATAATACGTATTTAATATTGGGTAAATCAAGTGCGTAAAGCAACAGTATAATCACTATGCTTATTAGGAATAATAAGATTCGTGTATGATAAATTGTAAAAAAAAGCTTGGATAATTGAGTGATATCTGTTTTTACGAGGGCAATATCTTTTATACCAGATTGATTGGTTCCATAATTCACTAATACGCCTATCATAAGTGAATAAGCATTGATAACCGTTACTAATCCAAATGATTCGATGCCTATAATCCGTAAAATGATGGGGAAAAGCAGTAATTGGACGGCAATATTGGAAATTTGTATAAACCCAAGATTGAAAAAATTCAGGAAAATGCCCGATTTGCTCTTGATTAAATGAATATACCCTGCTTTTTTCATTTACTTGTATTGTTCAAAAGTAAGGATATTCCTTAAAATGCTAATTTTGGCCCAATGGATACTGTTTTAATTGTTGGCATTAATGGGGCGATTGGCAATGCAACTGCTCGTTTCTATAGGGAGCAGGGTTTCCGTTGTATTGGAACCACCAGTAAGGTTCAACAGCGTAACACTGAATCTTTAGACTTGCTTTATCTTGATTTGAATAACCAAGATTCTATTGTTGGTTTAGCTAAAAAAATGCCTGCTCTTTCGGGAATTATTTTTTGTGCGGGTGTAAAACCAAGCACAAACTTAGCGGATACTACTTTAGCGCACCATCAGCTCATGCTAAATATGCATGTATCAGGTCCTTTGTTTGTTGTGCAATCCCTTCAAAAAAAACTCAAAAAAAATGGAGCGATTGTATTTATCTCTTCAATAGCTGCGCAAAAAGGCAGCTATGATCCATCCTATGCCATTGCAAAATCTGCTGTGATAGGGATGACCAGAACATTGGCTAATGAATTGGCCCCTAAAAACATTCGAGTGAATGCCATTGCACCAGGTTTAGTAAAAGATACACCTGTTGATAAAGGCATGACTGCTGATTTTAGAGCAAAACATTTAAAGCAAATCATCTTAAATAAATTGACAACTGCTAAAGACTGTGCAGAAGCGATCTATTATTTATTTTCACAAAAACAAATGACCGGACAAGTAGTTCATGTTAATGGAGGGCAGTATTTTGGAAACTAAGCAACAGGTTTTGATTATTGGTGGAGGGGTATTTGGGTTAACTGCTGCAATTGTTTTAGGAGAAGCAGGTATTAAAGTAGTAGTGGTTGAAAAAGAGCAAGACATTATGTTAGGCGCTAGCCTAGTGAATCAAAATAGAATCCATTACGGGTACCATTATCCTAGAAGCAAAGACACTTGTTTGGAATCTTTGGAGGGTTTAGATACGTTTAAAGATTTTTATAACGACTCCATTTTCACTTCTTTCAAAAAATTCTATGCTATTGCAAAAGAGGGCTCTCATATTAATGCCGATCAGTTTCATGCATTTTGTGATAACCTTGGTTTGCATTTAGAAGAAGCTTACCCTGATGAGACTATTTTAAGAAAGGAAATGGTTGAGCAATGTTGGCTTACTTACGAACCTATTTTTGATTATAATATTTTAAAGAAGCAAATCATTTACCGTGTTGCGCTTAACAAGAATATAACCGTATTAAGAAATGTACAACCAGTTAGCATACAGATTGCTGGAACAGAAAAGATTGTAAAACTCTCCAGTGGACAAACGATTGTTTGTGATACTATTGTTAATGCAACCTATGCAAGTATCTCAGAAACGGCTCAATTGATAGGACAGGAGCCGATTCCAGCAAAATATCAACTTTGTTTGTTGCCTATTTTGAGCACACAAAAACAATTTAATTCCTTTGGGATCACCATCATGGATGGTCCATTTTGTTCTTTAATGCCTAAGGGGATCAGTCCTAATCAGTTCATTTTATATCACGTAAAGCATTCTGTTTTAGAAACACATGTGGGCGATAAAAATATTCCATGGATGCCTATTAAAGGCTTTCCCGATTTAGATATTATTGAACACTCCAAACAGTTTTTTCCGTTGTTAGATGATATGGAATTGATTGATTCTTGGATTACCACCAGAATTGTGTTACCTCAGCAAGAAATTGATGATGCTAGACCAACGCTAACAATACAGCATGGTAATCGTATTTTCAGTTTATTTAGTGGTAAACTCACTACTTGCGTTTCTGCTGCTAAAGACTTGTTGAAGTTGATTCAATCATAAATGCCAATTGTTAACTTATGAATACGCTTGCCATAAAAATTGTTAATCAATCGAATAATGAATTGCCTTCCTATGCTACTATAGGTTCGTCTGGTATGGATATTCGTGCTTTCATCAATGAGCCAATTGTACTTCAACCTTTGTCTCGTGATTTAGTACCTACAGGTTTATTTGTAGAGATACCGCTGGGTTATGAAATTCAGATTCGTCCTCGCAGCGGACTCGCTATTAAACAAGGCATTACTTGCTTAAATACCCCCGGCACCATTGATGCCGACTACCGTGGTGAGATTAAAGTGATACTGATTAATTTGTCTAATGAGCCGCAAACTATTTTGCCTGGTGATCGGATTGCGCAAATGGTGGTGCAGAAAGTGGAGTTGGTGCAGTGGGTGCCTTCTTCTGAACTAACTTCTTCTGAAAGAGGCAGTGGGGGGTTTGGAAGTACAGGGAAAGAATAAGAATATTTATCTATTTGGCTGGTAAAGAGAAAATTCGCCTACAATCTTTTTCTTCGAAAAATCTTAAATGTCAAATTTTCTCTTTACTCAGCCAGTAAAATTATATTCCTCTTTTTCTTATTTATTTTCATATGCAGCAATGCCTCGTTTTTAAATATTCTAGCACTATTGATTATCAATAAGTTTTAACTAAATCCTTATTTCCTTATTCTTTCTTGCCTGGTTTGATTTGATGAGGGCTACCACTTCATTGTATTGATCTCCAAAATCTGAAGGGTGGAGTAAAGTATCGCCGACTCCTTCGGTAAATTCCTCCCAATGAATTCAGCCCCATCAATCCTAGTGATTTTGGTTATCTTTGC
>JBMLPQ010000171.1:0-14122 GCA_049242025.1 Sediminibacterium sp.
AACAAAAACTATTTTTTCTTCGCTCCACCAAAACTGTAGCCAAGAGATAAATTCAGCATATTGTTTCTCCAAGTTTCGCCTGGGGTATTGCTTAAATTGGTTAATCCTCTTAAATAGTTCGCACTTACAAACAAACCATTCTTGAACTCATAACCAGTCAATAAGTTTACACCAAAATCCATTCTTTTGATTTGATCTTCATTTTTTCCAAATGAAAAATCTTCATTTTCTGATGGATCATCATGTGATCTTAAACCTCCAGATAAATTGAATCCAAGGTTTGGACCACCACCAATGAAAAATCCATTGTTTGAACGATACAATGCATTTACAGGAATGTCTAATACATTAAAAATTAACTTGTCTGAATGCCCTGCATGTGCAATAGCGATTCCTTTTCTATTGTAATTTACTTGTGGTTGAATTACAAAGTTCTTTCCTGCTGAAAACTCTACAAACGCACCAAAGCCAATTCCCGAAAGTGTTTTACCATCTTCCTTTACATCTTCTAAATTAGAAGATACATTGGCAGCGTTATAGCCAATTTTGAATCCAAACTTAGTTTGAGCAGATACTATTCCTCCACTCACTACCATTACTGCAATCATTAATAATTTTTTCATTCATTTCAGTTTTATAGAACAAAACTACTTTAAATGAATCAATGTTGCAAATAAAATGCAATAATATTGCAATTAATTTGCAGCTTTATTGCAATCTGATCGGAATCCTTAAATCGATATCGCTATGGCCAACATTAGGTGAATCATTGGGGCCTTTAATACCCGCTGGCTTATGCATGACTTTGAATTGGAGACTTCCGGTTGCTGCAGCCCCTACAACCCAAGTAGAATTTAATCCTATAGGATAATTATTTCTGTCTTTATCATTCTTTGTAATGGTAAGGGAAACACCGGTTGGAATAAAAAACAATTCATGAGAACTTCCTTGACTTGTAATGACAGAAGTAATTTCTTTTACTACCCCGTTTACCAAATTAAACGTTTTTACATCTACGGTATAAGTTGCGCCTGCATTCAGTTTGATGGTATCAATTCTGCTGGGCGGATTTCCTCCATCGCCATCAGGATCTTCCATTATAAACGACCTTGCCGCTGAACCAGTGGTATTGAATATAAACTCAATCTTATTAATTGACTCATGTTCATTCTCATCTGCAGGTGTAGCTGTTTTTTTACACCCTACCATCCCGCTCAAAATCAACACTGCTAAAAGTACTTTTTTCATTTTATAAAGGAATTTTAACCCTCAAAACCAATGATCGTCCCACTTCATCATTAAAATACCTGAATCGATTCATGTAGTCTCTGTATTGGGTATTTAAGGAATTTAATACACTCAACCCAAAGGTAGTACTTTTCTTGTAAATCTGTAACGTTGTTGCAAATTCTATATTTAATAAATTATAGGCAGGTGGTGGTGGCAAATAGTCGATAAATCCAGCTGAAATACGTTTTTGTTGCATTACCTGTATCCATTTGAGTTGCACATAGCTATTACTCATCTTTCGGTTAATAAAATTGTATGTTAAATCGTATTCAAAACGGTTGGCGGGCATTTGTAGTAACCAGTCTTGTTTTACCCGGTCTCTTGCAAATAAAATAGCGGCTTTAATCCCCCCGGAAAAATGCTTGTTAAATATTTTTTGTACGCTTATATCGGTGCCTGCTAAAAGTGCATTTGTTTGAATATACCTGAATGTTGGGTATGCTCCGCGCAGGGTTAAAGTAGGCGGTACGGATGGAACTAAATTGATAAAATCATCTATCAAATTGTAATACACACTTACATCTATATTCCAACTGCTATCGGGTTCGTATTTTAATTGTGCAGAAAAATTATAGGCCTTTTCACTCTTTAAAGTTGAATCTCCTATTTCAAAACTTGCGCTTCCATGGTGCAAACCATTTACAAATAATTCATTGACCTGAGGCGCTCTCCATGCCATGGCGGCATTAAATAAAATACGTAAATCTTGATTAATCTTGTAAGTAGCACCTAGTGATGCTGATATATTATTGAAGTTTTGTTCTAAGCTTCTGATTTGATTATTCTGATTTCTAAATGTAGTCAATGTTTTATAATCATAACGCAGACCTGCTTCAATAAACCATGGTTGTATATTCCATTTTTTGATGGCATAGGCCGATAAATTGGTCGACTTAAAATTCGGTATGAAGAACCTGCTTCCACTCCACACATTCTCTTGTAATGTACCAGTCATCCCTAATTGTAACTGACTAGGCTTGCCTTCATTTTGCTCCACTGATACATCTAACATGGTAGTACCAATATTTAAATCTAGCTCTGGGCGATTAGTGATAATGGCGCGGTCATATTCTTGTCTTATATTTTCTTGTCTTGATAAAACAACATTTAATTTGTACCACTCTGTTAATTTATAGATGGTTTTAGACTTCAATAAAAAATGACTCACTTCTTGACGGGGTCTTCCAATTTCGTAAGAGAAGCGATCAATATTTTGAATGGGTTTAACGCTTTGTATTGCTGTTTGCAAATCAGTTAAATTACCAATATGCGATCCAGTAAATATGCCTAGGTCTGTATTAAATGCAGAAAAGAATAATTCGGTTGTCCATCTTGGTTTTCTATAAATAACTGATGCAGCGTAGTTGAATTCTTTCACACCAGTATTCCATAACCAGTAATTGGGTGTTTGGCTGTTGCCTCCTCGTTTATACGTTGCTTGTAATCGCCAACTTAATGCGGGTATTTTTTTTACATTTTGCTCAACCATTCCATTGATTACATACATGCGATTATTGGCAAAATAAGCAGTGTTCAACTCGCCCTTGGTACCTGGTGTTTCTGGCAATGCTCTAGGCTCTACTAACACTGCACCTCCAATGGCATCACTACCGTACTTTAATGCACCAGCTCCTTTTAATACAATAAATTTATCTGCTGTAAATGGATCAATCTCTGGTGCGTGTTCACTTCCCCATTGTTGCCCCTCTTGTCTAATACCATTATTAAGGATTAGAATACGCTGACTATGTAATCCATGTATCACAGGTTTAAAAATGGTACTACCAGTTTGTAATACCGTTACCCCATTCACACGCTGCAACACTTCGCCTAATGTTTGTCCGCGCGTTTGATTGATGTCTTTTTCACTGATGGTTTGCTTAATGGTATTTTGATAAGCGTCTCGCTTAGCGTTCACCACTACTTCATCTAAACTCGCTTCATCATTATTAATGCTAAAATTCAGTATGTATGTTCCCGTTAATGAAATGCTGCGTTGTTCTATCAATACTGCTTTATTAAATACTTCTACAGTATAATTTCCTTTGCATAATGAAGTAATGTTATAACCGCCTATACTATCTGTAACTGCGGTAAAGTTGCCCGGTTTTACTAGTATGGTTAAACCTGCTTTCCCTTTGCTGGTGTTTGGGTTACGAATAATCCCCTTAATGGTATATCTGCAATTCTGGGCTATCAGTTGACTGTTTAATAAAACTGTCAGAAAAAAAAATGTCAACCAATATGACCAAAACTTTTTATGCATAATCCATCGATGAGTCAAGTGTACAAAGTTGAACTATTTTACCAATATTTACATCAATGTTGCAAAAAATTGCGAAAGCCACGATCTATTTGACTTTCAGCATTGGCCTAACCTGTTGTACAGCCATATTTTGAAAGCGTGCATAGTATACTCCCGTTGGTAAAAATCCACTATTGAAGGTAAGGGTATATGTACCTGCAGCATATTCTTTATCTGTCAATACTGCTAATACTCTTCCTGAAGTGTCAATAATTTGTATCAAAGTATGGCCTCCGCCTGTTTTAAATGTGATAACAGTACTAGCTGTAAATGGATTCGGATAATTGCTGATCAGCTGTTCTGTGGCCAATGGCTGCGGACGCTTGCAAACAGCCCCACTAACCAACGGCAAGTTCTGAAAATTCTTCAGCATAATTTGCTGTAAATCGGCTTCATCTACACATAACCAATTACTTAACAAAGTTGAATACACCGACCTAAAATCGTATTGAAAGGGTACATTGTCTCCTACTCCTACACTTGATCCAAAATTGGGTGTGTTACCGGTAACGCCTCCAATTACTTGTTTACCAAAAACCAATACTGGTGCGGCTGCGCCGTGATCGGTGCCGCTACTTCCATTGCTCTTGATGCGTCTTCCAAACTCAGAGAAGGTCATACCTACTACTTTATCATCTACTCCTAAAAAGGCTAAATCATTTTGAAATGCTTTAATTGCATCGCTTACCCTTCCCAATAAAGTAGCATGCGTTCCTGTTGTAGTATCGCTCGCATTTACTTGAGTTGCATGTGTATCAAAGCCTCCAATACTAACCATATATACTCTGGTTTTCAAACCTCCTTTAATTAATCTGGAAACAATTTTCAATTGATCGGCCAATGTATTATTACTAGGATAAGTAACCTGTGTTGGAACTTTAGCAGCTGCGTCTTTTATGACTGATGCATATTGTTGTGTTTGTTGTGTAACCTGCCGAATATAGGTAAGCTCTTTTCCTGCGGGGGTTGCTGGTGCAGGATCTTGCACACCATTAATCAAATTGTAAAAATTATTGGGATTGCTAATACTCATGGCCATATTCACTGAAGGCCCTTGCATAGTTAGCGATGTAGCAGATCCTATTTGAATAGCTAATGGATCCTTCATACTTGCATTAGGATAACCAGTTGGAAAATTGGGATATTGGTAATCCAAATACCTTCCAGCCCACCCACTATTCACAACCCTATTACTATCGCTTGCGCTCATCCAAATATCAGTAGCCCTAAAATGAGAGAAACTGGGTTGTGGGTAGCCAACCGATTGTATGATATTAAGTTTTCCTTCATTGAACAAACTTTGTAATCCAGTCATGGCTGGATGCAATCCTGCTTTATCTACTCCTGTTAATTTTAATACTTTATTTTCTGGTATAAATATATTCGAACGTGCATTGGCGTAGTTCGCAAAATTTTCTAATGGAATAATGGTGTTTAATCCATCGTTGCCTCCATTCAATTGTATGAGTACTAAAATATGATCGTTCTCTTCAGCTTGCATTTGTAGGGCTGCAGCAAATACGGAAGATGCGCCAAATACTTTGAATGAAAAACCACTCACTAAAGAGGGGAGCAGAATACCGGCAGGCACCGTATTTTTTAAAAAGTCTCTCCTTTTCATATAATTGTTTTTAGGCGAGTTGGTATTCGGCCAGATTCATTAAATATTTAATTAAGTCACGAACTTTATTACGAACAGTAGTAGTATTCGCTGTATTGCTTGGATTACTTATCATTAAATTCCATGCATCAGTCCAATAATGATCGCTGCTTTGTCCACTCAATAAGATATCTCTTTTGATTTGCGCTTTAGATGCTTCGGACAAATCTATTCTGTATAAATGCCCTATTAATTCATTCAACAATATATTAGGTTCTGCAGGATTGGAGAATGTTCTTATAAGACTCAATCCATCAACTTGTATACGGTTCCCATTAAAGCTATATCCATTTAAAACCATAATATCAGTAAACTGATTACGCTTCGGTAATGTGTCACTATTAATCCAAATTTGATAAAATTGAGGTTCTTGATAATATGCTTTCCATCCACTTACATCTGGTGGATCACCTATATTTTGTTGCATATTACTTAGCCAGTTTACCATATAATTCCAGTGCCCATAATTAGTTATATAATCTGAACTCAAAGGAAATTTTAAGCTGGTTTCTCTACAGAAACCCACCACTAAATCTACTGGGCTTTTTATTTGACAACCTCTGGAAAGTGTATCAAAAAAATGTTCACTTTGTAAAAGTGCTTTCAATACTGGTTTAATCTCATAATTATTGGTTCGAAAAATATTTGCTAATGGGGTGATGATATTGGTTTCAACAGATGCGTCTATATCATAATATACAAACCAACGATACAATCTTCTACAAATATATTTAGCTACTTCCTGTACATTAAAAATCATTTGTATCAATTCGTCCAACTCAATGTCACCTGCAGTAGCACCTGTTCTACCAGCAATTACAGTATTATTATAAAATGAGGAAAATGCTTTTGGATTAGTATCATGCCTATTTGGATCAAAAAATGAAGTGACAGTGGTTGCATTATTTCTCCAACCTGTTAATACTCTTGCAGCTGCTTTTACATCTGCTTCGGTAAACAATGAATCAGGCCCTTTTCCACAACAGAATAATTCTTGTATTTCTCTTGCATAGTTTTCATCTGGTGCAGTTCTTGTATTTAGTTGCCCATTTAAATAGACAAGCATAGCAGGATCTACAGTAACGGCTCTAGTAAGTGTCTTGAAATTTCCTAAAGCTTGAGTTCTTAATAATTGATGATGCTTATAAATATATTGTGCATTACTTACATCATTCATTTCTGTTGCAAAATGATTATGCCAAAATAGGGTCATCTTTTCTAGTATAGATCTATCTTGATTGATCATTCTACCCATCCACCATTTCTTGAATGATGCTCTTCGTTGGCTTTGGACTGTTCCATCATTGTTGATATCTCCAACCCAAGTAGTTCCCTGAGCTATAGCTGTATCGGGCAATGTTGCAGTAGTAGATGTAGCATATTCCTTCAAAGGTGGTAAAACTGGGGTGGTCGCCGGATTTAATAATTCGTAAAGCACTTCAGCCAGTGCTTTTCCTCCAAAATGTTTAAGGTCTTCTTTGCTTGCGCCAAATAGCGTTCGCTTTAGCAAATGTTGTAATTCAACCTGCGTAAAACTGCCTGTATAAGGGGCTAATCCTGTAAGTGGGGGCGGTGTAAATAGGCTTTCCATATGCAGATTTAGTAGTATTATGACACTAAGTAACGTATTTATGCAGCTTTTTAACATTAAAATTGTCTTATATTTAGGGTAATAAAATTCCCTAAATGACCGAGCAAACCATTCTGGTAGGCTGTTTAAATAATGATCCCTCTGCACAAAGAGAGTTGTACAATCGGTACAGCCCTAAAATGCTGAGTGTATGTTATAGATTCAGCAATAGCAGAGAAGATGCAGAGGACATGTTGCAAGAAGGCTTTATAAAAATCTTTACGCAAATTCATACATTTCAGAACAAAGGAGCTTTTGAAGGTTGGATTAGAAGAATCATTGTTCATACTTGTATTAATTTTTTAAAGAAAAATAAAAAATTCAGCAACAGTATTGATTTAGATCAGGCCGATTATTTAGAAGTTAAAGAAGAAACTGTACCCTCGGTAATGCAGGCCAGACAAATCATTGAATGCATCAGACTCTTACCAATTGGTTACAGAACTGTATTGAACTTGTATGCAATGGAAGGTTATAGTCATAAAGAGATTGGTGATATGCTAGATATAGAGGAAAGCACAAGTAGAAGCCAATACACCAGAGCAAAAGCAATGTTAGAAGCAATATTAATTAAGAAACGGATTATAGAACAACCAAGAGAGCGATTCTCTTGGGCAGCTGCTTTTAAGAAGTAGTATTTAGTATATGGATCGGAGGTACAACCAAGACAGCGAATTTGAGCGATTCTTGAAAGAAGAGCTACAGGATCATCGAATGTATCCTGCAGACGGTGTATGGAAAAACATACGCAACAACTTGCATGGTTATCCAGCTTGGCCTGCCCTTACCGTTATTTCTTTATTAGTAATTGTTAGCTTAACAGTATCTACATTACTTATTGCGCCTTCTGCAGACAGATTTCGTTTTGTAAGCAATAAAGCTGTGGACCAAATAAAAACTAGTTCTGTTGAAACAAGAATGCACGCCCCAGCTCCTAAAGAAGCATATTATCAAGCCATTGAGCCAAATCATATAACAGAACAAACCATTACACAACTAAGAGTACCTATTGCCACGATACCAATTGCAGATACTGCACCATGGCAAATGACCAATACTTTGATGGTTAAAAATTATCCTACAGCTGAAACGATTATTTTACCAACCACAGTCCTGAATTCAGTTGTAAAGAGTAAAGAACAAGACAACAAAGAGCTTGCACTAACATTATTGCATAAACAATCAAGTCCTGAAACCATTGCAAGCAAAAGTGATGATGTTATAAACAAGCAATGGTTACTTGCAAAATCTGCTGAAGAAACTGCTTTAAATATTAATTTAAAAGACGAAAAAAATAATCTACCTATTCAGCATAAAATTCATTTACCAATCCCTTCTAAAAGGATAGGTATACAATTTTATATAACACCTTCTACAAGTTATCGTAGCTTATCAGACGATCAAATTAAAGAAATTATTCAGCCTAATGCTACTACCGCTTCACAAAATATTCCATTAGCGTTAAGTTATACTGCAGGTGTAAATGATGTGGTTCGTCATCGTCCTGCTATGGGCTTAGAAGTTGGATTGGCAGCTTTATATAATATCAATAGTCGTTTAAAATTCAAAACTGGGGTACAAGTTAATATCCGCCAATACCATATTGAAACCTTTAGATCCAATATTGGTGTTGCAACTGTTTCTTTATTAAATAATGGAAGTATTGAGAATTTCAATATGGTTACTAGTTTCAATAATTCAGGTGGTTACAAGCAAGAACAGTTGAATAATAAAAGTTATCAAATAGCCATCCCATTAGGAATTCAATGGGATATACTTAAGGGTAATCAGTTTGGAATTAGCGCAGAAGCTAGCGTTCAACCTACTTATTCATTTAACTCAAATGTATTCTTGCTGTCTACTGATTTTAAAAACTATACAGATGGTAATGGATTTGTTCGTAGATGGAATGTAAATACAAGTGCAGGCATTCATATCAACTTTAAATCTGGCGCCAATCTTTGGCAGTTGGGTCCACAAATCAGGTACCAGCATTTACCTACTTATACTAATCGCTACCCAATTAAAGAATACCTTATGGATTACGGTGTGCGTTTAGCATTTACTAGACAGCGCTAATTGGATGTTTTTTGGATAGTTTTGCTAAATGAATAATTCTTTACGCATAAGCTTATTTTTTGCCTTGGCAGTTGTTGCTTGTAATAATCCAAAGCCTTCCAAGAATGATTCAGCAAGTACTACTATTGCAGACACTGCTAAGTATTACAATATTGCTCGCTTTATTGAAGATGAAATGAAGTATGTTGATTTACGCAATTTTACCATCATAGAAAAGAAATACAACGGTCTAGATACAGTTAATCGCATTATCAGTAAAGATGAATTCATAACTGCTGCTTCAATGGTTTTAACACAAGCCAAATGGTTCATGGAGAATAAGTCATTGTTTAATGAAACGGTATTTCAAGATTTAGGAACTGAAAGCTTTACCATTAATTATAGCAGCAAAACTGCAGCTATTAAAAGCATTGATTTGCTCTTAAATCAACAAACCAATTTACCCAAAAGATTGTTTATCAGATTGTCTAAACAAATTGGAGATACTGCTGTAACAGAACAATTTAGTTGGATATCGAACAAACAGTTCATGATTGGTCGTTCAGTTAGAGTAAATGATCAATTCAATAAAAATACTAGCAGTTCTATTAGTTGGAAAAACAAAGATCAATAATGACCCAAGAAGCTTTTCAACAGATTGCACATACCATACCAGTAGAGCCAGGTATATATAAATACTATAATAATGAAAAGGAATTACTCTATGTTGGCAAAGCAAAAAGTTTGCGTAAAAGAGTTAGTTCATATTTTAGCAAAACTTATGTTGGATATAAAACGCATGAACTTGTAAAAAGAATTCATCATATAGAATTTACTATTGTAGACTCAGAACAAGATGCTTTTTTATTAGAAAACGCATTGATTAAAGAATACAAACCAAAATATAATATTGAGCTAAAAGACGATAAAACCTACCCATTTATTGTTGTAAAACGTGAGCCATTTCCCCGCATATTTTTGACTCGCAGAAAAATAAACGATGGCTCCGAATATATTGGTCCTTTTACTTCTGCAGGTAAAGTAAGAGAACTAATTGAGTTTGTAAAGCAATACATTCCGTTAAGAAGTTGTAAACTCAACTTAAGCAAAGAAAATATTCAATCTGGCAAATTTAAAGTTTGTTTAGAGTACCATTTGGGCAATTGCAAAGGACCTTGCGAAGGATTACAATCACTAGAAGATTATCAGAATGGAATTCAGCAAATGCGCAATATATTAAAAGGGAACTTAGGTTCAGTAATTGCTCAATTTAAAGAAGAAATGCAACAACACGCGATAGAGCTTGCGTTTGAAAAAGCTGAAATGATTCGGAAAAAGATTGAGCATTTAGAAAATTATCAATCATCATCTGTGGTTGTTAGCAAGCATTTGAATAATATTGATGTATTTAGCATCGCTAAAGACGATAATAAAGCTTTCGTGAACTATTTAATGGTTCAAAATGGAACCATTGTACAAACCCACTCAATACCTGTAGAAACCAAATTAGAAGAAACAGAAGAAGAGGTATTGGTTTTAGTAATTGGTGAATTAAGAAATACATTTAATAGCATGGCCAAGGAAATCATTGTTCCTTTTCCAATTGATTATCCAGACCCTTCGGTACTTGTTTCTATTCCTAAAGCGGGTGACAAAAGAAAACTCTTGGATCTTTCCTTAAAAAACGTTGCATATTTTAAAGAAGAACTGAGAAAGAAAAAAATGTTACAATTAGAAGGCAAAACGGATGCTGAACAAAAAAAGGTTTTATACGAATTACAAGAATACTTACAATTAAATGAAGCCCCGGTTCACATTGAATGTTTTGATAACTCAAATTTTCAAGGTGCTTATCCGGTAAGCGCAATGGTTTGTTTTAAAAATGGAATACCTTCTAAAAATGATTATCGAAGATTCAATGTAAAAACTGTTGAGGGCATCAATGATTTTGCCACAATGAAAGAAGTGGTTTATAGACGTTATAAACGCTTAAAAGAGGAAAATCAATCATTTCCTCAATTGGTCATCATAGACGGGGGTAAAGGCCAACTAGGATCGGCTATGGAGGCATTTAGGGCATTAAATTTGATAGGATTTACTACCGTGGTAGGATTGGCAAAGAACGAAGAAGAAATATTTTTTCCTGGTGATGCAGAATCTATTAAACTCCCTTGGAATAGCGACTCACTAAAATTAGTTAGAAGAATCAGAGATGAAGTACACCGTTTTGGAATAACCTTTCATAGAAACCAACGTTCTAAGGGAACATTTCAGAATGAATTAGAACAAGTTCAGGGAATTGGCAAAGCAACAATTGAGGAACTATTGCGCAATTTCAAATCGATAAAAAATATAAAACAGCAGTCGGAGCAAGCATTGGCAACAATTGTAGGTGCTAAAAGGGCTAGTATTTTAACAAAGCATTTCAATAAACTACAATAAAAAAGGGGCCAGGATAGAAATCCAGCCCCGTTTTAAAATCCAATATCCTATGAAAAACCGACGTGAAAATACATTTTCCCGCATATAATATAAAAAAAACTTTACCCATTTTTTGTGAATAATTAAAATTCTTTGGAATTGTTGAATTTATGGTCGGATAGGAACCTATTTATAAAACAAAAACAGTTAGACTTATAATTGAAAAAGGGGCCAATGGCCCCTTTTTACTATCATTAAATAATATTCATTAGACTAATAAGCCCACAAGTCTTGCTCGTAGTTCATAATCTTAGCTTTGATATTTTCTCCTTCAAGTAACCTGAACAAAGGGTCTTTAATAAATGCACTCAGTGATTTATCGCCAGGATTATTGATAGTACTCTTGATAATGTAGCTACTGAAAAAACGGCTTTCGAATAATTCTTCCCAAGTCATTCTTGCAGCAATATTTTTTGGATTGTAGACATCAAATTTGGTTAATGATGATCTAATATCTGGATAGTAAACCCAGAATAGTACTCTAGGTAAAGATTTACCAGCAACCACTTGTTTTGCAACTGGTGCAATACCTAAAATACGAGTAAACATTCTACTGCTTTCTTTGTCGAACACAATCTGTTCTTTAATTCGGAAAGTATAAACAGAATCTGGACTAAACTTAGGTTTCTTGGTAATTACTTTTTCTATTGCTCCTGTTGCTGGATCAACCACATCAACGGTATCGTTAGCACCCGCAACCATATTCATTACATAATCGGTTGTCAATGGCTTGGTAAAACGATCATTGTCTGCTGAAAATGCGGTAACACTATCATTTTTAATCGCACTCAATAACAATGAGAAAAATCTTTGATCTCCATTATCATCCTGAGAAGGGTACATAAATGATTGATTCATTTTCTCTCTTGCATCAATTTCTCTCCAAATAAAATGGCTAAATACGGCATCATCTTCACGCAAGTCTTCGTATTCTAAAGGCTTACGATCTCTTACCTGTGTTCTAACCATTGCGTAATTATTTCTAAGAGACACTTCAGGCTTTGCACCAAAACCTCCTTGTACCGTGGTATCATAACTATAAGTTACCGCTGCAGAAGGATTTGTTGTAGTTGCACCTGTTGCTGGCGCAGAATTATTATTGGTCCTATATCTAGATGTACCACTTACTGCTGGAGTGGATGGATTAACGCTTGTATCTGATGCATTAGCATTGATTGTTGCCTTTGCAGCCGCATACTTAGAAGTAGTAGCTTTTTTAGCTGCAGGCTTAGTAGCGGTTGTAGTAGGTTTGGCAGCAGGAGCTGCAGGCTTCTTATATTTAGACTGCGCGCTTGCACCCATTGCCACTAACATTGTTGTAGCCATTAAAAATCCTTGATATACCTTTTTCATACGCACAATTATTGTAGAGTAAATGAAATATTTTGATCCAACAATCTGGTACCACCTGGACCACTTACTTTAATTTCGTCAATCACCACAGTAGAACCTGCTTGGCACTTATTTAATAAAGCTTTCGCTTCAGCGTTAAAATATGCTCCTGATACTTCTGCAATACCAAATCCACTTTCTTCAAAGCCACGACCTGTACAAATAAGTGTAAATGAAACAACTTCATATTTTACGCCTTCAAACACAAAGTCTTTTAAATCTGCAACTACCCCACGCTGAACCCTAAACGCGTTCGCTGCAATAGGTCCACCAGCTTTACCACCTACAGTTGCCAATGGATTGGGCACTCTTTTAACCGGGATAATTATTTTTTGGGTATTCTTTCCATCAGATGCGTTCACTGTAGCAGTTCCTAAAGCAGCAGCAGTTACAATATATTGTCCTGGTCCTGTTTTACGATAACTAATGCCAGCACCGTCAACAGACACATTCACTTTTTCGTCTCCACTACCCCCTGTTACACTTAATGGATTATCTAAACCCTGATAAAATACTCTGGTCTTATCGGTAGACACGACCAATCCTGAAGGAACACCTACAGTGTACTTAATTTCTTTAGTAACCGATGCGGTGGTGCCATCTGGCTTCACAAATGAAATAGTAACATTTTTAGATCCACTACCAGTAGGTCTAAACTTGTATTCAAATGAACCATCCGGTGTAGGAGTTGCAGCTGCGCCGTCTACGGATACACTTGGTGTTGATTCACTATTAAAAGCACCTACGCCAGCATTGATGATGATTTCTTCTCCTGGCATAATATAACTGGCATTCGCATTCGCAATTGCTTGAAACTGATCATAAACTAATTCTACTTCGCCAATTTCTTTATGGCAAAATTCTACCGCTTGCGATTCACTGTTTTTAATATCATTTTGAAACTTACTTAAGATGGTTATACCTGCAACTGTTGGAGTCATGTGAAAAAAAGTATAAGCCCACTCTTCTTTGTCTTTTTCAGTTTTTGCATCTGGTAAACTCAACGGTAAATTGGTACCAATAGCAGCCGTCATTTCAGGATCGATAGCTAATAATTGTTCCTTAAAGTTTTTCAATTTATCGAACAACTCTTTTCCTTTCCCTTTTCCGTTCGGAGGTGCAGAAATAAACAAACGGGTTGCTGCATCCAAATCATCTTCTTTAAATTCTTCTTTGCCTTCCACCATTTTGAGGCCCGCTTCTTTTTTTAATTCTGCTTTAAGTGCTTCTATATAATTATATACTTCATCGGAAGTGCCTTTGCTTTTTGTGCCTTAGGTAACCATATTTCCGCTTTTTCTCTGGT
>JBMLPQ010000172.1:0-22636 GCA_049242025.1 Sediminibacterium sp.
CAAAATTAATCATTTAGACTAAAACAACTTCGTCTTTTTCATCCTTTTCTTTCCAGTTTACTTTTACCTTATCGGTAAATATGGTGTCAATGGCTTTCCCTGCATAATCGGGTTGAATGGGTAACTCCCTACTAAATCTTCGATCAATTAAAACACATAGAGAAACTTTAGAAGGTCTTCCAAAATCTAACAGTGCGTCTAATGCTGCCCTGATTGTTCTTCCGGTATACAATACATCGTCTACTAATATCACCGACTTACCCTCAATACTGAAAGGAATATCGGTTTCATTGGCTATATGCAAGGTTTTTCGCACATCATCCCTATAAAAAGTGATATCCAACTTCCCATAATGAAAGGGATTGTTTGGGATGATTGCTTTTAATGAGGAAACAATGCGGTCACTTAAGAAGATACCTCTTGGTTGAAGGCCAATGATTACCGTATTGGCCATGTCTTTATTGTTCTCGAGCATTTGATGCGCAAGTCGTTCAATACTTAACGCCATTTGCTCTTCTGATAATATTGTTTTCAAAAGCCCAATTTTTAATAAAATTAAATGCTTTCTTCCATACCAAAAGGGAATAATTCAAGTGGTTCTTCTTTACTTTGCGTTACATGCTTCAGCTAAAGGATATTGACCTTGTTCAGTTTAGGAATTATACCAATCATCACCCAATTTTTAGGGAAAGAATTGTGGCTATTTGTGGGTTGAATGGAACTGGGAAAACCAATTTGTTAGATGCCATTTATTACCTAGGCTTTTCAAGAAGTTATTTTGCAAGAACAGATGCACAAAATGTGCAACATGGTAAGCAAGGAATGCGCCTTTCAGGGAATTTTATTAAAAATGATCAAGAAGAAGAAGTCACTTTTATTTTAAGAGAAAATAATAAGAAAGAATTACTAGTCAATAATGAATCATATAAAAAGATTTCCGATCATATTGGCAAGTTTCCTTGTGTGATGATTGCCCCAGACGATGTAGAATTAATTGCTGGACCAGGAGAAGTTAGGAGGAAATTCATAGACAGTATATTATCTCAAACCAATAGAGATTACCTAACACAGCTGATTGCTTACAATAAAATATTGCAGCAGCGGAATAGTTTACTTAAGCAAATGGCAGAACAGCCTTTGATGGGCAATGACTTATTAGAAGTTTATAACGAGCAGTTAATCAACAGTGGTAATTATATTCACCAAATTCGTAAACAATTTTTAGCTGCTTTTTTGCCTTTAGTAGGAGAAAATTATAACAATATTGCAGGGAAAAAAGAAGACTTACAGTTGGTGTATGAAAGTCAATTATTAAGCATTTCTTTCAAAGAAATTTTAGCTGAAAATTTAATAAAGGATAAGGTTTTACAAAGAACTTCTAGAGGGATCCATAGAGACGATATGGGTGTATATTTAAATGATTGTCCTTTTAAATCAGAAGCATCGCAAGGCCAAAGAAAGAGCCTATTATTTGCTTTAAGATTGGCAGAATGGGATTATTTAAAAAATTCAATTGGCATTCCGCCTATTTTATTATTAGATGATGTATTTGAAAAATTAGATGAAAGCAGAATGGCACATTTATTAGATCAGGTATGCGGCAATCATTTTGGGCAGGTATTTATTACTGATACACATGCCGATAGAATTAAAGAAAAATTAGATCAAACTGGAAGTCCATATCAATTAATTCTTTTGTAAAATTACGCTTAACTTTAACGCATGGCAGAGATGAAAATTGGAGATGCATTGAAAAACCTTAAAGGCATGAGTCACCTAAAAAAAGGGATTCGTGCTGCTCAAATTGAAGACATCTGGGAACAATTAATGGGTAAGACCGTTGCCAAATACACTGATAAAATTCAAATTATTCAGAAAAAATTATTCATTCACACCAATATTGGCCCATTAAAAAATGAATTGTCTTTTCAAAAGCCGCAAATCATTAGTAGAATTAATGAAGCTTTTGGAGAAGATTTGATTGAAGAAGTGATTATTCAATAATTGAATAGACTAATAAATGGGCTCAGAGAACTCATCTCCTGCTTCTAGGCTATCGCGCATTAAATCGTGAATCGTAATAATCCCTTTAAAATCAAATCCATCAAAAACAACCAAGTATCTGGTTTTGTGCTGGTTCATTAGTTTCATGCACTCTTCTGCAGTTGTATCTAAGGAAATAATAGGCAATCCGGTAGTCATGATTTCTTGAACAGATGTATCGGTAGAGTTTTTACTCAATAAAACTACTTTTTGAGCATAATCTCGTTCTGTCATGATTCCCTTGAAATCGTCTCCATCTTTCACAATAACATAGCTCAGATTCTCAGCCTTCATTAACGATAATGCTTCAATAACTTTCATTGCTGATGGCACTCCATTAAAGTAAGGTCCTTTTTTATCCAATATATTTTTTACTGTATTCATGACTGTGTTATTAGTACACTAAGTTCGTTCAATCGAAGCAAATAAAAAAATGGAATTAATAATGCTTATTTAAAGATTCTACGTCTAAATAGCTCAATTTTTTCTGTATGGAAGCGCCTTCCATGAACAAAAAAGTTGGATTTACTCTAGCAGCAGTTTTAAGAACCGTTGCATCACAATTGAGTACAAGATGATTGGGGAACGCAGCTTTGATCAATGCCCCTTCTGCAGATACAAAAATTATTCGGTCGCCTACTTTTTCAGAAAATTGATAGTCACTGATTATATCAGATACTTTTTTCTTCCATAAATCGAGTTCACTGGCATCTTTAGCCAAGATCAACACGTATTTACCTTTCGTTGCCAATATTTCTTGTGTGGTATCTACCCCATCTAAAGTCTTCAAAGAAAAATCTACAATTGCAGGTTTGAGTCCATTCCCTTTCTTAACCAGCTTGTCTTTACGGCTGATGAAAATATAACTGTCGTCAAAATTTTCAGGGAAATTTTCCTGATCAAATTCAATAGTCTTTCCATCTTTTTGGTATTCAAAAACAATCTGCATACTGTCTAATGTTGCACCAGCAGGCATTTCCATTTTTTGTAAAATATTATTGCCCACTTTATAAGGCAAACAGTCTACCCAGGGCAAATGCTTTAATACATAAAATTGTGCCCCCGTAGACAAGACTAGGGTTAATGCAATTAAGCTGAATGCCCATATATTGGACAATGCTGATTTAATATACTGTTGAAAGCCTACCAAAATTAAAATCAGCAACAATAAAAACAAGTCTTTATAAAAAGACTGTGCAGCAGTTAAAGGAAGGCAGTCTCCAAAACAGCCACAGGTTTTAATTTTACCAGAATAGTGCGCATATCCTGTTAAAAAAGTAAAGAAAACAATCAACAATAATAACAGCCAACTAAATAACTTAATACGCCACCCGATGATAACCGCAACGCCCGCTAATACTTCAAAACTATTCATAGCAATGGAAAAGAACAATGCATAATCATTCAAGAAATGCATACCCCAAACCTCAAAAAATTCCTGCATTTTATAACTCAATCCAATGGGGTCATTCACTTTAATTAAACCAGAAAAAATAAATAACAAGCCCACAATCCATCTAACCAATAACAGCATTTTTTTCATAGCTAGTGTTTTCCCTCTTGAATTAATATCAGTGCAAATGCAGCATAGTTAATAATATCTACATAGTTGGCATCAATGCCTTCGCTGATTAAAGTTTTCCCATCATTTTGTAAAATCTGTTTAATGCGAAGCAATTTTACCAAGATTAAATCAGCAAAACTTTCCTGACTCATTTCCCTCCAAGCTTCCCCATAATCATGATTCTTAGACTGCATAGTATCCTGCGCAAACTGAACTTGTTTTAAGTAGAATGCTTCTGTTTGGTCAACTGCTAATTCTTCAACTGTTGAATTACCCAATTCTAATTGGATCAATCCTATAATGGCATAATTGAGAATTCCAATGAATTCAGAACGGATATCATCCCCCACTTTTTGGGTTTTGAGTTCTTGAATAGTTCTAATCCGTAATGCCTTAATAAATATTTGATCTACCACAGAAATGGTTCTTAATACGCGCCATGCCGTACCATAATCCTTGGTTTTCTTAATAAAAATTTCTTTACAAGCTGCTACAGCTTCATTGTATTGAGTATTGGTATCCAACATTTTCAGAATATCTTTGAATTGATTGCAATTTAATTGAATCGAAGCTATGTTTACGCTAAACTGCAAAGGAACTTTAATTACTTTAGAACATCCAGTAGTAATGGGCATTATAAATGCTACCCCTGATTCTTTTTTTGGGGGGAGCAGGGCCGCAACTACATCAGCAGCTTTAATAAAAGCGGAGAACATGATCAATGATGGCGCATTTATTTTGGATATAGGTGGCCAAAGTACTCGACCAGGCAGTGTTCAAATAGGCGCAAATGAAGAATTAGATCGAGTAGTGCCAATTATTGAGGAAGTAAAAAAAGCATTCCCAAACACTTTGATTTCTGTAGATACTTATCATCCAACTGTGTCAACTGCAGCTGTTAGTGCAGGAGCTGATATGGTGAATGATATCAGTGGCGGAAGATTCTTTGAAGACATGTTATCTACAGTGGCTTCTTTAAACGTTCCTTATATCTGTATGCATAGCAGAGGAACGATTGAAACCATGCACGAGAAGCCTCAAAGCAATAATATCATTACTGAACTATTAGACTATTTCATTGAACGCATCAATGCCTGTACCCAAGCAGGCATAAAAGACATTATTGTAGATCCTGGTTTTGGTTTTGGAAAAACCATTCCAGATAATTTTACTTTATTAAAAGAAATGGAAGCCTTTCAAATACTGAGGAAGCCATTGTTATTGGGCGTTTCCAGAAAATCGTCCATTTATCAGACTTTAAAAATCACTCCGGAAGAATCTTTAAACGGCACCACTGTTTTAAATACCGTAGGGTTGATGAACAAAGCAATGATACTGAGGGTTCACGATGTAAAAGAAGCTATTCAGGCCATTCAGCTTTACCAAATGATGAAATAAATTCCATTCAATTGTCTATTACTTCAAGTTGCTGAAAATAAAAATGCCCCGAATTCTCGAGGCATTTAATCAAAACTATTTTTGTTTATCGTTGTGGCGGTTGTTGTTGCATTTGACCAGGCATAGCAGGTGGTGGTGGAGGTGCAATTTTCACATCCAATACTTCAATATCAAATACCAATGATGCATATGCAGGTATTATTGGTGCACTTCCGTTTGGACCATAGCCCAACATAGCAGGGATAAATATTTTACCTCTTCCTCCTTTATTGAACATTTTCAATCCATCTTCTAAGCCCTTGATTACGCCTCCTTGACCAATTACGAACTCTAAAGGTTGCTTATTTTGTGAATCTGCATCCATATTGCCATCAAATTTCTTACCATCTAAGAAAGTACCTCTATACATAACAGATACTTGCTTACCAGAATCTGCTTTTGCAGTAGCATCACCCGCATTGGTAATTTGAACAAAAACACCAGAAGCAGTTTCTTCTGCTTTGATATTCTTTTTAGCCAAATGGTCTTTAAGTTCCTTGGTTTCTCTGGCTTTTTCCTTATCCATTTCGGCTTTATAATCGGCCATCATCAATTCTTGCGTAGCAAAGGTTTTAATGATATCTACTTTACCATTAATTTGGTCTTTCTCTTTAAAGATATTATTGTACTCTAACATCCCAAATTTCTTTAAAGAATCTACACTCATTACAAATTCAACCTTGTCTCCTGGAGCACATTGGTTAATGATTTCGATGAAACTGTGCTTGGCTTTTTGAGCAGAATCTACCATAAAGTAAACTGGAATTCTGTCATAAGAGGTACTCAACAAAGAGTCCTTCGGAAGTAGTTTATACTCTACGTTCATTTTTACAAATTGACCTTGCTTTAACAAGTCTTTGCTACTACCCTTACTAATTTTGTAAGAAAGTCCAGTAGGTGTTTTTTCATATTGATTACAACTTGCAAGCAATACAACCGCTGACATGAGCGGGGCGATGATTCTCCTCATTTTATTGTAGTTGGTTTTTATACTCTTGAATAACATGTTTAAAATGTGCTACTGTTTTTTCTACCGAATCGCTGCTTCTACCACCTGATGCGTTGGCATGACCCCCGCCTTCAAAATGATTTCTAGCAAACTGATTCACATCAAATCCACCTTTGCTTCTGAAACTCCATTTTCGCTCCTCTGTTCTATCAATCACTATAGCCCCAAATCGAATACCCTTAATGGTTAGAAGATAATTTACTAATCCTTCTGTATCACCTGTTTTAATATGGTATTTCTGCAAATCGGCTTGGTGAATATACATAATGGCGGTGTTGTATTCGTACAAAACTTCCATTCTGTTTAACAAAGCAAAGCCTATAAATCTTAATCGACTCTCTAAGAAATTATCATAAATATGATTGTGCACTTGAGAATGATCAAATCCTGTTTCTTTTAACTCAGCTACCATCCTATGTACACTGGCTTTGGTTGAAGGGAATCGGAATGACCCTGTATCGGTCATTGTACCTGTATATAAACAAGTAGCAATGTCTTGATTTAATGCTTCTCTGCCACCCGCTCCAATAATAAAGTCATAGACCATTTCGCAGGTAGAACTTTTTCCAGTATCGCTTATTCCATAATCAAAATTGGGCTCATCCGGTTGTTCATGATGATCAATCAACACTTTAATGGCTTTGGCTGACGCTAAAAAAGGAGCTAAATGTTTGGTTCGATGAAAAATATTAAAGTCTAAACAAAATAGAATATCTGCTTTGTCTAAAATGGCCAAAGACTTTTCTTTTTGCCCTTCAAAATTGATTACCGTTTCAATTCCTGGCAGCCATTCTAAGAAATCAGCCCAATTGGTGGGAGATATCACCGTTACCTGATGCCCACGATTGTGAAGAAAATGATATAAGCCTAATGTGGAGCCCATAGCATCCCCATCGGGCTTCTGGTGCATGGTAATCACAATTTGCTTAGGCTGAGATAATAATGGATAGAATTCGTTAATCAGTTGCATATAATCGGGCAAAAATGCGTTTTCTTCATTAGTCTGTCAAAAGATTTTAAATAATTTATTGAAAATTTAGCGATTGAATACCACTCAACCCCTTGCTATTCCTTACTTTTGCGCCGAAATTAAACAAATATGAGCAATAGAACATTTACCATGATTAAGCCTGATGCTACCCAAAAAGGGTACACAGGAGCTATTTTAGACCAGATGATTAAAGCTGGCTTTTCTATTAAAGCAATGAAATGGACCCGCTTAACTCCTGAGCAAGCAGGTCTTTTCTACGATATCCATAGAGAGCGTCCTTTTTACCAAGAATTGGTAGATTTCATGAGCAGTGGTCCAATTGTAGCAGCTGTTTTAGAAAAAGAAAATGCAGTAGCCGATTTCAGAACTTTGATTGGCGCTACCAACCCAGCTCAAGCTGCTGAAGGAACCATCCGCAAATTATTTGCAGCATCAGTAGGTGAAAATGCAGTTCACGGAAGTGATAGCGACGAAAATGCAATCATTGAAGCAGATTTTTTCTTCTCTAAATTAGAAAGATTCTAAATTAAACGGCTTTTATAAAAAGCAATTTGATCAATTTAACATATTGACCCAACCCGACCTTATTTGGTCGGGTTTTTTATTGCCTTATCATTTCCAATGCATTTCATCCTTTTGATTTGCTTTCTTTAAAAGTCCATTGTATCTTTTACCACTCAATCAAGCTTAAAATTAAACTACATGAATAAGCCTATTACCATTGGAAAAATTTTCCTTTGTTTATTATTCGGTCTTAGTGCTCAAAACAATTATGCACAAGGAAGTATGTTACTTAGGCAACCCAATGCCAGTAAAGACCATATTGTATTTGTGCATGCAGATGATTTATGGGTAGTAGACCATAAAGGAGGTGACGCAAGAAGACTTACCAGTGCTATTGGTGCAGAATCTTCTCCAAAAATCAGCCCCAATGGTAAATGGGTTGCTTTTAGTGGACAATATGATGGCAATACAGATGTTTATATAGTGCCTATTGAAGGAGGTGATCCTAAAAGACTAACCTGGCACCCTGGTCCTGATATTACACAGGGTTGGATGCCTGATGGAAATGCCGTTTTCTTTACGTCTAGTAGAGAAGGCTACCCTACGGTGAATACCAAATTCTTTAAAGTATCCGTAAATGGCGGAACTCCTGATGCATTGCCCCTCCCATTTGGATTTGTAGGAAGCATTTCTAATGATGGAACCACCATGGCTTTTCAACCATACAGCTTTTGGGATCCAGAGTGGCGCAACTATCGCGGCGGTCAAGCTCAACCCATATGGTTATTCAATTTAAAAACATTTGAAACCACTAAAACAGTTCAAGGGAATAAAGAAAGGCATACTGCCCCTACTTGGAACAACGGCATTTTGTATTTCTTATCTGAGCAAGATTTTATCAATAATATCTGGTCTTATGATCCTAAAACTAAAACACAGAAACAAATTACTTTCTTTAAAGACTTTGATATTAAAAATGTATCTGCCAGCAACAACAAATTGATATTTGAGCAAGCAGGTTATTTGCATAGCTATGATATTGCTACACAAAAAACTACACAACTATCTATTTCAGTTAAAGCAGATTTAAATTGGGGAAGACCTCGTTGGAACAATTTAACGGGAGCCAATTTAACCAATGCCAACTTATCTCCTTCTGGTAAGCGAGCCGTCTTCGAAAGCAGGGGTGAAATCTTCACCGTACCAAAAGAAAATGGGGACTGGAAAAACATCAGCAATTCAACGGGATCGGCAGACAGAGCGCCCATTTGGTCTCCGGACGGACAAAAAATTGCTTGGTTCTCCGATGAAAATGGGGAATACCAATTAACGGTGAAAGACCAGTTTGGTTTACAAACGGCACAAACATTTGCCATGCCAAATAAGAAATTTTATTTCACACCAGCATGGTCTCCAGACAATAAATACATTGCTTTTGTAGACACCGATTATACCATTTGGTACATCGATTTAAAATCGGGCGCTTACAAAAAAGTGGACTCCGATAAATATGCACATCCCAATAGAACCATGAAGCCTGTTTGGTCTCCAGATAGCAAGTGGATTGCTTATGTGCAACAACAGAATAATCAATTTAAAGCAGTCAAAGTTTATCAAATTGAAACAGGACAAAGCAAATTGGTAACTGATGGATTAGCCGATGCCATTGATCCACAATGGGACGAGAGCGGAAAGTATTTGTATTTCTTAGCGAGTACCGATTATGGTTTGGCATCTGGTTGGTTAGATATGAGTAGTTACAATTATCCAGTAAATAGAGCTTTATATATTGCAGTGTTGAGCAAAGATGCTCCTTCTCCATTTGAACCTAAGAGCGATGATGAACCCGTAAAAAATCCTGCTGACACTGCAGCAAAAACAGCCAAGCCTGCAAGTGCTTCAACGGTTTCCGTAAAAATTGATTTTGATGGATTAGCACAACGAATTGTAGCAGCTAACTTACCGCTTCGTAATTATTCATCCTTAATTGCAGGGCCAGATGGTTCGGTATTTTATACAGAAGAAATTGCCAACCAGGGATCTGCATTATACAAGTATACTGCTAAAGATCAAAAGAGTGTTGAATTTGCAAAATCAGTAGGCAATGTGGTGAGTAGCTTTGATCGTAAAAATATTTTATATCGCTCTGGTGCAAATTGGTTTTTGAATGGAACCCTTGCTGCGCCTAGACCTGGCGATGGCAGATTGGCTACAGACGGCATGCGAGTGTATGTTGATCCTGCAAAAGAAGCAGAACAAATTTTTAAAGAAGGATGGCGTTTACAAAGAGACTTTTTATATGTGAACAATGTGCATGGTGCTCCTTGGAATAAAGTATTTGAATGGTATCAACCTTGGGTAAAACACGTAAAGCATCGCTCCGATTTAAACTATATCATCGACATCATTAGTGGTGAAGTATCGGTAGGACATTCTTATGTTAGCGGAGGCGATTATCCCTCCGTACCTTCTATACCAGTTGGCTTATTGGGCGCTGATTATGTAGTTGAAAATGGCTTCTTTAAAATCAAGAAAATATATACTGGTGAAAACTGGAATCCAGAATTAAAGTCTCCATTAAGTGGTCCTGGCATTAAAGTAAAAGAAGGAGATTATTTATTGGAAGTAGAAGGCAAAAAATTAGATGCTTCTATGAATTTATTTAGTTTGTTTGAAGGTACTGCCAACAAACAAATCAAGATCAAAGTAAATAGTCAACCGAGTTTAGAGGGTGCACAATTAATTACTGTTGTGCCTATTGCCAACGAAGCTGGTTTACGCTCAAGGCATTGGGTTGAAAGCAATCGCAAAAAAGTGGACGAGTTATCAGGAGGCAAATTGGCCTATGTGTATGTGCCCAATACAGGTGATCCCGGTTACACTTCTTTTAATCGTTATTATTTTTCTCAACAAGACAAAAAAGGGGCAGTCATTGATGAAAGAAACAATGGCGGTGGTTCTGCTGCGGACTATATGATTGATGTAATGAGTAGAAAATTACAAGGCTATTTTAATAATCGAGTAGAGGGTAATAAAGTATCTACTACACCAATGGCGGGCATTTGGGGGCCAAAAGTCATGATCATTAATGAGAACGCTGGATCAGGTGGAGACTTACTCCCTTATATGTTCAAGAAAATGAATATTGGGCCTTTGGTAGGCACTAGAACTTGGGGTGGTTTAGTGGGTACTTGGGATACGCCTCCATTTATTGATGGGGGAAGAATGGTTGCTCCTCGTGGAGGTTTCTTTGATACCGATGGCAAATGGGCGGTGGAAGCAGAAGGTGTTGCTCCAGATATTGAAGTATTTCATGATCCTAAAGCCATCATTGAAGGACGAGATCCTCAATTAGAAAAAGCCGTGCAAGAAGCTTTGCGTTTAATGCCTACACAAGGCATTGAATTAAAGAAAGAACCTGCACCGCCGATTCGTTCTTTTAGACCGAAGAATTAATTGAAATAAGATGAATTTTTGGAACGGTTAATTTGAAAAAACAAATTGTTTCTATAAAATAAAAGCTCCGATCGAAACTGATCGGAGCTTTTTTAGTCGGGACGACAAGATTTGAACTTGCGACCCCACGCCCCCCAGACGTGTGCGCTACCGGGCTGCGCTACGTCCCGAACTATCACTCATTTATTGAATGGGGTGCAAATATAGGGTGAAAAGAAATTTTCAGGCTATATTGCATAAAATTTTCAACTACTGCATGAACATTCTACTGAAGCAGGTGCTGATTAACGACCCCCACTCCCCTCACAACGGACAAGTCCTAGATCTATTTATTGAGAACAACCGCATTAAACAAATAGGTACGAATTTATCGCATGAAAATGCATCGGTGATTCACCAAGAAGGACTACAAGTATCCACTGGTTGGGTAGATTGTTTTGCGCATTTTGGAGACCCTGGTTTTGAATTCAATGAAAGTTTTTCATCGGGCGCAGCAGCTGCTGCTGCAGGTGGATTTACTAGGGTATTTACTTTACCCAATACCAAACCGGTTACCGATAATAAATCTTTAGTGGAATATGCTGCTGGTCAGTCTAAACACTTACCTGTTCATATTCATCCATTGGGTGCCATTACACAAAAAACGGAAGGAAAAGAATTAGCCGAAATGTATGATATGCGCAACAGTGGTGCCATTGCCTTTTCGGATGGATTATTACCCGTTCAATCTGCAGGATTGTTTGTGAAAGCTTTGCAATACGTGAAAGCATTTGATGGTGTATTGATTCAATTGCCTATCGACCGAAGCATTGGTAGTGCAGGCTTAATTAATGAGGGTGTTGTTTCTACGCAATTAGGCTTACCAGGGTTACCCTCAATAGCTGAAATCAGCATCTTAAAAAGAGACCTTGATTTATTAAAATACAGTGGTTCTAAAATTCATTTCACAGGTATTACTACCAAAGAATCTTTAGACTTAATTGCTGCTGCTAAAGTAGCCGGATTAAACGTAACCTGCAGTGTTACTCCTTACCATTTATTCTTCTGCGACGAAGATTTACAAGACTATAATACTTACTTAAAAGTTAATCCACCATTAAGAACAAGGGCCGATATGATGGCTTTGCGCGAAGGCGTTGCCAATGGAACGGTTGACTGCATTGCCTCTCACCATTTTCCGCAAGATTGGGACCACAAGATTTGCGAATTCGAATATGCTTCTTTTGGCATGAATGCCTTAGAAAGTTCATTCAGTGTAGTGAACCATTTATTGGGTCAAATTAGCAATGAACGATTGATTGAATTATTTTCTTTGAATGCACGTAATATTTTTGGACTTCCTACTACTCATATTGTTGAAAATGAAGTGGCAGAATTAACCATTTACCATCGTAATCAGGTAACGCAATTAGCAAAGGAAAATATAAAAAGTAAATCCTTTAATAATGCATTTACCAATATTGAATTAAATGGTAAAGTATATGCCACTATCAACAACGGTCAATTAACCATTAACTAAAAAAACATGAAAGCAAATTTAATCAATGAAGGAGTTAAGTACGGTGTAATCTGCGGATTAACCGCTGTTCTTCTAATGTATGGCAGCTGGGCTGTTGACATTACAACATTCACTAGTGTGATGTTTACTACAACATTTATTCCTTACATGATCATTATTTTGTTGGTAGGTGGATTTGCTGTTAGAAAACTAAACGGTGGATACCTTAATTTTCAAGAGGGACTTAAATTTAACTTCCTTGCGTATGCTGTTGCTGCAGTAATTATTGCGATTGCAACTTACGTATTGTACAATTTAATTGATGAAACCTTAACAGAAAAATCGGCTCAAATTGGTCTAGAAAAAAGCAGGGCAATGATGGAAAAATTTGGTGCTTCTGAAGAAGATATTGAAAAAACAATGGCTTCTTCTGCTGAAAGCATGAAGAAGACCGGATTAAAGGAAATCTTGATGGGTACTGGTTTAGGACTTATTTGGGATTTTGTAAAATCATTGTTGCTTACCTTAGTGATTCGTAAAGAAGAAAAATTTGAAGACCAATAATATTGCATGAATTTATCTATAGTAGTACCCTTATATAACGAAGAAGAATCACTACCAGAACTTTGTAGCTGGATTAAATCGGTTGTTGATCAAAACGGCTATACCTATGAGGTATTACTAATAGACGATGGAAGTCGCGACGATAGTTGGAAAGTAATCCAAACCATTGCAGCTGCAAATCCAAATATCAAGGGGATTAAGTTTCAAAGGAATTATGGAAAGTCTGCTGCATTAAACGAAGGATTTAAAGTAGCTCAAGGTGATGTAGTAATTACCATGGATGCAGACATGCAAGATTCTCCAGATGAAATTCCTGCATTGTACCAAATGATCATCAACGATGGTTATGATATGGTAAGCGGTTGGAAAAAAATACGCTACGATAACACATTTACAAAAAATATTCCCTCTAAATTATTCAATGCAGTAGCTAGAAAAAGCTCAGGCATCAAACTACACGATTTCAATTGTGGTTTAAAAGCCTATAAAAGAAAAGTAGTAAAATGCATAGAAGTTTTTGGTGAAATGCACCGCTATATTCCTGTGTTGGCTAAATGGAGTGGCTTTAGGAAAATTGGCGAGAAAATAGTAGAACACAGACCTAGGAAATACGGAACCACTAAATTTGGTTGGGACCGTTTCATCAATGGTTTCTTAGACTTAGGAACCATTATGTTCTTGGGTAAGTTTGGTAAGAAGCCGATGCAATTTTTTGGCCTGTACGGTACTTTGGCATTTTTAATTGGTTTCTTAACAAGTGGATATTTATTGGTTGCAAAAATACTAGACCCCGAAGTTGGCATCACCAATAAACCTGCATTTTATATAGCATTGGCCGTAATGATTATTGGTATGCAATTGTTCTTAACAGGATTTGTGGCTGAATTAGTAGCCAGAAATGCATCTGAAAGAAATGTCTATTTAATAGAAGAGAAATTAGGACTGGAAGAAGCTTAATTGTTTAGCATGGAAAAAGAGCTGATCTTAATTGGAACCACTTGGCCTTTTAGAAGTGGTGGCATTGCTTCTTTTAATGAGAGATTAGCTAGACAATTTCAGGAACAAGGTTTTAAAGTAACTATCTATACCTTCTCTTTACAATATCCCTCTTTTCTGTTTCCTGGCAAATCGCAGTACAGTAATGACCCAGCTCCTACCGATTTGACCATTCAGATCAGTATCAATTCGATCAATCCATTTAATTGGATTTGGATGGGATATAAAATTGCTCAAAAAAAAGCACCGATTGTATTGGTGCGATTTTGGCTGCCTTTTATGGGACCTTGTTTGGGTACCATTTTACGAATCATTAAATGTAATGGAGTGTCTAAAGTGATTTGCATTGCTGATAATATTATACCGCATGAAAAAAGATTCGGAGATTATTGGTTTACCAAATACTTTATTGGTGCAGTAGATAGCTTCATTACAATGAGTAAAAAAGTACGGGGAGATTTAAGCAGCTTCACTCAAAAAAAAGCGATTACCTGTTCGCATCCTTTGTATGATAACTTTGGCACCATCATGCCAAAAGAAGCTGCTAGAAAGCATTTGGGGCTACCGGCAGATGAAAATATCATTTTATTTTTTGGCTTTATTAGAAAGTATAAAGGCTTAGACTTATTACTAGAAGCCATGAAAATTTTGGCTACAAAAAATGAAGCAAGTAACAAAGCGCCCATCAAACTAATGATTGCGGGTGAATTTTACGAAGGAGAAGAAAACTATAAAGCTCTGATTGATTCATTGGGCATACAGCAATTGATCTATTCATTTACCGAATTTATCCCACAAGATCAAGTACAGTATTATTTGAGTGCTTGTGACTTTGTAATACAGCCTTATCGAAATGCTACACAAAGTGGTGTAACCCCTTTGGCTTACCATTTTGAAAAGCCTATGCTGGTAACCAATGTAGGTGCCTTACCCGATATGATTGAAGAAGACCATAGTGGATTAGTGGCTAATCCCACCCCAGAAAGCATTGCAGCCCAAATTGAACAATTATATTTGTTAGGTGAGGATTATTTTTTACCCCACCTTCGCAGAGAAAAGAAGAAATATCAATGGGATCAATTGGCCAATACCATCATTGATCTTGCAAAATAAATAACCGATTATGACGAATCAAATCCGGTCGATTATACAAGAGTCTATTCAGGTAAAAGAAGATTTACTCAATAACCCTACCATTCTTGAACAGTTGGAGCTGATAGTAGATGCTGTTACCCTTGCTTTCAAAAATGGGCATAAAGTACAATTTTGTGGCAATGGAGGGAGCGCAGCTGATGCACAACATTTAGCCGCTGAGTTCTCAGGGAGGTTCTATAAAAACAGACAAGCATTGCCTTCAGATGCTTTGCATTGTAATAGCTCTTATTTAACCGCTGTAGCGAATGATTATGGGTACGATGAAGTCTACAGTAGATTAGTAGATGGTACCATGCAAACAGGTGATATATTAATTGGTTTGAGCACATCGGGTAATTCGCCCAATATTGTAAAAGCATTTGAAACTGCAAAAGCTAAGAATATTGCTACCATTGGATTTACAGGGAACGACGGAGGAAAATTAAGTGGGCTTTCCCAATACTTATTAAATGTGCCTTCTACCAATACTCCAAGGATTCAAGAGAGTCATATCATGTTAGGCCATATCATTTGTGAACTGGTGGAAGCCAATTTATTTCCATAGTATGTTTTCATTAAATCAGATTGATACCAGTTGGACCCTTTTTTTAGACAGAGATGGAGTATTGAATTACGAAAAAAAAGAAGATTATATCCGCAACTGGGCAGAGTTTCATTTTTACGAAGGAGTACCTATGGCTATTGCCGCATTGAATCATTTATTCGGCCGCACCATCATAACTACCAATCAAAAAGGAATTGGTAAAGGATTAATGACTGCGGAAGATTTACAGCATATTCACCAACCCATGTTGCAAACAATTACAAATGCAGGGGGTAAAATTGATCGAATATATTATTGCCCAGATTTGGCGGACGATTCTCCTAATCGAAAACCCCAGCCTGGCATGGCTTTTCAAGCCAAATCCGATTTCCCTGAAATTGATTTAAGCAAATCTATCATGGTAGGAAATAGAATGAGTGATATGAAATTTGGCAGGAACGCAGGTATGTATACCGTGTTCTTAGCAACTACCCATCCTGATACCCCTTTCCCTGATCCATTCATTGATTTACGCTTTAAACATTTAGTGGAGTTTGCAGCAGCCTGCACTATTGCAAAAAAATGATAAAATTGCTTCAACCAGTTCATCGGGGTTGAATTACTTGTAATTTGCTGTATGCTTTCGCGTAAAATATTTTTGATACTTATTGTGGCTTTGTTATTCAGCAAAACCAATTCAGTATATACCCAAACGCCAGCCAATAAAAGCATATTGGCTGAAGCAGAAAAAGTGTTGGTGGCTTCTGCTTTTGCCATATTAAATGCAGATGATACCGAAGAACGACTAAGAGCAGATAGTTTCTTCACCAGACAATTGGTTCAATCATTAAAAACCCCTTATTCATTTCATTATGGTTTTGATTCTTTAAAAACCATTTCAAGATTGTACGCACCGGATAGCAGTTTCAGAATCATTACTTGGCAAATAATGAAAGACTATAGCTACTATCGTTATAAAGGGGCCATACAAATGAATACCAAGGATGGCTCGTTAAAATTAATTCCATTATACGACGGTGCAGATTTTACAGAGAACCCATATGATTCAATTAGAACCAACCAGAATTGGATTGGCGCGGTATATTATAATATTATTCAAAAAGAATACAACAATAAGAAATACTATACCCTTTTAGGCTATGACGAAAACGACGCAAGAAGCACCAAAAAATGGATAGAAGTATTGCATTTTGATGTGGAAGGCAAACCTTTATTTGGTGGAAAATTTTTCAATTATCCCAACGATATTAATAAGCCTAAACAACCTGTTAGCCGGTTCTGCTTAGAGTTTAAAAAGCAAGCCAATGCCAAATTGAATTACGACGTCAAATTAGACCGCATCGTATTTGTAAAACTAATCAGTGAGTCTAATGAACCCAATAAAAAGCATACACTGGTACCTTATGGCACCGTTGAAGGCTTTAAATGGGAATATGGACGCTGGGTTTATATTCCAGAATATGAAGCAGTTGAGCCCGAATAAAGATTTACGGCAGGGTCAAATAACCTACAATATTTTCATTATTAATCCAGCTTCAATACCGCTAAGAAAGCTTCTTGAGGAATTTCAACGTTACCAATTTGGCGCATACGCTTCTTTCCTTCTTTTTGCTTTTCTAAAAGCTTTCTTTTACGGCTGATATCCCCACCATAACATTTGGCAGTTACGTCTTTACGGATTGCACTGATATTTTCCCTAGCTACTACTTTTGCTCCAATAGCTGCTTGAATGGCAATTTGGAACTGTTGGCGAGGCAATAATTCTTTTAATTTCTCACATAATTTTCTTCCAAAATCAGTGGCTCTTCCTCTATGAATTAATGCACTTAATGCGTCTACTTTTTCATTGTTCAACAGGATATCCATTTTAACAATGTCTGCTTCCCGATGATCAATGGGGGTATAATCAAATGAAGCATATCCCCTAGTTGAACTCTTTAACTTATCATAGAAATCAAATACGATCTCCGTTAAAGGCATTTCAAAAATTAATTCAACCCTTGTTGGAGTCAAATAGCTTTGATTCAATAAAATACCACGCTTGCCTAAGCAAAGCGTCATGATATTTCCAATATAATCGGGCAACGTAATGATTTGCGCTTTGATAAATGGTTCTTCAATGCGATCAATTTTTACTTGATCAGGCATTTCAACTGGATTGTTTACCAGTATTTTTTCGCCTCTAGTGGTATATGCATTAAAACTTACGTTGGGTACCGTAGTAATGACAGTTTGATTGAACTCACGCTCTAATCTTTCCTGAATGATTTCCATATGCAAAAGCCCTAAGAATCCACAACGGAATCCAAAGCCCAATGCCTGAGAGGTTTCTAATTCAAAAGTTAATGAAGCATCATTCAATTGCAATTTGTCCATGCAATCCCTGAGTTCTTCAAACTCATCGGTGTTTACTGGGAAAATACCAGCAAATACCATGGGTTTTACTTCTTCAAAACCATTGATCATTTCGCCAGGATTATTGGCCAATGTAAGGGTATCCCCTACTTTTACCTCTTTGGCATTTTTGATACCAGTGATAATATATCCAACGTCACCTGCACTTACTTGATCTTTGGGCGTCATCGTGAATTTGAGCACGCCTACTTCGTCGGCTATATAATCTTTCCCTGTAGCAACAAATCTGATTTTATCACCCTTTTTCAACGTA
The DNA here is from genome assembly GCA_049242025.1 of Sediminibacterium sp. GTDB lineage: Bacteria > Bacteroidota > Bacteroidia > Chitinophagales > Chitinophagaceae > Sediminibacterium. Next base: position 18,430 of record JBMLPQ010000172.1, read on the forward strand.
CCATTCATTATTCTATAGTAAATAATGATCCCTCTGAAACTATTGTAAACACTATCAAAAATCAATGCTTGTAAAGGAGCATCCACACTTCCTGAAGGAGCAGGAATGCGTTCTACAATGGCTTGTAGAATTTCATCAATACCAATTCCAGACTTTCCACTAGCCAATAAAATATCTTCTTGCTTACAGCCAATTAAATCAATAATCTGATCGGTTACTTCAGGAATTTTAGCTCCATCCATATCAATCTTATTAATCACTGGAATGATTTCTAAGTCGTTATCAATAGCCAAGTATAAGTTACTGATTGTTTGTGCTTGAATTCCCTGAGAAGCATCTACCAATAATAAAGCGCCTTCACAAGCGGCCAAAGCTCGGCTCACTTCGTAACTAAAGTCTACGTGTCCTGGAGTATCTATCAAGTTGAGGGTATAAACTTCCCCTTTATGGGTATAGTTAATTTGGATGGCATGACTCTTAATGGTAATACCCTTCTCCCGCTCTAAGTCCATATCGTCTAAGACCTGGTTCATCATATCCCTTTCACCAACCGATTTAGTATGTTCTAACAATCGATCGGCCAATGTGCTCTTACCGTGGTCAATATGTGCGATAATACAAAAGTTCCTAATATGCTTCATAAGGCTGCAAAGATAGGTCTGAGAAGCTTAATTAAATGACAATTCAAGTACAAGTTGTTAATTTTGCTTATGCAAACGGCCATTGGCACAGATATCAATATAGCTGCCGCTTTTTTAAAAGCTGGGGAACTAGTGGCCATACCCACTGAAACGGTTTATGGATTGGCTGCAAATGCGCTGTCAGAAGCAAGTGTATCCAAAATTTACGCTGCCAAAAATAGACCTAGTTTTAACCCATTGATATTGCATATTTCCAATATTAATCAAATGCACCAATATGCATTTGTGGATGAAATTAGTTGGAAATTGGCTCAGCATTTTATGCCCGGACCCCTTACTTTATTGTTGCCCAAGCAATCAACTGTTCCAGATATTACAACAGCAGGTAGCAACAAAGTGGCCATTCGGGTGCCCAATCAAGCACTTAGCTTGGCATTGTTAGCAGAAATTGATTTCCCGCTTGCAGCACCAAGCGCTAACCCTTCAGGTTATATTAGCCCTACTAATGCACAGCACGTAATGGAGGGGTTGAAAGGAAAAATTGCTTACATATTAGATGGTGGAGATACAATTGTGGGATTAGAATCGACCATTTGCGAAGTGGCCGATGAGTCCATTATTTTACACAGAGCGGGCAGTATTACTGCGGAACAATTGGCTGCAGTAAGTGGAATGAAAGTAGTAGATGCTGCAGCTTATCATGCTCCAACTATTTCAGACCATCGCCCTGATTCCCCCGCTACACCGGGTCAACTCAAAAGTCATTATGCACCGCATACTCCTTTATACATGGGCAATATTCCTGAACTCATTCAAGTACATGTAGGTAAAAAAATTGCAGTCATCAGTTTTCACACCTACTATGAAGGCGTTGATAATTTTATGTTGGCACCCGACCATCAATTGTCTACTGCAGCAAGTAAACTTTTTGCAACACTAAGAGCAATTGACAACAACCACTACGACATCATTCTATCTGAGCATTTTCCGAATGAAGGAATTGGCATTGCCATCAACGATAGAATCAGCAGAGCACAGTTTATTTTAAAGCATTAATTATTGCTGCAAATTCATCTGCAATTAATGAAGCGCCCCCTACTAATCCACCGTCTACATCTGGTTGAGAAAACAACTCTACTGCATTGTTTGCTTTTACACTGCCGCCATATAAAATAGAAATTTGGTCCGCTGTTTCTTTACCATAAACATGCGCTAGTTCGGCACGAATAAATGCATGCATTTCCTGTGCTTGATCACTACTAGCTGTTTTGCCTGTTCCTATTGCCCAGATTGGTTCGTAAGCAATCACCACATTGATCAATTGTGCAGAAGTTAAATGAAATAAAGACTCTTTTAATTGAGCTGCTACATATGCATTCTGTGTACCTTCTTCTCTAATTTGCAATGGCTCTCCACAACAAAAAATGGGTGTGATTTGATTACTTAAACAAATATCAATTTTGTCTGCTAAAAATTGGTTGCTTTCATTAAAATATTCTCTTCTTTCAGAGTGGCCTAAAACCACATATTGTACATCAATCGAGTTAAGCATCTCAACAGAAATTTCTCCTGTGTAGGCTCCACTTTTTTTACTGTAACAGTTTTGTGCAGCTACAGCTACCCTATTCTTATTGCCCAATTTTTCTTGTGCCATCATTAAATAAGGAGCTGGCACTGCAAATATGGCTAATTGATTTTCTTTTAACTCGTGGGGTTTGCTCAATAAATCATCTATTAATTGGGCACCTTGTTGTACAGTCAAATTCATTTTCCAATTTGCTGCTGCTATTTGTTTTCTCATAATTGCTTGTTGTTTGTAAATATATGCTGAAGAATATTTATTTCATGAGTTGATAATTCCATTCCTTTTAATCCTTTCCAATTATTAATGTCTTTAATGGCTGTGGTAAAATCATATTGCTTACCCTTTACTCCAAAACTAAAGTGTGGAATATTATTGTGTAACAATCCTTCTCCAAACACGTTGCAACTCACGCCAATCATAGATCCCGTATTCAAGCTAGAATTAATGGCTACCCTTGAATAGTCTCCCATGATCACTCCACATTTTTGACCAACTGATACATATTCATTGAGACCCATGCTGAATATTTTTATGGTACCTGCCGAGTTCTTTAAATTACTATTGCTACTTCCAGCACCTAAATTGCACCACTCCCCAATCACTGCATCTCCAAGATAACCATCATGTGCTTTATTAGAATAACCCATCATCACTGCATTCTTGATTTCCCCTCCGCCCATACAATAAGGTCCTAATGAAGTACCCCCATAAATTCGGCTATTCATTTTTACCACCGAATTATAGCCAATCGCAAACGGTCCTCTAATGGCAGAACCTTCCATGATTTCTGCTTTTCGTCCAATATAAATTGGCCCCGAAGACGCATTCAGTGTGCAAAATGCCAGCTTAGCTCCTTCCTCAATAAAAATTTGATCGGATCCAATGGTATTCACTGTTGATGGAATGGGCTGCGAAATTCTATTTTTAGTAACTATTTCGAAATCACTTCGAATGATTGCGTCATTCATTTGCATGATTTCCCAAGGAAAGCGAAATCTTACAATCTCATCAATTTTATTAGCCTGCGTAAAATAAACTGCAGTATTGGTTGGATCAAACTCTCTAAATGGCAAATTGGATTTACCTGCTACCAATCCAAACTCATCCATTAAACAATCCCCGATTCCTAATTGCTTTATTTGAGCAATCAATATTTCATTGGGCAAAACAGATGCGTCAATCCAAATGGCTTCTTCAGATAAACCTGCTTCATGTATATTGATTGGAATCGAATATAAATCCTGCAAATAGGGTGCTGTATGAATATAGGAAGGCTCATTAAGCAACAGTTCCCATCGCTCCTTAACACTTAATAAACCAAAATGAAACTGTGCCACTGCTTTTGTAGTAGAAAGCGGGGCTAATAGGTTTCTGCATGGTGGATCAAATAAAATAACAGCCATACACAAATGTAGCCGAAAACCTAATACGGTTTTCTTCGTAACTTGCGGCTTCAAACTTTATAAATTTTCTCTTATGAGTATTGGTACATTTTCTTACCCTATGCCGGCCAACGAACCGGTACTTCAATTTGCACCAGGAAGTCCTGAGAAAGCTGCGCTAAAAAAAGCGTTGGCTGAAGCAAAGAAAAAACAGTTAGATATTCCCATGTATATTGGAGGGAAAGCGGTAAGAACCGATAAAAAAACAGCCATTCATCCTCCACACGAATTAGCTCATGTGTTAGGCCATTTTAATGCAGGTGAAGAAAAACATGCTCATCTAGCTATTGCTTCTGCCCTACAAGCTAAAGAAAAATGGGCTGCAATGAGTTGGGAGAATAGAGCACATATTTTTTTAAAAGCTGCTGATTTATTGGCTACCAAATATCGTTTTCAAATGTTGGCTGCAACCATGTTGGGCCAAAGTAAAAATGCGTTTCAAGCTGAAATTGATAGCACTTGTGAATTAATCGACTTCTTGCGTTTCAACGTGCATTTTTTAAGTGAGATTTATAAGCAACAACCTATTTCTGCTCCAG